>CP119311.1:919531-1226041 GCA_029202545.1 Candidatus Pseudobacter hemicellulosilyticus
TCCGGACATACCCATAAGCCGGTCTTCGCCTCGCTGGACCATATTGACCGGCTTACCAGACAACTGGAAAAAGCGATCGGCACCGGCGACCAGGAGCTGATCCAGTCTATCCAGGCCAGCCTGGACAAAAGAAAGCTGGAATACGCCGGCAAGAAACTGGTCAGGACCATGGCGCATCCCAGCTATTTCAATACGGGCTGCTGCTGCTTCAGTGATGGGGATATTACCGGCATCGAGATAGCCGACGGCTTTATCCGCCTCGTGAAATGGGATGTGGTGGACGATGGCTTTGTCCGCCTTGTCCTGGAAGAATCCCCGCTCCCTTATATTTTTGAACTCCTGTAGCGGCCGTTATTCATCTCCCCCTTTACCTGCTTTCCGCCAGGGGCCGGTGTGCAGGGAATATCAGATCCGTTCGGGACTATACAGGTTATTCCGGATGGCGTAGATAATGATGCCGGCCGTATTCTTCACTTCCATCTTTTCCAGGATCTTCATGCGCAGCCCTTCCACGGTGCGTACGCTGAGAAAGATCTTTTCACCGATCTGCTTGCTGGTAAGGCCATCGCAGATAAAGCGGATGATCTCCAGTTCCCGCTCATTGAATTCGGGGGCCACTTTCTGTTTTCCCGGATTGAATTTGCTTTTGGCTACCATCTCTGCCAGGCGGTGGGAAGTATGGCGGCAGTAGTAAGGTTGTTTATCATGAACGGATTTGATGGCCTCAACAATTTCATGTTTATCGGCATTCTTGAGCAGGTATCCTTTGGCGCCTGCTTCCAGCATATCGATAATGAGGTCTTCTTCATCAAACATGGTGAGGGCAATGATGCCGATATGGGGGTAATGTTCTGTGAGGTGGCGGGTAGCTGCCGCTCCGTCCATCCGGGGCATTTTAACGTCACTGATCACGATATCAGGCATAAGGGTCCTGACCTGGTCAATCAGTTCCTTACCATCAGCTGCTTCTGCTACCACTTCAATATCCGGTTGTTTCTGGAGCATGATCCGCATGCCATCCCGGAATATTTCATGATCATCAGCAATAATGACCCTTATATTGCCGTGTGTGCTCATAATTATTTTGACAGGGTTGTTTGCCTTTAAATAGGGATCTCGATGGTATACATCGTCCCCTTACCCGGTTCGCTCTGGCAACTCAGTTCGGCGCCCATCACTTCGGCCCGGCTCTGCAAGTTACGAAGTCCGAGCCCTGGATTGTCCCTGACTTTGGAAAAATAATCAAAACCCTTGCCATTGTCGGCCGTCATGAGCAATAAACGGTTGCCCTCGGTCACCAGGCGGATCAGCAGCACCGAGGCTTTGGCGTGTTTGATGGTGTTGTGTACAATTTCCTGGATAATGCGGTAGCAGTTGATCTCCTTTTGCTGGGGAAGCTGGGGAGGTTTTTCACAAACAAACCGGATCTGGAGGCCGCTGGCCTGCTGGGCATGGTCTATGAACTCACTGATGGCCCGTTGAAGTCCCTTGCGGATCAGGGTATTGGGCATAAGGTTGTTGGAGATCTCCCGCAGTTTACCGATGATGGTATCAATATGCATGCTGGACTTGTCGATCACCTGCTGGTCCTGTTCGCTGCTGGCGTCCAGGCTGGTGATATGCAGTTTCACGGCGGAGAGCAGGGGGCCCAGCTCATCGTGGAGGTCGGAGGCAATGCGGCGACGTTCATTTTCCAGGGTCTCAATTTCAGCCTGGATCTTTTGTTTATGGAGGCGGAGGCTACGGCGCTGGTAGCGGATGATGGTAAAAATAAAGTAGAGCAGCACAATTCCCACTACCCCACCCACAATCAGAATGGCATCATAAAGTTTTGCTTCCGAGGTATCCATATCATTGCTACTGCATAGAGTAAGTTAACCAATAAGTTTGAATAGACATTGATGTTCTGGAGGTTGGTCCGGAAGCTGACGCTGATCTCGCGATTTTCCCGGAAGCCCGAAAGATAGGTGACATTCACCAGAATGAAAAAGATATAGAAGATAATGATGCCGAGGCAGATGATGAACTGGGGGTTGCGGAAGATATTGCCCCTGTCATGCACCACCATCTTGTTGATAGAGCTGACGCTGAAGAAAATAAGCGCAAAGGAATAGGCGATCAGGAAATAATAGTTCAGTTCCCGAAGGCCATGGACCAGGAGAACAGCGCCCAGACAGAAGGCCAGCCCTGCGCCGGCCACGGCATAAAAAACATCCTTCTGGCGGTTGAATAGCCCCCAGTTATGAAAGAGCCTGGCAAACAGAAAGAACTCCAGGAAACCATATACATGCACAATAGCAATAATGATCTCCGTTTGCACCCGGTGCTTTACCATATAATGGGCGGCCAGTTCCATCAGGAAGGCCACTATGGTAAAGTATACAAAGGGATAGTAAGCCCGGTCCATTTTACGGTACCGTACTATTCCTATAATGACAGCAATAATGATACTTAGACTGAGTACAAACTGAAAGCTTCTGTCCATTAGCCAGGCTCCTAAATTGAATGATAGTTGGATTTCAGAGAAAACAAACCTGTTCTAATCACCACAGGGAGGAATACATTGACCGTACTCGCTACCACCACGGCCGCCACCGCCACCCTGGGCGGCTGCTTTACTGCCTTCGGTATAGTACAGGTCTTTGCCCTGCTCATCCACCCCTACCAGGATCATGCGCAGCTCCTGTTGTTTATCTCCTTTTTTAATACCGTAATAGATCTTGATCCCCACACTTTTGGGATCTTTCAGAATATTGATAAGGCCTTCTTTATTAAAGGCTTCGCTGATTGGAATGTACAGGTCGGGAACGTTCTTCTGGATGATCTCCCGTTCCACCACATAGGACTTGGTCCAGGAATCGATATCCTCTTTGGGAATAAAGTGGTTGATCCTGCCCAGGGCCGACGTGTCCTTGGGTACAGGGATCCAGACCCCGTCTTCTTTATCAGGGCCGCCAGAACAGGAATTAAAGAGAAGGGTAAGGGCCAGCCCTGCGGTCAGGCAGGCCATGAGGGGGGTTGAGCTTTTCAGGATAGTTGCCATTAGATAAAATTTAAGTTAAAACAGGGCTAAAGATATTCGGAATTAAACTGTAGCCAATAAGTATAACTACCTTTTTTGAATAGTATGGTTTACTTTTCAAAACCCGTATTTAAACGGTTGTCTGGCATTGCCGGGGAACAGAACTTTGCTGAATACCAGTTATTACGTCCAGGATTTTGCATTCCCCCAGGACCCGGCTATAGAGAAGATCAACATGGGATAACCATTTAATAATTTAAACCGCCGTTATGACACACCCAGCGATCACTCAACAAACCTTCTCAAAGGCAGTTTCTGCCGCTACCCACCCTGTACACGAAGCCGTTATGGCTGATTCACTGGAAGTGATGGTAACCTACCATCGCGAAAAGGTCCAGGTGCTGGAGCGTACACTCCAACAGCTGAACCTCCTTGATAATGCCCGTGAAATTGCGTTTATCTGCCGGGAACTGACCCAGATCAAGGCCACCCTGCGGCAGCTGGAAGGCAAAAGACCATTTAACGCCTGAGCCTTCTCTCCTTTTCCTGGTCCCTGTCAGGGATCAGCCTTATCCGCCTGCAACAAGTTGTTCAGCAACCCGGCCGGATGGGTCAGGACCTGCCGGATACCAACAGGCCATACCCGCCTAAAACAAGCTGATCTGCGCCCCCGGCCTGCAGAACCTGGAGCAGTCCAGCTCCCAGCTTTCATCATTTAATCCATACTTCTTATTGTATTTCGCAAACTGCTGCCGGATGATATCGGCCAGTTCCCCTTCGCCGCGCATGCGTACGCCGAAGCGGCTATCGTTCACCTTGCCATTATGGCTTTGCTCTATCATATGCCAGACCTTGTCGGCCCGGTCGGGAAAGTTCTTGTATAGCCAGTCGTGGAACAGCAGCTTCACCGCCCCATTGAGCCGGACAAAGGTATATCCTGAAGAGCGGGCTCCGTTGGCGGCGGCCGTTTGCAGAATATCGTGCATTTCATGGTCGTTAAGGCCGGGGATCATTGGCCCCAGCATGACCCCCATCCGCACGCCCACGGCACTGAGTTCCCGGATCACCCGGATCCGCTGCTGGCCGGTAGTGGTGCGGGGTTCCATCACCCGCCGCAGGTCTTCATTAAAAGTGGTCACGGACACCAGGGCGGAGACCAGGTTCCGCTCTGCCAGCTTTTGCAGGATGTCTTTGTCGCGCAGGATACCTGCATTCTTGGTGATAATCCCCACCGGCTGGTTGAACTCCAGGCAGATCTCCAGCAACTGCCGGGTGAGCCGGTATTTTTTTTCGGCCGGCTGGTAGCAATCGGTATTACCGCTCAGGGACACCGGCGTGCATTGCCACCTGGGGTTCATCAGGAATTTGCGGAACAGCTGCGGCGCATTCATTTTCACCATGATCTTTTTCTCAAAGTCCACGCCCGCACTATAACCCCAATATTCGAAAGAATTGCGGGCATAGCAGTAAATACAACCATGTTCACAACCCTGGTAGGGATTGATACTGTAATACATCCCCACGTCAGGACTATCCACTTTATTGACCACTCCTTTGGCCATCTCTTCATAAAACTGTGTTTGCTGGTTGGGCTCCGCCCAATCGTCAATGCCCTCCACATGTTCTTTCACCTGTTCATTCCGGAGAAAGCGATTACGGGTGTTGAACTGGGCGCCCCGGCCCTTGAGGTAAGCGGGGGGCTGTTGCGGTTCTTCCTGCTCCATTGTTGGATCTCCTTTTTCCATCTGTTCACAAAAAATCATTTCACTTTCCTTCAGACCACGGTTCAGCATGGGAGGTCCGGCAGCCTATTCACCGACCAGACATATGCGTATGGATCAATTGTATAAAAGGTAAGCGGCGGCCGGGTTGAAGCGGAAGGGCCACCTGTTTTAGCGATAGCCGGCCGGCCCGCATTGGTAAAAAACGGGCGCCACAGCAAAAGCCGTAGCGCCCTTGTCGGTATTTAGAATAACAACTCCCCTTGTGTAGTGCTGACCGGCAGGTTCAGGAACTCAAAGCGCTGCGCAATCTGCCAGGCCCTTTCACCGGTACGGCGCTTCAGCAGGAACATACTGTCCGCCACAAAGCGGCCGGTGAACTGCCTGTGCGAATATTCCTGCCAGGCTTTTTCGTATTGCCAGGGAACCAGTTTATGCGCCACGGTGATATATGGTTCGTCCAAAAAATGTGGTTTATGTTCCTTATCCAGTTTCAGGAGCCGCTGGGACTCCCGCACTTTGCGCACCAGCTGCTGCACCGGCTGGCGGGTGGCCACCTGGATATAGAGGGTATGACTGGGGAACGAACCATAATCCTTTAATTCTACTTTGAAAGGATAATGCCCCATAGCGATGGTCTTCAGCCGGTTCACGATCCTTTCCTCCAGCATTTCCAGCTGCGTGAACCGCAGGAGGGTGATATGCGCTTTGCCACTGATGGCGGTGGGCGCCTCGTAATGCTCAAAGAATTCTTTCTTGACCTGCATAATTTTGTTGCGCAGCTCTTCATGCGGCATCAGGACCAGCATATACTCGTTGCTGCGCAATTGCTTTTTGTAGATCTCCCGGTAGTCGGGTATGGTAGGAACGTTTTGTTGCATAACGATTAATTTTTAGGTGGATGGAGAGCAGCCGGCAGCATCCGGAATATATGGATGGTCCGGGTATGGCCCGTGAACGGATCCCTTTTCTGCAGCAGCAATTCTGCGGCTGTGAACGATTCATGAAAAAAACGCCTGGAAAAATCAGGCAGCGCCTTTTCATAAATGGCCTCGGGCAGGGGCCCGGAGAGCGACAGGCAGGGCCTGCTGACCAGGGTAGCCGGCGGACAGGAAGAAGAGCGGATGAACTCATCTATAGCCCGCAACTGCCATGCCAGCTGCCGGAAAGGTCCATGATCCATGATGCGGAGGTAAATGGTATGCGGTGGCTGACCGCCATAATTATTGAAGGTCACCACAAAGCTTTCCTGCTGGCTGCAAATACGTTGTATCCAGCGCACCAGCGTTTCTTCCATTCCCTCCCGCGCCGCAAACTGCGCTACGGTGATAAAGGCGCCGGCCGGTAATACCTTCAGCCCATAGTTGTCCAGGAGCTGTTGACGTTCTTCCACGATCCGGTCCCGGATAGTACTGTCCGGCTGGATCACCAGCGAATAATCCTGGCAGCCATGTGCTGCCCAGTCAAACCGGATAGGATGTGTTACAGAGCCACTGTGCATAAGAAAATTTTTACCTGATCATTATTTTAGCATAAATTTACTAAATAATTTAGCATTACCAAATTTTAATACAATGGAAAACGAACAATTTTATGGCGCAGCCTATAAGGGTTCGAAATCCTACAACCAGTGGGACCTGAAGACCGCCGACGCCACCGGCTTTGGCGCTGCCGCAGATGATTATATGGAACGGGGCATTGACCTCAACGAACAGCTGATCCAAAACAAACCCGCCACCTTTTTCATGCGCATGCGCGGGGACGCCATGATTGGAGCAGGTATCCATGACAGTGATGTAGTAGTGGTGGACCGCAGCCTCAAACCACAGAGCGGCCGCGTGGTGATTGCCGTTCTCAATGGAGAAATGCTGATCCGCCGGCTGGAACGCACCATTAATAAAGTGAGACTGATCCCGGAGAACAAACGCTTTGCCGCCACTGAAGTGGACCCTTCCTGTGATACGCTGGAATTCTGGGGCGTTGTAACCTATGCCATCCATGCGCTTTGATCCGGCCGCTATGCCAGTTATCCGGGAGTGGCCGGTCAGCGCCTCTCCCGCCCCGGGGTTAACAACCAGCCTGGACTATTACCCGTTGCGGCCAACAGTCCCGGCAGTTTATTTTGGGACGAACCAACAGGCTGGCTGCCAACATCCGATGTCATCAAAATTGCAGGCTGGTAAGCGCCGGCCCCTGTCCTGCAGCACCAACCTATTTTTGGGAAATAAACCCGTGGGCATCCTACCCACCCTTAAAACAACAATGCACTTGTAATAGCTTGCTGCAAAAGATGCAGCCATTGACCATTGACCTTTCCTTTTGGCTTTTCCTTTTCCGGGCCACTGTTGCCTCACGGCAACGGTGGCCCCCCAACTAAAATGCCCGTCATGAAAGCGATCGTAGACTGCAACAGTTTTTACTGCTCCGCCGAAAGGTTGTTCCGGCCTGATCTCCGCACCAGACCGGTGGTAGTGCTCAGCAATAATGACGGCTGCATTGTTTCCCGCAGCGATGAAGCCAAAAAATTCGGCGTAAAAATGGCCGGCCCTTATTTCCAGGCCAAACCACTGATCCGGCAACATGATATCGCTGTTTTTTCCTCCAATTATCACCTGTATGGCGACCTGAGCTGGCGCGTGATGGAAACCCTCCGTTGCCTTTCGCCCACCGTGGAGGTTTACTCCGTGGATGAAGCTTTTATGGACCTCAGCCATGTACCCGCCGATCAGCTGGCCGCCACCGCCATGCAGATCCGGCAAACGGTAGAGCAGTGGACCGGTATCTCCGTATCCATCGGCGTAGCCCCTACCAAGACCCTGGCCAAGCTGGCCAACTATGCCGCCAAAAAAGACAAGGCCGCCACGCAATGCGTAAAAGTGGTGGTGAGCCGGGCAGAGCAGGCTGCGCTGCTGCAAAGCTGTCGCGTCAGCAATGTCTGGGGAGTAGGCTGGGCCTATGCGGACAAACTGATCAACCAGGGCATCACCAGTGCCTGGGACCTGAGCCGGATGCCGGAAGAATGGGCGCATCACCAGCTGGGCGGCATCATGGGCACCCGCCTTATCCGCGAACTGAACGGCCAGCCCGCCAGGGCTATGGAAGAACCGCTGACCAATAAGAAGATGATTGCCACCACGCGCATGTTCGGCCAGCCCGTCACCGATATCAATGATATTAAGGAAGCCGTAGCCACCTATACTTCCCGGGCAGCCGAAAAACTGCGCCGCCAGCATAGCGCCGCCAGTGTGGTCAGCGTGTTCATGGTCACCAAAGAACAGGACCATCTGATCAGCTTCCGCCGCGGCCCTACCCTGCACTCCTATACCAACCTTCCCGCCGCTACCTCCGTAACGCAGGAGCTGATCAAACCCGCGGTGGAGCTGGTAGACAAACTCTATAAAAAAGGGGCTATCTATAAAAAGGCCGGTGTCATGCTGAGCGGACTGGTGCCCGACTCTTCTATCCAGGCTAATCTCTTTGAACCACCGGCAGCCAATAATAACCGGTTTCTCATGAACGTTATAGACAACGTCAATTTCAGCATGCGGGATGATGTACTGAAATTTGCCGCTACCGGCACCCGCCGCAACTGGAAGATGCGGCAGGAACTGCGCAGCCTGCGCTATACCACCCGCTGGGAAGAATTGTTTGAAGTGAGCTGAAAGCAACCGGGCATTTATACCATTTTACTGCCGGCGCTGCGCTGTTATACAGGCCCTGCCAGGAATAGACTGCCGCTTTAAAACAGGCTTATCTGCGCACCTTCATCCCGCTGAATGAATATTGGTTTCTCCAGCTGCATGCCGAAGGCCGGGTTCATCCTGTCAACCAGGTAGCTGATCATTTCCGGCGCCAGGATCTCGTCCTTGGTATGCATGAAATAATAGATCTCTTCCAGCCCGTTGTCCAGCCAGTATTTCATCCGCTCCACCCAGGCATCCATGCGTGGCGCATCCGTAGGATGCATGCTGTTGCCCACATAGCGGATAAAGGCTTTGGGAATAGTAAGCTCCATATGCGCACAATCCCTTCTGCCGGCCACATCAGTGATCACCGCGCCGATCTTCAGCCTGCGCAGGGTATCAAACAGGTCTTTCCGGGCCGGACCATCCACAAACCAGTCGGGGTGGCGGACCTCCAGGAAAAAGGTCAGGTCAGTGGGCAGGGTCTCCAGGTACTGGAATAGCTGCCTGCCCGTTTGCGGGGAATAGCGCTCGCTAACCTGTATAAAGACCGGCCCCAGGTGCTGGCCAAAGGCCAGTATACCCCTGAAAAAGGCGTTGGTCTGCTCCTGAGCCGCCGGTCCAAAGCCGCTGTAATGACTGATGGACTGGGGCAGTTTGGGACAGAACAGGAAATCATGGCCGGCAGCCTTTGCCGCCCAGCGACCGATGGTTTCCTCATCATATATCTGGTAATGGGTAGCATTGAATTCAATGCTGTTGAAATGTTTCACATATTGGTCCAGGTAACCGGCATCCTTTGTTCCCTTGGGATACAGTTTACCAATCCACTCTTTCACCCCCCTGTTGGCGCAGCCGATATACACGCGGGGACCAGCCATAGGGCGGCCCGGCAGCACCAGGCGGTTGCCGGGTGGCTCGGGTGGCAGGCTGAGATTGATGCTATCCAGTTCCTGTTCCGGGACCTTTCCAAACTTCATATAGCGATTTTTAGCAGGACCAAATGTACGGTAAAACAGCTGCCGCAGGCCAGGCGGCTCTGCAGTAACAGTGGGACAAACCCCATCCCAGTACAACCCTGGTCCGGCAACACCAGCTCATGACAGGTTCCAGGGCATTCCGCCTGGCCCAAACCGGGAAAAGGCCCCGCTTCCCCGCGATTCCGCCACCCCGTTCCTGAATTTTTTCCTGACCTTTAAAATATAAACAATCCCCGTGCGTCTACCTGATTATACGCATGGACCACACACTGACCATATCACCAGGCATGCCGGCCGACCGCAAACGCAATATCACTCAGGTTATTAACGACTATAGCAAGCGGCTCATGGGCTTTATCCGCAAACGGGTAACCAATGAGGCGGACGCGGAAGACGTGCTGCAGGATGTATTTTACCAGCTAATGGGCAATAAACAACCTATTGAACAGCTCTCCGCCTGGCTGTTCACGGTAGCCCGTAACAAGATCACCGACCGGCAGCGCAAAAAGAAACCCGAATTACTGGAAGATGTAATGGGAGATGTAGATGGAGAAGAACTGTTCAACTGGTCTGAGCTCCTGCTGGACGACCAGGAAGACCCGGAAAAAGAATACCTGCGGTCCATGGTCTGGGAACAGCTGAACCTGGCCCTGCAGGAACTGCCCCCGGAACAGCAGCAGGTCTTTGTCCTCAATGAGCTGGAAGGAGTACCCTTCAAGGTCCTGGCTGAACAGACCGGGGAGGCCGTAAACACCCTTATCAGCCGCAAACGCTATGCGGTCCTGCACCTGCGCGAAAGGCTGCAGACCGTCAGGCAGGAATTGTTAAACTATTAATTTTAAGATATTACGTCATGAAACCTCGTCGCTTCAACTTCAAAAAAGCAGCAATGATCTTTTTCTGCGCTGCGGGTATGATCACCCTCGTGAGCTTTATTGTGATGCTGCTCTGGAACGCTATTCTACCGCAGGTAACCAGCGCCACCCCCATCAATTTCTGGCAGGCATTGGGACTGCTGCTGCTCTGCAAGATCCTTTTCGGTGGTTTTGGCGGCGGCAGGGGCCGGCCCGGCTGGGGTAAACGCGGGTGGGGCAAAAGGCCTTTTGAAAAATGGCAGACCATGAGCCAGGAAGACCGGGAAGCATTCCGCCAGAAAATGCGCAGCCGCTGCGGCAGCTGGGGCCGGTTCCGCGAGCCCGAAGAAAGCCGGCAGGCTGCACAGCCGGGAGCGGCAGGGACTGAATAGGTTCGTCCCAACTTCTTCCCTCCTGCCCTCCCTATCACTACCACTTACCAACAAACCTTTATGGACATCCTCGTCTTCAAAACGAATATCCGGTATCAGAAACATATTCACGCAGTCCGTGATCAACTCAGCGCCATGCAGGGGATCATCAGGTGGAATGTAGACCTCCAGGACAAAGACAAGATCCTCCGGATAGAAGCCAACGATCTTTCTCCCAGGACAGTAGAACATACCCTGGTGCATGCCGGGTATTTCTGTGAAGAGCTGCCCGACTGACAATTAATTCCAACTAAGTATTTAACGGATCTGCGGGAAAGTCATACCGGTGATCTTCCGGTAAATATCCACTGCGTAGAGGTCGGTCATACCGGCAATAAAATCCACCACCGCCTGGGTATCTGTGTACAGGTCTTCCGGTTTCCCGGTGATCACAAACTGGCGGGAGATCAGCTGCAGCAGCTTCTTCGACTTGGCCGATTGCGGGTGGATCACCGCTTCAAAGAATTCTTTCAGTAGTCCTCCAATCACATTATAGCCGGCAATCTCTATTTCCACCACCGAGCGGTGATTGTAGATATGCTCATAGGAAAACCGGTCGATCTTTTCCATCAGCTGGTTTTCCCGTTCAGGCAGGTAATCTATCAGCGCTTTTTCCAGCCTGCCTTCCAGCAGGTCCGCTTCTTTGTCCATGAACACCTGGCATGCCTGGTTGATGAGCAGGTTGATCAACCGGGCGCGCAGGAACTGCACCTTCTGGTTATCGTCATTGATATTACGCAGGGTAGCTTCCACCTTAGCCCGGGAATCATAGCCTTCGGCGGCATTGAAGAAGGACACAAACAGGTCCTGGATGGTATCAATGGACAGGATGCTGAGGCGGTGCGCATCTTCAAAGTCTATCACCCGGTAACAGATATCATCAGCCGCTTCCACCAGGTACACAAAGGGATGGCGGGCAAAGACATTTTTATCCGGGTACAGCTGCGGGATCTGCAGCTCTGCTGCAATATGTTTATAGGTGGCCAGCTCGGAATCAAAGAAGCCGGACTTTTTGGTCACCAGCTGCTTTTTGTTGAAGCCGCTCAGGGAATCAGCAGGGTATTTGATGATGGCGGCCAGCGTGGCATAGGTAAGCCGGAAACCGCCGGGGCCTTTTTCATTGAAATGATGGGTCAGCGTACGAAAAGCATTGGCATTGCCTTCAAAGAAAAGGAAATCCCGCTGCTGGTTGGGACTGAGTATATCATTGAATCGTTGCCGGGCTTCGCCGGTCAGCTCACTGAAAAAAGTGCGGATAGCATCTTCGCCGGAATGACCAAAAGGCGGGTTGCCGATATCGTGGGCCAGGCAGCCGGCTGCAATAACGGAGGGCAGTTCGTATTTATAGAATTCCCGGAACTCTTCTCCGGCGCCGGGATAGCGGTCTGCTATGGCATCACCAACCACCTTGCCGAGGGAACGCCCTACGGAAGCCACTTCCAGGCTATGCGTTAAACGGTTATGGACAAATACGGGGCCGGGCAGGGGGAATACCTGCGTTTTGTTCTGCAGCCGCCTGAAGGCGGAAGAGAAAATGATCCGGTCATAATCCCGGAGAAAAGAAGTGCGGACGGCGTCCGTGTAGGAGGCTGATCTGTTTTCGCTGCCGGTCCTTCTGGTACTGTACAGGTGTTGCCAGTTCATGCGGCCAAAGATAGTGTTAAAGGGCTTGCAAAGAACGGGTTACCGGCTCTATTGCGCCTGGGGGTTGCTGCGGTTATCCTGGCCGGGTTGTCCGGGGTTGCCGGAACCCTGCTGTCCACTCCGCTGGCCCTGCTGCCCGCCTCCCTGACGGCGCTGGCCATCCTGGCTACGGTGACCGCCCTGGTTGTTCCCATTGCGCTGACCGCCGCCATTACCCTGCCGGTTGCCGCCACCCTGGCCATTCCTGTTGCCACCGCCGTTCCCGCCGCGCTGGTTACCCTGCGGTCCGTTCCTGCGGTTGAAATTGTTGCGGTTGTTACCGCCACCACCGCCGCCGCCGGATCTTTTGCTGCGGGGCCTGTATTCCGGTACGGGACCGAGGAATTCAGGCACCTGCTCTTTCTTCACTTCCTTACCCAGCAGCTGTTCGATCACGGCAAAACGGCCCTGCTCTTTTTCACTGATAAAGGTGATGGCCACCCCATCAGATTCTGCACGGGCCGTACGACCGATCCGGTGAACATAATCCTCACCGTCATGGGGAACATCATAGTTGATGACCAGGTCAATATTGTCAATATCGATCCCACGGGAAAGAATATCCGTAGCCACCAGGATAGGCAGCCGGCCACTCCTGAACTGGAGCAGCACATCTTCCCTTTCCGCCTGTTCCAGATCGGAATGGATCTCGTTTATTTTAAACTTGGCCCTGCGCAGATCGCGGGTCAGCTGTTTAACGTTCTGCTTCCGGGAACAGAAGATGAGGATCATCTTGCAGCTGGTATTTTTCAGCAGGTCCTGCAACAGCGGGAACTTCTGCGGTTCATACACTACAAAAGCTTCCTGCACAATCTTCTCCGGAGGTTTGGAGATGGCAATGTTCACCTCTGCCGGGTTGATGAGGATCTTGCGGGACAACTGCCTGATCTTCTCCGGCATGGTAGCCGAGAAAAGGAGGGTCTGTCTTTGGGCAGGCAGATTGGAAATGATCCGCATGATATCATCATGAAAGCCCATGTCCAGCATCCGGTCGGCCTCATCGAGGATCAGGTATTGCAGTCCCTGGAACTTTACATAGCCCATATTGAGGTGGGCAATCAGGCGACCTGGTGTACAGATCACAAAATCCACCCCATTGGAAAGCGCATTCTTTTCAGTGGCAAAGTTCATCCCGTCATTACCGCCGTAAACAGCAATGGAGCTGATATCCGTGAAATAGGAAAGTCCTTCCAGGTTCTGGGATATCTGGATGGCCAGTTCCCGGGTGGGTACAATCACCAGCGCATTTACATGCCCTTCGTTTCTTTTCTGCAACAACCTGTGAATGATGGGCAACAGAAAAGCGGCCGTTTTGCCGGTGCCCGTCTGGGCGGAGGCAATAATATCCTGGCCGTTCAATATTATGGGGATTACCTGTTCCTGTACAGGGGTAGCAACTTCATAACCAGTGGCTGCAATGCTTTCTATGAGGCTATCGTCTAATCCAAATTCTGTGAAATTCAATCTATAATGACATTTGAGTTAATAAAGCCGTTAGTCACGGCATAATAGGGTAAAGATACAGAATAATGAAATCCACCGCCTACAGGCCCTTGGATTCATTAATAATTATCCTTATAACTGGCACCCTACCCAACCTGACTTCTCCCCTTTAGCGCCTGATCCCCCGGATGGTATCGTTTTTGAAACAGTATGGGTAAATGATGATTATCCATTTTAAAATGATATGTTATGGCAACATTAACAGGAAAGAAAGTGGCCATTTTAACGGAAAATGGTTTTGAAGAGTCTGAACTGACCAGCCCGCTGGAGGCGCTTAAAAATGCCGGAGCAGAAGTAAAGATAGTTTCCCCCCAGGCGGACAAGGTAAAAGCCTGGGACCATGACCACTGGTCCATTGAATTACCGGTAGATATTACACTGGCCGATGCCAGGCCAGAAGACTTTGATGGCCTGGTGATCCCCGGCGGTGTTATTAACCCGGACAAGATGCGGGTCAATAAGGATTGTGTTGCTTTTGCGCAACAGTTCCTGGAAAGTGGTAAGCCGGTAGCTGCTATCTGCCATGGACCGCAATTACTGATTGAGACAGGCCTCCTGGAAGGAAGGACCTTGACCTCTTATGCCGCTATCCGCACCGACCTGGAAAACGCCGGTGCGCATTGGGTAGATAAAGAAGTGGTAGTGGACAATGGGCTGGTCACCAGCCGCAGTCCCAAAGACCTGGAAGCTTTCAACCGGAAAATGGTGGAAGAGATCTATGAAGGGCAGCATTCACCGGTCACCAAAACACCTACGCCAGCGCATTGATAAATAGTATATCAATAACGCTACCCAATATACGTTATACCTTGTTCTATTGCTTACTAATCCAGCAGCGTCCCGGCTTTTGAAGCGGGACGCTGTATTTTTAAGAACGGTCCACTGTTCTTATAACAGTTGATGATTGGGTAAATGGATAATAACGGCCAGAAGACTGCCCCCGCAGCGCCCTGCAGACGGTACAGGCAGGAGATGTGCAGGCAGGTGTTTAAACAATGGTAAGAGGCGCAGCTTTTACTGCACTAACTGCCAGGAGTTATATTGTTAAGCATTGCTGAAGAATGATATATTTTTAACTACTGCATTAAAAAATTACGTATCATCGGCCTTTAAGGATTGTACTGATCCTGATCCCTGATGCTCCATGCGATGCACTAAACCAACAATGATGCGAAACAAAATCCTACTCTTTTCCTCGCTGCTTTTTGCAGTCCCAGCCCTTGCACAGAACTCCAACCCGTGGCCCGCCACTGGCGATGTGGGAATTGGCACAGCAACACCCGAAGCACCACTGCATGTACAGACTCCCAGCGCTTCCATTGTCAGCCGCTTCTATTCCGGTCTTAAAAGTTCTTCCGGAGGGGCAGTAGTAATGCTTGGCAATTACTACACGGATGCCGCTTCCACATCCGGTAACAGGCTGGGTGCTTTATTTTTTTCCGGGACTATCGCCACGGGCGCCGTTGGCCCCAGCGCTGGTCTGGCCAGCTTTTGCGAAGGCAACTTTATCACTAACTCGCTCCCCAGCTCCCTGCGCTTTTACACAACTGGCACCAACGCCAATACAATGACTGAAAGAATGCGCCTGACAAATGCAGGTTTTATGGGCATTGGCATTACCAATCCCAATTCCCTTCTCCACCTCCAGTCAACATCCGCCGCCAATTCCATGGTCACCTTAGGTATAACCGGCCTGGTTCAGCCTTTTACTACTCATGCCGTTGCTACTGTTGCTGCCAGATTATATGGAAGGCCCAGTTCGGGCGGGTATGTCAATCAGGGCTTCACAGCTACAGATTATCCTGCTATACGTCTTCAGGCTCATATAGGAAGAGTGGCCCCTACAAAAAGCGCCCTGCTGCTGGAAGCATTCAAATCTGATGGCGCTACCGACAGGACAAAACTGACAGGCCAGGAAACAGTCCTGCTTGCAGGCACCGGTGATCTGTATGAAACACCCACTGATGCCGCTTTTGCTATCCTGGCCAATGGTAATATAGGGATCGGAACTATCACTCCCCAATCCACACTGGCAGTCAACGGTGAGGTATATGCCAAAAAAGTAAAAGTGACCCTGACCGGCTGGCCCGATTATGTCTTTGCACAACATTACCGCCTTCGCCCATTGACCGAAGTGGAAACATTTATTCGTCAGCATAACCACCTGCCGGAAATGCCGGCTGCTGAAGAAGTAGAGAAGAATGGACTCAACCTCGGAGACAACCAGGCAGCCCTGCTCAAAAAAATTGAGGAGCTGACCCTGTATGCAATAGAACAACAGAAACAACTGGAACTCCTGACCCGCCAGCTGCTTGAACAGCAAAAAGAGATGGAGACAATTAAGCAGACAGTACAAGAAGGCAGGCATTAATTCCTGCCTTCCGGCTTTGCCGGATAGCTGGTTACTGATCTGCAACCAGGCTCACCAGTCGCTGCAATATTGTTGGTCAGACAGCAAAGATCAACTCGTCAGCATCGGGTAACAAAGAAGCAGCAGGTTCAGGATCAGTAAGACATAGCGCCAGTCGCCCCTGAACCGGAATAAAGCAAAAATGGTCAGCAGGAGGCAGAGCGCTGTTATTCCCTGGTACCAGAGGTATATTGCTTTGGAGCGGTAAATAGATATCCTGCTGAAGAATTCACTTCCAAAAGGGTACTCTTCCGGACTGTTCAGCACACTTAGTATGTCTGTGATATTTAACGCAAGAAGTCCGGATAAAAAAACAGTAATGATAATGGGCGTTATCCTTCGCCGGGGTATTGGTCTCATCTGTAAGAGGCAGCAGCTGACTGCCGGAAATTTAGTTCAGGGCCTGCAAGTTATATCAACTTCAAAAGTAATGGTATTAAAAATTTACCTCCCGTAAAATGGTAACTGTGAAGTTTTGCTGGTAACTGTGCAATCCGGGCAGGTAACCGTGCAGATCAGCGTCCCGACATTATTTCCGGCCGTAAGCATTCACGCTGAAAGCTATTAATAGCACCACCTGCTGCAGGAGTGCTGTCCATCAAAAATATACCGGACAATCTACATATTCCGCCGGTACTGTCCGCCTACAGCATACAGTGCATGGGTGATCTGCCCCAGGGAACAATATTTCACTGTTTCCATCAGTTCGGCAAACAGGTTGCCATTGTTGATGGCTACGGTCTTTAATCGCGCCAGCATTTCGGCCGACTTACCCTCATTCCGTTTCCAGAATTTCTGCAGGTTGTCGATCTGCTGCTCACGTTCTTCCTGGGTACTGCGGATCACTTCCTGCGGCACAATGGTAGGACTGCCTTTTTTGTTGAGGAAAGTATTGACGCCAATGATCGGCAGTTCACCGCTATGTTTCAGGCTTTCGTAATGCAGGCTTTCTTCCTGGATCTTATTGCGCTGGTACATGCGCTCCATGGCGCCCAGCACCCCGCCCCTTTCGGTGATCCGGTCAAACTCAGCCAGCACGGCATCTTCCACCAGGTCCGTCATCTCTTCAATGAGGAAAGAGCCCTGGATAAAATTCTCTGTCCTGGCGCTGCCCAGCTCCCGGTTAATGATCAGCTGGATGGCCATGGCGCGGCGTACGCTTTCTTCGGTGGGCGTGGTAATGGCCTCGTCGTAGGCGTTGGTATGGAGACTATTGCAGTTATCGTAAATAGCATAGAGGGCCTGCAGGGTAGTGCGGATATCGTTGAAGTCGATCTCCTGTGCATGCAGGCTTCTGCCGGAGGTCTGGATATGGTATTTCAACTTCTGGCTGCGGTCATTGCCCTTGTACTTATTCTTCATGGCCTTAGCCCAGATCCTGCGCGCTACCCGGCCAATAACACTGTATTCCGGATCCATCCCGTTGCTGAAGAAGAAGGACAGGTTGGGGGCAAAATCATCAATATCCATACCCCGGCTCAGGTAATACTCCACGTAAGTGAAGCCATTGGCCAGGGTGAAAGCCAGCTGGGTAATAGGATTGGCGCCGGCCTCAGCAATATGGTAGCCACTGATGCTGACACTATAGAAATTGCGCACTTTGTTCTCAATGAAATATTCCTGCACATCACCCATCAGCTTCAGGGCAAATTCCGTACTGAAGATACAGGTGTTCTGCGCCTGGTCTTCTTTCAGGATATCGGCCTGCACCGTACCACGGGCGGACTTGAGCGCTTCGGACCTGATGCTCTCATACACTTCTTCCGGCAGCACTTCGTCGCCCGAAACACCCAGCAGCTGCAAACCCAGTCCGCTATTGCCTTCCGGCAGCCGCTCGGGCGCTGCAGGGTTATAATACATGGATTTGGGAAGATGAGTGAATTTCTGTTTCATCCTGGCCTGTACATCCGGCCATTTGTCCAGAGCCGTGATCCATTTCTCACATTCCTGGTCGATGGCGGCATTCATAAAGAAGGCCAGCAGGATCGGCGCAGGGCCATTGATGGTCATGCTCACGGAAGTCTTGGGATCACAGAGATCAAAACCGCTGTATAGTTTTTTGGCGTCATCCACGGTGGCGATGCTCACACCGCTGTTGCCCACCTTGCCATAGATATCAGGCCGGTGCGCAGGATCTTCGCCATAGAGGGTGACGCTGTCAAAGGCAGTGGAGAGACGCTTGGCGGGCTGGTCTACCGATACATAGTGAAACCGTTTATTGGTACGCTCGGGGCCGCCTTCGCCGGCAAACATCCGGGTAGGATCTTCGCCCTGGCGCTTCAATTCAAATACACCAGCCGTATAGGGGAACTCGCCGGGTACATTTTCCTGCAGCTGCCAGCGCAGGATATCGCCCCAGTCGCTGTATTTGGGCAATACCACTTTGGGGATGCGCGTGCCGCTGAGGGATAGGGTGGTCAACTCCTGGCGGATCACTTTATCACGCACCTGGTATTCAAAATAGTCGCCGGCATATTTCGACAACAGGCCCGGCCACTGGTCAATCAGTTTTTTGCATTCAGGATGCAGCTGCTCTTCCACCTGTTTTTTCAACGCACCCAATCCTTCCGCAAAAGCACCAGCACCTTTAACGGACAGCACGCCATTCAGCTGGTATAGCTGTGTGGCCAGCGCAGCCTGCTCATTCACCCATTCATCATAGCCCCTGTTATTGTCTGCGATCTCGGAGAGATAGCGGACACGCCGCGGCGGGATGATCTGTGATTTGGTAGCCGTTTCCCTGGTATGCGCGTGTATTTCCACGGCGCCGAAGCTTACCCCGGTTTTTTGCTGTACAGCCTGTACCAGTTTTTCAAATAGCTCATTTACGCCCGCATCATTGAACTGGGCGGCAATGGTACCCACCACAGGCAGCTCTTCGTCCTTGGCTGTCCAGAGCTGGTGGTTGCGTTTATATTGCTTGCGCACATCGTGCAGGGCATCGAGGGCGCCGGCCTTGTCAAATTTGTTGATACAGATCACATCGGCATAATCCAGCATATTGATCTTCTCCAGCTGTGAAGCGGCGCCATATTCAGGCGTCATCACGTACATGCTGCAATCACAGTAGTCCAGGATGCTGGCGTCACTCTGACCAACACCGGCGCTTTCCAGGATGATAAAATCAAAGCCAGCGGCTTTACAGATATCGATGGCTTCCTGCACATGCTGGCTAAGGGCCACATCGCTTTCGCGGGTGGCCAGGGAGCGCATATACGCACGGGGAGAACTGATACTGTTCATCCGGATCCTGTCCCCCAGCAGCGCCCCGCCCGTTTTTTTCTTGGAGGGGTCTACCGAGATCACAGCGATGGTCTTATCGGGGAAAGTATGGAGATACCTGCGGGTGAGCTCATCAGTAACGGAAGACTTACCGGCACCGCCGGTACCAGTGATGCCCAGCACGGGGATGGTGGATACGGTTCCGGCAGCAGGAGCGCTCTCGTTACCATTGCCGTTCTCTGCATTGGAGATGGCCCGGGCTACCTTACGGATATCCTTCCATTCGCCCAGTTTCATTTCACCCTTAAAATTATTGGGATTGCCGTTCAGCGGGAAATCGCAGCGACGGATCACATCTTCTATCATGCCTTCCAGGCCCATCTTGCGACCATCATCAGGGCTGTAGATCTTAGTGATGCCATATTGGTGCAGCTCCCGGATCTCCTGGGGCAGGATAGTGCCGCCGCCACCACCGAAGATCTTGATATGGCCGCAGCCATTCTGGTCCAGCAGGTCTTTCATGTACTTAAAAAACTCCACATGCCCACCCTGGTAGCTTGTAATGGCGATGCCCTGGGCATCTTCCTCAATAGCACATTCTACTATCTCGGCTACCGAGCGATTATGACCAAGGTGAATGATCTCTGCTCCTTTGGCCTGCATGATGCGGCGCATGATATTGATAGCGGCATCATGTCCGTCGAACAGAGAAGCGGCAGTAACAATCCGAACCTTATTGCTGGTGGTATAACTCATAAAATATCAGAAAAGGGCCTGTCAAAAAAAGAAGCCCAAAGTTAGGGTAAAAAACTAATGATCGTTAGCCTGTTTTCAAATTATCTAAACATTTGTATCTTAGAACAATAGCCCCGCGTCTACTTTTTACACACTTAAAGTTTTGCCATGACCATTGATGCACATGTTCACTTCTGGAAATACAACAAACAACGCGACAATTGGATCACAAATGATATGAAAATTCTCCGGGAGCATTACCTGCCGGAACAGCTGGACCTGAGCCTGCGGCGGAACGGCATTGACGGTGTGGTGGCCGTACAGGCCAGCCAGGAAGAAGTGGAGACGCGCTTTCTCTGCGAGCTGGCTGCTACCCATCCTGTTATTAAAGGCGTGGTAGGCTGGATAGACCTGCAATCCCCCCAGATAGCGGAGCGGCTGCAGCATTTTGCCCAATACCCCGCCATTAAAGGGTACCGGCATATTGTCCAGGCCGAGCCGGACAATTTCCTGCTGCGTCCTGATTTCCAGCGCGGCATCGGCGCCTTACAGCCCTTTAATTATACCTATGACCTGCTCATCTATCCCCGGCAATTGCCCAATGCCATTCAGCTGGTGGGTCAGTTCCCCGACCAGCCATTTGTAATTGACCATTGCGCCAAACCGGAGATCCGCAATCACAAGCTGGCAGAATGGGAACCACTGATCCGCGAGATTGCCCTGCAGCCCAATGTACACTGCAAGCTCTCCGGCCTGCTCACCGAAGCCGCCTGGAAGCAATGGAGCGCCGGCGATCTGTATCCCTACCTGGATGTAGTCTTTGATGCCTTCGGGACCAACCGGTTATTGTTTGCCAGCGACTGGCCCGTGATGCTGCTCAGCGGCATTTATGTGCAGTGGAAAAGCCTGATTGAAAAATATATGGAACAGCTAACCGAAGAAGAGAAAGAAAATGTGTTTGGAACGAACGCTGTCAACTTTTACCATCTGTAAAATAAAATCACTCATCTACAATATATTAGACCGTTAGTAACGGCCTGTATCCTGCTACTGGCGGGCATTTGCGGAAAAACTAATCCTGCCCGGTAAGATTTTACCCGTTGATTTTACCTAAATTGTATGATCAACACATTTATCGGGTCCTTGAAACGTATTGCCGCCATACTGCTGCTTTTCCTGTTATTCTTCAACTGGTTCGGTTACCGGTTGTTAGCTGATCTGCTGCAACAGCAGGCTGATGCGGCACTGGAAGCCAGGCTGGACAAGGATGATTACGATGACCAGCAGTTGATCACTCTCCGCGTTCCCCTGAACATGCCTTACCAGAACAACTGGAGCGAATTTGAACGTTATGATGGCGAGATTACGATAGAAGGCATCCACTATAAATATGTCAAACGTAAAATAGAGAACGGGCAGATGCTCCTGCTCTGCCTGCCCAATGAATCCAGGATGCGGCAGGAAAGCGCCCGTGATGATTTCTTCAAGCTGGTCAACGACCTGCAACACGCCAGCCAGGGGAAAAAGACTTTTACAGATTCTACTGCACAGTAGGGCTTGTACCGGATTACCAGCTGGTAGACTGGAATTTTACCTGGCGGTTTGCGCAGCACTACAACGTAAAACTCCTGTTGAATAACATTTTTGATAAACACTATTTCACGGAAAGGCCCCCTTTCTTCCCCGGACCGGGAGGCTTGTATCCGTCTGATGGCAGAAGTTTAATTGTTTCTGCCGGCATCTCTTTTTGATTTGGTTGTAAAATTGGTTATCGGCGTCCCGTGTCTACGGGACGCTTTTTTATGCTTAATTTTTTTATACTACATTCGAACTACTAAAACGGTCGTGATGAAAAAGATACTGGTTGTCCTTTTCTTTGTCTCGTACTGGGTCGGCAGCCTGGCGCAGCAACCTGCTACGCCGGATAAGATCTATGGTGAACTGTTCCGCGAAGTACAAATGAAAAAGATCTTTGCCGATGGAAAGACCTTCGTGGACTGCATCCCCAAAAAAGATCCTGCCGCCATTATGCAGGAATATAACCAGCAAAAAGGCCCCCGGCTGGACCTGAAAAAATTTGTGGAAGATAACTTTGAACTGCCCCATACACCCCAGCTGAACTATATCACCCGGGAAAAAGATATAGTGATGCATATCAAAAACCTCTGGGGCGTACTGCGCCGCGAACCTGATAAACAGGTAGAAGGAAGCTCACTGTTACCCTTACCCTATTCTTATATTGTTCCCGGCGGCCGCTTCCGCGAGATCTATTACTGGGATTCCTATTTCACCATGCTGGGACTGAAAGAAAGTGGCGAGACGGCCATGATCCGCAATATGGTGGATAATTTCGCTTACCTGATCCATACTTATGGACATATTCCCAATGGCAACAGGACCTATTACCTCAGCAGATCGCAACCACCCTTCTTTGCCCTGATGGTGGAACTGCTGGCCGAGATACAGGGAGATTCCGTCTATGTTTCTTTTCTGCCTGCCCTGGAAAAAGAATACCGGTTCTGGATGGACGGGGCCGATAAGCTCAAGGCCGGCCAGGCTTCCAGGCGCGTAGTGAAACTCAAGGATGGTAATGTCCTGAACCGTTACTGGGATGACAATTCAACACCCCGGCAGGAAAGCTATAAGGAAGATATAGAGACCGCCGCAAAAGCCAAAGGCAGCAAGGCAGCGGTATACCGTCACCTGCGCGCCGGTGCTGAAAGCGGGATCGATTTCAGCAGCCGCTGGTTTGCCGATAAACAACAGCTGCATACTATCCAGACCACCCAGTTCATTCCTGTAGACCTCAACAGTCTGCTGTATAAGCTGGAACTGGTGATAGCCCGGGGCAAGCTGCTCCAGCAGCAGGACTCAGCCGCTGCCGAATTCAGACAGCTGGCAGACCGCCGCCTCAGCACCATTGACAAATACTGCTGGAACAAGAACCTGGATTTTTACACCGATTATAATTATGTCAGCGGCAAACAATCCGATGTTATCAGTCCCGCCGGCATGTATCCTTATTGCGTGTTCACCAAACAGCCTGATTACCTGAGCCTGCTGGCCCGTAAGAGTGGCGTTGTGATCCGCGACCGCCTGCTGCGGGAAGGAGGCGTCAGTACCACCGCATACAATTCCGGTCAGCAATGGGATGCGCCCAATGGCTGGCCTCCGCTGGAATGGATGACCATCTGGGGACTGGCCCGCTGCGGACAAAGGGAGCTGGCCCGTGATATTGGCAACCGCTGGATCAAACTCAATGTGGACGTGTTCAGGCGCACAGGCAAACTGATGGAAAAATACAACGTGGAAGACACCAGACTGGAAGCTGGCGGCGGTGAATACCCCGGGCAGGATGGGTTTGGCTGGACCAACGGCGTATTCCTCAAACTGGTGTCCCTGTACGGTTTGCCAAAGGAATGATACCTTTGCGGAAATTTTACCAAACCATGCGTTATTGGATCATTGCCTTTTGCCTGCTGCCGCTTGCCTTTGCGGCATGTTCGCCCAACAATATTGACGAAGACAAAGAGCTGGGAAAATTCTTTGCAGACAATAAAGTAACGGGCACTTTTGGCATGTTCAATAATGGCTCGGGCCGTTTCACAATTTATAACCTCAGCCGTTTCACAGACAGTGCTTATACCCCTGCCTCCACTTTCAAGATCGTGAACTCCCTGATCGGGCTGGAAACAGGCCGGGTAGCCGATACCAATACCGTGATAACCTGGGATGGCATTAACCGCGGCCGGCCGGAATGCAACCGGGACATGAGCATGGCGGACGCCTTCCGTATCTCCTGCCCACCCTGGTACCAGGAGCTGGCCCGCCGTATTGGTAAAGATACCATGCAGCGCTGGCTGGATAGCCTGGGCTATGCACAACGTTATGGCAAATTCAGCATTGACCAGAACCTGGATACTTTCTGGCTCGATAATACCGCCAAAGTCACCGCCGATGAACAGCTGGGCCTGGTGAAAAAACTTTATTTCGACCAGCTGCCTTTCCAAAAACGCAGCCAGCGCCTGGTCCGTGGTATGATGGCCTGGGAAAGCAATGCCAATTACCAGCTTTACTACAAGACCGGCCGGGGCAGCACTGAAAAAGGCAACCAGCTGGGCTGGATCATTGGCTGGATAGAAGAGAATAAACACCCCTACTTTTTTGTATTGCAGGTAGAATCACCGGATAAAAATATTGATATGCCTGCCGTGCGCCTCGGGCTGCTGAAGCAGATCCTGCAACATTACCAGTTCATGGAAGGAAGAATGTAAGTATTTGGCTTTTATTTTGCTGTAGCATTGCGTACATTACCGTACTGTTCCTGAACAGCATTAATAACCATTGAATTACACCATTGTTCCGGTTCCAACATACAGAATACCTGATCGGGCTGGCCAGTCTGCTGCTGGTAGGCGGCCTGTTTTACTGGCTGCTGCGCTGGAAACGAAAGACCCTGCAAAAGATCGGTGATGAGAAGCTGGTGAAGGAGCTGATAAAGGAATATTCCCCCCTGCATTTCCTGCTCAAAGGCCTGGCCCTGACGCTGGCGCTGGCCGCCCTCATCCTGGGGGCAGCCAACCTGCAAAGACAGGGCGCTATGGAAGACGTCAGCCGCAAAGGCGTGGATGTGGTCATTGCCATGGATGTCAGCCGCAGCATGCTGGCAGAAGATATTCAGCCCAATCGACTTGAAAGAGCGAGGCAGCTGGTGTATAAACTAATGGATCGCCTGCCGGAAGACCGCATCGGGCTGGTCCTGTTTGCAGGCCGCGCCTATATGCAGATGCCGCTTTCCACAGACCATGCCGCCGCCAGGATGTACCTCCAGCAGGCCGGCCCTGACGCCGTACCTACCCAGGGGACCGTACTGGCTGAAGCCCTTCGCCTCAGCAATACCGCTTTCAACAGCAAAGAAAGAAAGTATAAATCCATTGTACTGATCACCGATGGGGAAGACCATGACGAGCAGGCCCTGACCATGGCCAAACAGATGGCCGGCAATGGCGTTATCCTCCATACCATCGGCATCGGGTCTCCCGAAGGGTCCCCTATTCCGGATCCGCTGACCAACGATTTCAAAAAAGATGAGAACGGCAATACCATTATCAGTCGGCTGAATGAGACCGAGCTGCAGCAGCTGGCGGAAGCTACCCACGGCACCTATACGCAGCTCACCGATATTGACGCCGCTGTCAGCGGTATTGAAAAACAGCTCAGCGCTATTGAAGCCAGCGCACCGGACGATAATGCTTTCAGGGATTATAAGAACTATTTCCAGTGGTTCATTGGCCTGGCCCTGGTATTATTGCTGGCAGAATTCTTCTTCCCCGAACGAAAATGGCAAATCGCATGAAAGCCCTGATCAACATATTGATCCTGGTGGCCATTGCCGGCAGCCTTCAGGCACAGCAGGAGAATGCCGCCATCCGCAAAGGCAATAAGCTGTTCCGGGAAGGGCAGTATGATAAGGCCCTGCCCGAATATGAAAAGGCAGCCACCCAAAATCCAAAGAACCCGGTGACCGCCTACAATATGGGCAATGCACGGTTCCGCCGCAACGAGTATACCGATGCGGAAAAACAATATACCGAAGCAGCCGCCAACAGCAAGGATCTGGCCATGCAGCAGAAAGCCTGGTACAACAAAGGCGTAGCGCTTTCCAAAGAAAAAAAGCTGCAGGAAAGTATTGACGCCTATAAAATGGCGCTTCGCCTGAACAATGCCGACGAGGATGCCCGTGTTAACCTGCAGAAAGCCCTGGAAGAGCAGCGGAAACAGCAGCAGGCGCAACAACAGCAAAAGCCCAAAGAGGAGCAGCAAAAACAAAAACAGCAGCAGAAATCCAATCCCCGTCCCAATAACCTGGACAAGAAGAAAATAGAGCAATACCTCAAATCCCTGCAGCAGAAAGAGCAGGAAATACAGCAAAAAATGCAGCAAAACCGCTCCAGGGCCGCCGGAAAGCCCGATAAGGATTGGTAAGCGGGAGTTTGTACCTTTGTTGGCCAAATCTATTAGGTACATGCAGCTTTACTGCGAATCATTAACAGCGTATAAAAGGATCAAAACCCTTGAAGTGAAAGTGGGCGACCTGCTGCTGGGTAATTACCATCCCCTGCGGGTCCAGACAATGACCACAACCGACACCATGGATACCCTGGGCACGGTTGAACAAAGCATCCGCTGCATTGAGGCCGGCGCCGAGCTGGTCCGCATCACCGCCCCCAGTAAGAAAGAAGCCGAGAACCTGCTGGTCATTAAAAATGAGTTGCACAAACGCGGTTATTTTACCCCGCTGGTGGCTGATATCCATTTCACCCCCAATGCTGCAGAAATTGCCGCACGCATCGTGGAGAAGGTTAGGGTGAATCCCGGCAACTATGTTGACAAGAAAAAGTTTGAACAGATTGACTATACCGATGCTGAATATGCAGAGGAGATAGAAAGGATCAGGGACCGCTTTACGCCCCTGGTGAAGATCTGTAAAGAATATGGCACCGCCATGCGTATTGGCACCAACCATGGTTCCCTCAGTGATCGCATCATGAGCCGTTATGGCGATACGCCCATGGGCATGGTGGAATCCGCCATGGAATTCCTGCGCATTGCCCGCTACGAGAACTACCACAATATTGTGCTGAGCATGAAGGCCAGCAACCCGCAGGTAATGGTACAGGCCTATCGCCTGCTGGTGCAGACCATGGAGGCCGAGTTCAACGCCTGCTACCCGCTGCACTTAGGCGTTACAGAAGCAGGTGATGGAGAAGATGGCCGGATCAAATCCGCCATCGGTATCGGCAGCCTGCTGGAAGACGGTATTGGCGA
This sequence comes from Candidatus Pseudobacter hemicellulosilyticus, assembly GCA_029202545.1. Taxonomy (GTDB): domain Bacteria; phylum Bacteroidota; class Bacteroidia; order Chitinophagales; family Chitinophagaceae; genus Pseudobacter; species Pseudobacter hemicellulosilyticus. Next base: position 946,604 of record CP119311.1, read on the forward strand.
TACCATCCGCGTATCCCTCACCGAAGACCCGGAGTTTGAGATCCCTGTTTGCCGCGACCTGGTGAAAAGGTACCAATCACCCATAACCGGCACTGAACAACCCCGTAACCAGGGCCCCTCCATCCCGACCATAGAAAAGATCACGTACGATCCCTTCAATTATAGCCGCCGCAACAATTTTGCCATTGGTAATATCGGCGGCAAACAGGTGCCGGTAGTCATTGCAGATCTGAGCAAGATGGCTACCATCACGCCGCAGGACCTGCAAAGTATTGGCTACACCTACCAGGAAACACTGGATAAATGGAATATCAGTGATGCAGCAGCAGACTATGTTTTCACCGGCCGCCAGCTCCTGCCTTTTGCCTTACCCGGCACCCTGAAAGTGATCACCTATGCAGACGCCTGGCAGCAGGCTGCTGATAAAGAAAAATACTTCCCGCTCTTTGAAGGCAGTGACTATGCAAGGGCCGTTACTAAAAGCAGCCAGCTGAATTTTGTGATGGTAGATTGTTTTGGGGACGAACCAACAAAAGACCAGCCCGATCACTTGCAGGCGATAGCACATGATCCCACCGCTGTCATCTGCCTGAGCAGCACCAACACGAATGCCTTACAGGCAGTGCGGAGGATGTTTGTAGAGCTGCAGCAGCGCAGTATACAGAATCCTGTAGTCCTGGTAACAGACAGCAACTGTCAGACACCGGATGAACACCTGATCCATTTTGCCACTGAAACAGGCGCCCTGCTGCTGGATGGTTTCGGCGATGGCATCTGCCTGGGCTTTGGCGGCCAGGCACAAATGGCCAGCATCAAAGCAACCGGTCGCACTTACCTGGAAGTAAAAGATATTTACCAGTTCACCAACAATACCGCTTTCTCCATCCTGCAGGCTACCCGCACCAGGATCTCCAAAACAGAATATATTTCCTGCCCTTCCTGCGGCCGTACCCTGTTTGACCTTCAGGAAACCACGGCAAAGATCCGCTCGGTGACCAATCACCTCAAAGGCGTGAAGATCGCTATCATGGGCTGCATTGTGAACGGTCCCGGGGAAATGGCGGATGCTGATTTCGGTTATGTAGGCAGCGGCCCCGGCAAGATCACGTTGTACAAAGGCAAGGAAGTGGTGAAAAGAAATGTGGACAGCGCCATTGCTGTAGAAGAGCTGATCAACCTGCTGAAAGAGAACGGCGCCTGGGTAGAAGAGGCGGCGCTGGCGCAATAGTGCTGAACAGCCAGCATCCGCGCTGGCAGCAGCTTTCACGAACGATATCCGGCGTAAGCTGGTTCGCCCCAGAATAAAAAAACAGCACCCTAAAGCAATTATATAAAAAAGGCAGCCCGCGGGCTGCCTTTTACGATTGTTGTTATGGATGGAAATAAGTTAAGCGTTGTCAGGTGGCGCTGGTGAACTGTCGCAGGAAGCGCACATCATTTTCACTGAACAAGCGGATATCATTGATACCATATTTCAGCAGTGCGGGCCGCTCAATACCCATACCGAAGGCAAAGCCTGTGTATTTGTTGGGATCAATTTTGCAATTCTCCAGCACTTTCGGATGCACCATACCGCAACCCAGGATCTCCAGCCAGCCGGTACGTTTACAAACGGGACAACCTTCGCCATGACAGATCAGGCACTGCACGTCCATCTCTGCGCTGGGTTCAGTGAAAGGGAAATAGCTGGGGCGAAAACGCACTTTGATATCCTTGCCGTACATCTCCTGCACAAAGAAGTAGAGGGTCTGCTTCAGGTCGGCGAAGGAAACGTTCTCATCAATATACAGTCCTTCTATCTGGTGGAAGAAACAATGGCTGCGGGCGCTGATAGCCTCATTGCGGTATACGCGGCCGGGGCACACGATACGGATGGGCAGCTGGTTGCTTTCCATATTCCTGATCTGCGTATTGCTGGTATGCGTGCGCAACACCCAGTCAGGGTTCTGCTGAATATAAAAAGTATCCTGCATATCGCGGGCCGGGTGGTTCTCCGCAATATTGAGGGCCGTGAAATTGTGCCAGTCGTCCTCAATCTCGGGACCTTCAGCGGTGGAGAAACCCAGGCGGTTGAAGATGCTGATCACCTGGTTGAGGAAGAGGTTGATGGGGTGACGCGTGCCCAGGGGCAGGGTATCGCCCGGCAGGGTTACATCAATGCTGGCAGCGGCGCCGGCGGCATCACCACCCAGCTGCTCTTTCCAGCTGTCATATTTGTTTTCTGCCAGTTGTTTGAATTCATTCAGGATCAGGCCAAACTCTTTCTTTTTGTCCGCAGGCACATTTTTCATTTCTGTGAAAAGATTTTTCACAATGCCTTTGGTGCCCAGGTATTTAATACGGTAAGCTTCCAGCGACTCGGCCCCATTGGTAGCGAGGCTCTCGATCTCCTGCTTATAAGCTGCTATCTGTTGTAACAATTGCTCCATGTGGCAAAGATATTCTTTTTCCTACTATCTTGCAGCCATGTCTGATGTACTGTATATAGCTGATTTCCTGGAGCCCGTTAACCGGGCAATGTTGTCAAATGATGAAGATTACAAAGACGGACAGATCGGTAAAACCATCAATGTGTATGAGGATCATTTTCCAGAACTGGAACAGGCAGACATTGTGCTGGTAGGCTGCAGCGAGAGCCGCGGCGCCGGGATCCACACCTCTAAGATCAGCGCTCCCGATGCTATCCGCGCAGAATTTTACCAGCTGTTCTGGTGGCATTTTGACCTCCAGGTAGCCGATGTAGGCAACATCAAACGCGGGGCATCCATCAACGATACCTATGCCGCTCTCAGAACAGTAGCATCCGAACTGACCAATGCCGGTAAGCTGGTCGTGATCCTTGGCGGCACGCACGACCTTACGCTGGCACAGTACCGTGTGTATGCTGATGAAGAAAGGATCATTGAGGCCGCCTGCGTGGACGCACTCATTGACCTGGACATTGATTCCCGCCAGCGCGACAAGAATTTCCTGATGGAAATGCTGACCGGCGAACCCAATTTCATCCGCCATTATAACCATATCGCTTTCCAGAGCTATTATGTGCACCCGCGCATGCTGGAGACCATGGACAAACTCCGGTTCGATTGTTTCCGCGTAGGACATGTCCGGGACGCCATTGAAGAAATGGAACCCGTGATCCGCCACTCATCGCTCTTCAGCTTTGATATATCGGCCATTGCCCATGCCTATGCGCCTTCCAATACCATTACGCCCAACGGCCTCACCGGCGAGGAAGCCTGTATCCTGATGCGGTATGCAGGGCTCAGCCCCCAGGTCAGCACCATCGGCATCTATGGCTACCTGCCGGAGAAAGATCGGGATCAGCTGACAGCCAAACAGATCACCCATATGCTCTGGTACCTGATAGATGGCCGTAGCCGCGGCCGCCGGGAAGCCAGGCTGGAAGAGAAAGAATCCTTCAACGAATTCAATATCGCCTTTGCAGAGATTGAAACTGTTTTCCTGCAAAGCAAGAAGACTGGCCGCTGGTGGATGCAGCTGCCCGATAAGCAATGGATCGCCTGCTCCTACAAGGATTACCTGCTGGCCAGCAGCAATGAGATCCCCGAAAGATGGCTGCGCGCCCAGGAACGCAACTGATGCAAATTGCCTAAATTGCCGGTATGAAGATCAGCACCGGCCCACTTATTATCTCCCTTCTTTTTTTTGTGGCCTGTTCACCACAAAGGCTCAGCCGGCAGAGCGCCGGCCAGGTCAGCGAACAGTCCGTGTTCCAACAGGCAACCGATTCCCTGCTGAAAGTACCAGCCCTGCAACAGGCCCATGTAGGCATCAGCATTTTTGATCCTATAGCCGATAGCTTCCTCTTCAATTACCAGGGCGATAAATATTTTGTGCCGGCCTCCAATACCAAGATCGCGACCTGTTATGCCGCGCTTAAATACCTGGGCGACAGCCTCCCCGCTATCGCCTATGCCGAAACCGATTCAGCCCTGCTGCTCATCCCCTCCGGCGACCCTACTTTCCTGCATCCCGCCTTCCCCAACCAGCCGCTGGTCCGTTTTCTACAGAACGATCGCAGGGCTATCTATATAGCCGGCGACAACTGGAAAAGCGAAGCCCTCGGCAATGGCTGGAGCTGGAGTGATTTCAACGACTATTACATGGTAGAACGTAGCGCCCTGCCTGTCTACGGCAATACCGTAAAATGGATCCAGGAGAACGATACCACCCGGAAAACCACCGGTGATTTTGCCCCATCGCCCTTTATCTATTCTGACCCGGAAGTGGACTGGAAGGTCAGGTTCAACCCGGAAACAGGCGCCAATGGTTTCCATGTGCAGCGGGAACAGTCCGCCAATGTATTCACCATCACCCAGGGCCGCGAAGCCCATAAAGAGCAATGGGTGCCTTTTATCACCAATGGACTGGAAGCCGCACTGGAGTTGCTGCCGGACACTATAGGCCGGGAAGTAAAAATAGCAGACAGCAAGGTCTATACCCATTTCAGGAACCAGGGCGTATACATGCTCAACACCCTCTATTCCCAGCCCACGGATTCTATGCTGCGCAAGATGATGGTGGAAAGCGATAATTTCCTGGCCGAGCAGAGCCTGCTGATGGTCAGCCAGCAACTGTTCCAGACCATGGACGATAAAAAAGTGCTGGATACACTCCTGCAAACCAATCTCTCCGATCTGCCCCAGGCCCCGCACTGGGCCGATGGCAGCGGCCTTAGCCGGTACAATCTCTTTACGCCACAGGATATGGTGACGCTGTTGCAGAAACTGCAGCAGGACTTTGGCATTGAACGCATCAAAACCATTTTTCCCACGGGTGGCGAAGGCACCCTGCGGAACATCTTCCAGCAGGAGCCCGGTGTACTGTTTGCCAAAACAGGCGGTATGACCGGCGTACAGACCATGAGCGGTTACCTCTATACCCGCCATAATAAAATGCTGCTGTTCTCTGTCATGGTGAACAACCATACCGGCAATGCCGTGGATATCAGGCAGGAACTGGGAAATTTCCTTCAGCTTATCCGCAACCATCAATAAAAAAGCAGGCCCGGAGCCAACGCTTTAGTAATACTTTAACGTATCCTTCATGAGCCGACAAGGATATGGAACGTTCATATTATAGTAAACCATTATAAAAAACCCGTAATTCAGGGAAGCAGTACCCACTAATTAAACCCTTTTTGGCAGGCAGTCTTGCCGATATAGAGCTCATCAACGGTTGTATCAATAATGACCGGCTGGCCCAGGAACGGCTGTATAAGCAGTTTTACGGGCCAATGGTATCGCTATGCCTGCGCTATACGCGCAACCCGGAAGACGCCATCGAGGTACTGCACAATGGATTCCTGAAGGTCTATAAGAACATTCATACCTATAAAGCGGAGAAAGCATCACTCTACACCTGGATACGGACCATCATTGTCCATTCAGCCATTGATCATATCAGGTCACGGGAAAAATTCTACAGCAAGATTGCGTTGGAAAAAGCAGATGAGCCGTCCATTGACCCGGACGCAGTGCAGCGCATGTCAGCTACTGAATTATTGCGGCTGGTGCAGCGTTTATCACCTGCTACCCGCTCTGTATTCAATCTGTACGTCATTGAAGGATACAACCACAGGGAGATAGGAGCCCTATTACATATCAGCGAAGGGACCAGCAAATGGCACCTGAGCGAAGCCCGAAGACAACTACAACAACTTTTACAAACCTTGCAAGTGTAACGTAATGAATGAGAGACTACCATACGAGAAACACTTGGCAGACAAGCTGCAGCAGCTTCCGGCTCCGGAAGTGGAACGCAGCTGGGAGCAGATGAGGTATCTGCTTGACAAAGAGTTGCCCCCCGGCGGCGGTTCCGGCGGCGGAGGAGGTGGCGGCAGACCGGGCCGGCGCTGGCTATTGCCGGCTGTGGCTGGTCTGATCCTGACAGGCGCCTGGTTTACCAGGGACCTTTTCCGCTCACCTCATCCGGACACCCAGGCCGTTACCGTAGCCCCCAACAATCAGCAAACCTCATCCCCGGGCGCTGTTCCTGAAGCACAGCCGTCCCCTGCCAATATTTCCAACGGGCAATCCGGCAGTGAACCATCCGAAAGCATGGCTACCCTGCTGCCCACTGAAGACGGCGCTGCTACTGCGCCCCATCAGCCGCCCAAGGCCAGGGGGTTGTCAGGCAATGAGCCACCGGCAACAGCCAGCAGCACCCATTCATCACCAAATCAAACCCCGCATGAAGCAATAGTTACTCCTGAAAACTCCCTGAACCCGGCCAGTGCAGCAGGTACCGTCAACCCGCCGGCCGGCAAACAAAAGAACAAACCACCGGCAAGCCGGAAAAACCGCCCTGGCCGTAGCAGCCAGGCAGCAGCACCTGTTTATCCGTCCGACCGGCAACAACCGCAAAGTCGCCGCTCCTCCGGTAATGGCATTGCATCCGGAGACCATACCGAACTGGCCGGCAACAGCCGGTCATCAGCCTTCCTGTCTCCCGATCAGCCCGCCAATGAACAGCCTGCCCGGGAACTGGCCGCCAGCACTATCCTTTACCCTGGCGCTGATCTTGTCTTCCAATCCCCATCGCAGGAATATGCTACCCTTTCTACTGATGGCAGGGGTTCCCTGATCCCGGAAGAAGACCCAGACAAGCTCCTGACCAAACCCGCTCCCAGGGCCGGCCGTGGCCGGGAAGGGCATCGCTTTGCCATTGGTCTTTCCCTGCCCATGGTATTCCCGGTGGCGGACCAGAAAGCCTCCGGTTATAATTACTGGGCCGGCCCCAATACTGCATCGGACTATATGCCCACACCACATGTGCAGTACCATTTCAACCACAAGACCTATATGCAGACGGAACTGCAGTTCCTGGCGCCCCAGTATATCCGGCCCGTATTGTTATACCAGCAGAAAGAGAATATGGGCAACGCTACCATGATGCATTCCGTACTGGCCCGCAAGCTCTATTATTTTAACCTGCCCGTATCTGTACACCATAGTCCCCTGCCCAATTTTTATCTCGGAACCGGCCTGCAGTTCTCTACCCTGCTGAACTGTATTGCACTGTATGAGGACAGGAAGATCCAGGGACCGCAGGATTACCTGGTCCGCGAAAAATATGGCGCACTGGGGAAGGACTCCCTGTCCAGGAGGATCAATCAGCATGAAATGCGCTTATTGGTAGACGTTAATTATTACTGGCAGCGCTTTACCGTAGGCCTCCGCTACAACCAGGCCTTCAACAACTACGCTAATTTCCGGATGTCCAGCTTCGCTCCTTTCACGTATGACAAGAACAAAGCCGTACTCTTCTATCTCCGGTATAATATCTGGGAGACAAAAAAACGCTCCAACGGCAGTAATCAGCTATCGCTTAAATAAGTTTTCGAGATAATCCTTTTTGAATTCTATGTAGGTGGGGTTGCCGCCTGCCGTTACATTGTGCTGGTTGCACTGGAACAGGTCGGCTATCAGGGCCCGCATTTCCCGCTCTGTGAGGGATTTGCCCGGCTTTACCGCATGCTGCCAGGCCAGGGAACGCACCAGTTTCTCCCGGCGGGAAAACTTCAGCTCACTGCTGAAATGCTTGTATTGTTCCAGCAGGTTCTCCATCACCAGCTTCTCATTGCCCTGCTCCAGGTCGGCCGGCGTACCCTGGATCACAAAGCTGTCCTTACCAAAAGGCTCTACCAGGTAGCCCAGCTGGTTGAGATCAGGCATCAGCTCTTCCAGCAGTACCGCATCCTGCGTGGTCAGGGTAAGGGTGATGGGGAACAGGCTTTTCTGTGTGGCCATGGTCTTGCCGGCAGCTGCTTGCACATAACGCTCATAGAGGATGCGCTCATGCGCCAGTTGCTGGTGTACCAGGATGAACCCACGGTTGGTGCTGGCCACTATATAGGACTGATGAAGTTGCATTAACGGGGCCGCCTCATCCACCTGCAGGTCCAGCCGGGGCTGGGCGGGCAGGTAAGGCAGCGGATCATCGTCCTTGCGGAGCTTGTCCAGCAGGGACTCAAACTTGGGCGCCTCGGCCGGTTTTTCAAAAAAGGTCTGCCAGTTTTTCAGCTCGCTTTTTTCTGAAGGCTGTATAAAATGCGCCTGGTGCTTCTGGCTGAAATTCTTGAACAGGGGCGATGCAGAAGCTGCTTCCTGCTGTTCTTCCGTGAAGGGTTTGCTCACGGCATCCAGCTGCTGGATATTGATATCCAGGTCAAATTCCAGCGCAGGCGTAACACTGAACTGCGCCAGCGCATGTTTGACGGCGGCCTGCACAAAAGCGTATACGATCTTTTCGTCCTCAAATTTTATTTCCTGCTTGGTAGGATGCACGTTGATATCCACCTGCGCCGGATCCAGGTCAATGAACAGCACATAGAGCGGAAAGCTGTCAGGAGCAATCATTTCCTGGTAAGCGCTCATCACGGCATGGTTGAGGTAGGCGCTGCGGATAAATCGGTTGTTGACGAAGAAATACTGTTCGCCCCGGGTCTTCCTTGCGGTATCCGGCTTGCCTACAAACCCCTGGACATTGAGGTAATCTGTTTTTTCCTGGACGGCTACCAGTCGCGCATTGTACTGGCTGCCCAGTACCTGCACTACCCGTTGTTTCAGGGTACCCTTCTCCAGGTGGAACATTTCCGCACCGTTATTGGTGAGCGAGAAAAATATTTGCGGGAAGGACAGGGCCACGCGGATGAACTCATCCACAATATGCCGGGTCTCTGCCGGGTTGCTTTTCAGGAAATTACGGCGGGCGGGAATATTGAAGAAAAGGTTCTTCATGGCAATGCTGGTGCCCACGGGCGTGGCCACCGGCTCCTGCCGGATCACCACACTGTTCTCGACCTCTATAGAAGTACCAGTCTCATCTTCGGCCCTGCGTGTTTTCATCAGCACCTGCGCCACGGCAGCCACAGAAGCCAGCGCCTCACCACGGAAGCCCATGGTGCGGATGCGGAACAGGTCGTCAATATTTTTTATTTTGGAAGTAGCATGGCGCTCAAAGCACATCCGTGCATCCAATTCACTCATGCCCTTGCCATTGTCAATTACCTGTATCAATGATTTGCCCGCATCCTGTATAATGAGCCGGATCTCGGTGGCGCCTGCATCCACGGCGTTCTCCAACAGCTCTTTCACCGCACTGCTTGGCCGCTGGATCACCTCACCGGCCGCAATCTGGTTGGCAATATTATCGGGTAATAATTGTATGATATCGGTCAAACTAAACTCCTTGATTTACTGGCGAAAATACGGGAATAATTTTTGCCCGACAGCTATACCGGCGGTAGCATTTGCCTGAATCTTCTTACATTAGATCATCCATTTCGTTTATAAGTTGTTCACTATGAAGAAACTCCTGTTACTGGCGCTGATCGGGATCTGTACCACTGCAAAGGCCCAGCACCATTCCCTGCTGCCGGCCGAATTCTGGGTAGACAGCGTATTCAACACACTATCCAGAGATGAAAAGATCGCTCAGCTGATGGTGGTCCGGGTTTCTTCCATTGGCCCCAACCGGTCCATCATTTTCTACGAAAAAGAAGTGGCAGAAGCCATCAGCAAATACAATATCGGCAGTCTATGCCTCTTCCAGGGCGGACCACTGCAGCAGGCCACCCTGGTCAATCGCTTCCAGCAGCTGGCCAGAACGCCCCTGCTGGTCACCATTGATGGCGAGAACGGCGTAGGCATGCGGTTCGACAGTGTCATGGGCCTGCCCCGCCAGATGATGCTGGGCGCCGTCCAGGAACCGGCCCTGATCTATGAATACGGCCGGCTGGTAGCCGACCAGTGCAAACGCATCGGCATCCAGGTGAACTATGCCCCCGTAGTGGATGTCAATAACAACCCCGCTAATCCCGTTATCAACGACAGGTCTTTTGGGGAAGATAAATACCGGGTTGCCCAGTACGGCATCCAGTACATGAAAGGTCTGCAGGACGGTGGCGTCATGGCCTGCGCCAAACATTTTCCCGGTCATGGCGATGTTTCCGTAGACTCCCACTATGACCTGCCCATCATCAATAAATCCAGGGCTGAACTGGACTCACTGGAATTATATCCTTTTCACCAGCTCATCCGCGCCGGCGTAGGCAGTGTCATGGTGGCCCACCTCCAGGTGCCCGCCATTGACAGTACCGCCAATACGCCCACTTCCATCTCCGCTAACAATGTAACCGCTTTACTCCGCAACGAGCTGCGCTTTGATGGCCTGACTTTCACCGATGCCCTTGAAATGAAAGGGGTCACCAAATTCTTTCCTGACGGCGAAGCCTCCGCACAGGCGCTGATAGCCGGCAATGACATGCTTTGCCTACCCGGCGATATCCCCGATGCCATGGAAAGGATCAGGAAGGCTATCCGCAACAGGAAGCTGTCCTGGGATGATATTGACAAACATGTGAAACGGGTACTGCTGGCTAAATACCAGTATGGGCTGGCCAATGTAAACCCTATCTCCCTGGACCACCTGACCGAGGACCTGAACGAAGGCGTGAAAGATATGCGCCGGCTGGTGGCGGAAAAAGCCATCACCCTCCTGCGCAATGATGAGCCCGGCCTGTATCCGCTGTCCAAAAGCAAACGGATAGCCTATGTAGGTTTCGGGATCAGCAAGGACAATGTGTTTGCCCAGCAGGTACGAAAGGATTTTGACGCCCAGGTCTATTATTTCGATTACAAACTGGATACGGCCAAAGTAGCGCCCTTCCTGCAACTTTGTAAGGAACGATATGATGCGGTAGTGATCGGCGTACACAACTATTCCCGCTTCCCGGCTAATAACTTCGGCATCAGCACGGCCGCCTGGGACCTGATCCGCGGCCTGCAGGCCCAGTTCAAAACACTGACGCTGGCCTTCGGCAATCCCTATATTATCAAGGACCTCTGCAACGCTCCCGTAGTCCTGGCCTGCTATGAGGATGACGACATCACACAGACCGTAGCGGCCGACCTGCTCTATGGCCGCCTGACGGCCAAAGGCAAACTGCCGGTCACCGTTTGCCCTTCATTCCCTTACGGCTCCGGTATTGTATCCAAAAGACTACTGCCTATAGTTCCTGCCGCCAACCTCGGTTTCAACCAGAACAAACTCACCAATGCCATTGACTCCACCGTGAACGATGCTATTGCCAAACAGGCCATCCCCGGCGCTGTAGTGCTGGTGGCCAAAGACGGCAAGATCGTTTTTGAAAGAGCCTATGGTTATTATGGGTACGACAGCCTGATGCCCGTATATCCTGAAACCATCTATGATCTGGCCTCCGTCACCAAGATCATGGCCACCAATCTTTCGGTCATGAAACTCTATGAGGAAGGCAAGCTGGACCTCCAGAAAACCCTGGGCGATTACCTGCCCTGGACAAAGGGCAGCAACAAGGCCAAACTAAAAATATGGGATATCCTGCTGCACCAGGCCGGCCTGAAAGCCTTTATTCCTTTCAACCGCGAGACCCTGACAACATCTGATGGCGGCAGCCCCAACTGGGCCTATTATTCCATGAAACCCGATTCCCTGCACCAGGTCAGGGTAGCGGAGAACCTTTACCTGCGCAATAACTGGGTGGATACCCTCTATACCCGGATCCTCAGCAGCCCGCTGGAGCCCGGCAACAAATACATTTATTCCGACAATGATTTTATTTTCCTGGGTAAGATCGTGGAAACCATTTCCGGTCTGACCCTGGACCAGTACGTGAAGAAGACCTTTTATGATAAGCTGCAGCTCAGCTCCACCGGTTTCAAGCCGCGGGAACGTTTTCCATTGGACTATATAGCCCCCACCGAGAAAGAGACCAGCTTCCGCCGGCAGCTGCTGCAGGGCGATGTCCATGACCCGGGCGCCGCTATGTTTGGCGGTGTAGCCGGTCATGCCGGACTGTTCAGCAATGCGTACGACCTGGCCGTGCTGAGCCAGGTCCTGCTCAATGGCGGCGTGCTGGGCGGCCAGAATTTCTTCCGCAAATCTACCATCGACTATTTCAGCGCCTATCATAGTGCTATCAGTCGCCGCGGTATCGGGTTCGACAAACCCGAAAAGGACAATGCCACCCGCAAGGAGCCCTATCCTGCCGCTTCGGCCTCTCCACGCACCTACGGACATACCGGCTTTACCGGCACCTGCGTCTGGATAGACCCGGAGTATAACCTCACCTTTATCTTCCTGTCCAACCGGGTACTCAGTCCCGATCCGGCTAAATTCGGGCGCATGAATGTAAGGCCGAAGGTGCATGAGGCTATTTACAGGACGCTGCTGAAGTAGCCAGCTGCCAAAAAAATTCTTACATTAGCTATATGAAATCTCCCAAAAAGAAAATACTAAAAAAAAGCAGGAGCCGGTTGAAAGGAAGAATACAACATTCTTCCTCCAGGCAATATCTTGTTTCACGGGATTTTTCGGATGTAGAAGATAGTGAGGATGCATTTGAGATCATTAAAGAACTGGCTGCAACTGCAGGGAAAAGTGCCGCAGCGGAAGCTAAAGCAGCTGGGCTGCCAAGAACTTTTGTCCGCGATAATTCCATAATTCTTCAATATCCCGATGGTAAAGAAGAAATAATTGACTCAAGATTACCTGATATAAACGTATTTTTTTTCAGCGTTAACCCTGGAAAAATCCTTCATGCCCGAAAAAAGTAAACGTCTCAGGGTCATGGCAGGGCCTAACGGCAGTGGGAAAAGCACTGTGCTCAGGCTTGTGCGCAATAATTTTTATAGTGGTCCATTTGTCAATGCTGATGAAATAGAGAAATCATTCAAAGAAAAAGGGCTGATAAATCCTATTGCAGAGTATGGCATAAATATTTTGGAGACTGATTTTACCGAATTTACCAACGGGATTGGAAAAAGCTGGATAGAAAAGGCAAAAGCTGAAAATACTGCTATCAGCCTGCATTGCAATAACAGCATTCTGCTGACGGCTCACAACCCTTCCCCCTACGATGCAGCGCTGGCAGCGGATTTTATGAGGTATAAATTATTGGATAGTGGAGAAACCTTCACCTTCGAAACCGTACTTAGCCATCCATCTAAAGTTGAGTTTCTAAAAGAAAGCAATAAGCGGGGCTTTAAAAATTACCTGTATTTTATCTGCACTGTTTCACCTGGCATTAACATTAAAAGAGTCAAACAACGTGAACAATTAGGCGGGCACTCAGTACTTGAAGAAAGAATAATAAAACGATACCTCGAATCATTGAACATCCTACCCCATCTTATTCCTTTATGTCACAGGACCTTTCTTTTTGATAATTCTACAGAAGAATCAGATTTTAGCATTGAACCGGTGGCTGAAATTGATAAGCAAGGCCGGTTTATACCCAGACAAAAACAACTTCCTTGGTGGATCCTTGAGCATGTAGTCAGGGAATTATATCCCGATCAAATTGCTGACCTCATTTTACCCCAATAATTTCCTAACTACCATACTTTCGAAATCAGGAATTTAGCATCTCCGTGGGTCTAATGGGACAGATTATTACCTCCCCTTCCCGCAACTTGTGTTACTTTTGCAGATTATAACATTCTCGCCCCATGAGCCGAAAAGAAGAAGTACTGCAGGATGTAGTGATCAAGTTCGCCGGAGACTCCGGTGACGGCATGCAACTTACTGGTAGTCAATTTACTAATAATACAGCTTTGCTGGGTATTGACCTGGCCACCTTTCCTGATTTCCCCGCTGAGATCCGCGCCCCGCAGGGTACCCTGCCCGGGGTCAGTGGTTTCCAGCTGCGTTTCTCCAGTGACCGCATCTTCACCCCCGGTGATGAATGCGATGTGCTGGTGGCCATGAACGCCGCCGCCCTCAAAGCCAACCTCAAATTCCTGAAAAAAGGCGGTCGCATCATCGTCAATACCGACGGCTTCGATGTCAAGAACCTGCGCCTGGCCAATTACCCTGACGGCGTTAATCCCCTGGACGACGAAAGCCTCACCAATTACGAGGTGATCCGCATGGACGTCACCAAAATGACGCGTGAAGCGCTCAAGGACATTTCCATGGGCACCAAGGAAAAGGACCGCGCCAAGAATATGTTTGTCCTTGGCTTCCTGTACTGGATGTACAACCGCAGTATGGAGAACACCCTGGACTTTATCAAAGAAAAATTTGGGAAGAAATCAGAGATACTGGACAGTAACCTGCGCGCCCTGCAGGCCGGTTTCAACTACGGCGATACCACCGAAACCTTCACCACCCGTTTCCGCGTGGAGAAAGCCAGGATGGAAGCCGGTGAATACCGCAATATCATGGGCAACCAGGCGCTGGCCCTGGGGCTGATTGCCGCTGCACAGAAAAGCAACCTGCCCCTGTTTGTAGGCACTTACCCCATCACCCCCGCTTCTGATATCCTGCATGAGCTGAGCAAGCACAAATCCTTTGGCGTAAAGACCTTCCAGGCCGAAGATGAGATTGCCGGCATTGCATCTGCTATCGGCGCCGCCTATGGCGGCTCCCTGGGCGTTACCACCACCTCCGGACCGGGTATGGCCCTCAAGTCCGAAGCTATGGGACTGGCCGTGATGCTGGAGATCCCCCTCGTGATCGTGAACGTACAAAGAGGCGGTCCCTCCACCGGCCTGCCCACCAAAACGGAACAGAGCGATCTCCTGCAATCCTATTACGGCCGCAACGGAGAATGCCCTATGCCCGTGATTGCCGCCTCCACCCCCAGCGATTGCTTCGGCGCCGCTTTTGAAGCCGTCCGCATCGCTGTGCAACATATGACCCCGGTGATCTTCCTGAGCGACGGGTACATTGCCAATGGCGCCGAACCCTGGCGCTTCCCCAGCAGCAGCGACCTGCTCCCCATTGAAGTGAAGTTCAAGACTGAACTGGGCCATGGCGAAGAACGCTTCCAGCCTTATCTACGCGATGAGAAGCTGGTCCGCCCCTGGGCCATCCCCGGTACACCCGGCCTGGAACACCGCATCGGCGGCCTCGAAAAACAAAATATCACCGGTAATGTCAGCTATGATCCCGAGAACCACCAGCTCATGGTGAAGATCAGACAGGAGAAAGTTGACAAGATCGCCGATCATATCCCCGACCAGCAGCTGGACAGCGGCCTGCCCACCGGCAAGATCCTGGTCCTCGGCTGGGGCAGCACCTATGGCGCTATCAAAAGCGCCGCGGCTGAGCTGCAGGCTGAAGGCTACGCCGTCAGCCATGCCCATGTCCGGCACCTGCGTCCCTTCCCCAAAAATCTGGGCGCCCTGCTCGCAGGTTTTGATCAGGTACTGATACCCGAGATCAACAATGGTCAGCTCATCAGGATCATCCGTGAGCAGTTCCTCATTGATGCCAAAGGCTACAATAAGATCATGGGCGTACCCATCACCAAAACAGAGCTGGCGCTGAAATTGCGTGAAATGCTGGGCGCCGCCAATTAATTGGCGCCTACATTCTGTTCAGAGAACAGGAAGGAAATGGCAAAGGCCAGGATGGCAATCACCAGTCCAAACATGAAGATATTATAGGAGATACGCAGGTATTTGTATTTCCGGGCCAGTACTACGCCCAGGAAATAAGTATCCTTGATCATACTGCTGTACAGGTATTCCTTATCGGACATCATCTCTTTCATGGCCCAGTCGTAATCCTTCAGGCCCATATTGTAGAAATTACCAAAGAACAGTAGGTTCACCTGCTTGTTCTGGATATCCTCCGTAGTGAATACTCCACGATTGACATTCGGCCTGGTAGCCAGGATGGCAAAGACCACGGCCCCTAAACAAACCACCAGCAGGATTATTGTGGGTACAATATATTCGGGGTAGAACTGCAGCTTGCCCAGCAGTACAGATACCATGATAGACATAACGATGGTGTTCACCGAGATCATGATATTGGCCTTGCTATCCGCCATCTGGCTCAGGCTTACATGGTTATGGGACATGATGCGGAACATGGTGCCAATGCTCCTGTCCGTCCTGCTCTGTCTTTCCTTTTCTTTCTCCCGCTCCCTTTTTTCTTTTTCACTCAGTTTCTCCGTGGAAGGAGATACGGAAACGCTGCCAGTTTCCCGGAGCGCTTTGTCCAGCGGCTCTTTTACCAGTTTCTCCACCGTGACCGGTTCTTCCCCTTTTGTTCCTTTGGCCAGCAGCGCTTTGAGATGCGCCTGTTTCACCGGTTCCATATGCGTTCTGGCATAGTCGGTAAAATAGCGGTGCTGCTGCAAAAAGAAAATATTCTTCTGCCGCCACTCTTTCTTGCTGAGCTTGGTATCCAGCAGGCGGTTCAGCTCCTGCCTTAATATTTTGGTCTTTTCGTTGAAGTTGTCACTGCCCAGGTGGAACAGATCTGCATCGCAGAGGATCTGCTCCGTCAGGTTGGTAGGGCATTGCGGCCATTTGGTGGCCATAATGCAATTGCTCACCCGTTCCATGATCACGGGGTCAACGCCTTTGCGCTGCAGGTACTCGCCGGCTATATCCCGGCTCAGCTCTTCATGACGCTTGGGCTGCCCGCCGGAATAACCGGTATCATGGAACCAGGCGGCCAGCAGGAGTATCAGGAGTTCCTGCTCCGGCAACTGGTAATGATCCGCCAGCAGGGTAGCGGCTTCCACCACTTCCTGCGTATGGTCTATATTGTGAAACACGAAATCCGCATCCACACGGTTCGCAAAAAGACCTGTCACATACTGTCTGGCGTCCTGTACCAGCTCCTGGTGTTCTGCAGTCATACCGGCATTTGTTTTCCGGTCTAAATTAAGCAATAAAAGATTGTATATTTAATATCAAAGAATAATTCAACTTTGCCATTTCATTAAGTGTTGTTCTCCTATGAGAAAAGGCCTGCTTTTTATGGGTGCTATCCTGCTTACTGCCTGCCTGGTCGGCTGCAGCGGCCAGGGCAAATCCATTGTCCCGTCCGTCCCCGGCTATGATGCCAGTCAAAAAGAAGTGATTGTGCTGGGCAAAGACCTGCTGGAGATCTCCGGTATGTATTATCTCCCCAACGGGAAAATAGCCGCCATCAATGACGAAGAAGGAAAGATCTTTTTTATAGACGCTGACGACGGGGATTTTACCGTCAGCAAATTTGGCAAGAAACGGGACTACGAGGATATAGCGGCTATTGACAGTTTCTTCTATGTGCTGGAAAGCAATGGCAATATCCACCGCGTACCTGCCGGCGTAAAACATGTGGAAGAGGAGTTTGAATTCCCACGTGAAAAGAAGATCGAATTTGAAAGCCTGTACCATGATGAGCCCAACAAACGGCTGATCCTGCTCTCTAAAGAACAGCGCGAATCCCGAAAAGGCATCCTGGCCTACAGCTTTGATCCCATTACCCTCAGCTTTTCCGATACGCCCGTGTATACCGTCAAATGGAAGGATATCCGGGAACATCTCAAGAATAACAGTGCGGAGTTCAAACCCTCTGCAGCAGCTATCCACCCCCTGTCAAAAAAACTGTATGTGGTAGCCTCCATTGGCAAAGCCCTGCTGATCATGAGCCCCGATGGGCATGTAGAATCAGCTTTCCTGCTCAACCCGGACCAGTTCCCTCAACCGGAAGGTATTACGTTTGCCCCTAATGGAGATATGTTCATTTCCAATGAAGGAGTGGATGGCAAGGCAACCATCCTGAAATTCCCTTATAGCCAACATTAAACTATATGCGCATGCAACGGTTCTGTTTCCGGCTGGTACTATTCATCCTGACAGGTATAGGCTCTGTTACTGCACAGGACAGTGTTGTACACCGTATCCTGCTGGTGGGCGATGCCGGCAAGCTGCAGAACGGGCAGCACCCCGAACTGAACCTGCTGCGCAAAGTGGTTAACCTGGATGACGGCCGCAATACCCTGCTGTTCCTGGGCGACAATGTCTACCAGCATGGCCTGCCTGATTCGGCAGCAGCCAATTTTTCCGAAAAGAAAATGATCCTCGACAGCCAGATCGATATTGCACGGGGCACCAATACCCAGGCCTGGTTCATTCCCGGAAACCACGACTGGAAAAAAGGCCACCGCGACGGGCTGCAGCAATTACAACACCAGTACCGCTATATAGAAAGCCAGCAGCTGCCCAATGTGCATTTCCTGCCGGCCGATGGCTGCCCCGGCCCTATTGCCATTCCCGTGTCCAAAGACATCGTGCTGCTCATCATCGACAGCCAATGGTGGTTCCAGCGTGAGAACAGGCCCGGCGCCGATTCCGACTGCGATTGCCAGACCGGGGAAGAACTGGCCCTGGCCATTAAGGACCTGCTGTATAAATACCGGGATAAACTGGTGGTCTTTGCCGCCCACCACCCCTTCCAGACCTATGGTGAGCATGGTGGCTATTTCACACTCAAACAACATCTCTTCCCCCTTACAGAAGTTAACCCTGGCCTCTATATTCCCCTGCCGGTCATAGGCTCCATCTATCCCCTCTCCCGCTCCTGGTTCGGCAATATCCAGGATATGGCCAACCCAGTGTACAAAGCCTATGTTCAGCAGATAGATACCCTGCTGTCCCATCACCCTTACTGTATCCGCGTTGGCGGGCATGATCATGCGCTCCAATTCATCCTGCAGCAGGGTCAATACCATATTGTGAGTGGCGCAGGCGCCAAGCAAAGCCAGGTGCGCTATGGCCCCGGCACCCAATTCGCCAGTCCCGGCACCGGCTTCAGTATACTTGAAATGTACAGCAACGGAGCAGTGGCCGTAAAATTCTATTCCAGCCTGCATACAATACCTGAGCAGCCTATCTACCAGGCTACCCTCAACCGCTTTTCCGCCCCCATCCTGCAGCCCGCCGGACAGTTGGCTGTGGCCCTGCCGGATTCCGTTACCGCTCCCGGTTACCAGTACTATGCCGCCGGTAAATTCAAGCAGTGGTTACTGGGCAGCAATTACCGGAAGGAATGGACCACACCGCTGCGGGTACCTGTATTTGATATGGGTAAGGCCAAAGGCGGCCTCAAGCCCACCCAGCGTGGCGGCGGTATGCAATCCCGCTCACTCAGGCTGGAAGATGCCCGGGGCAAAGAATATGTTTTGCGCAGCATAGAGAAATACCCCGACAAAACACTGCCCGAAGAATTCCGGCAGACCTTTGTCAAGGACGCCATCGTGGATGGCATCTCGGCTTCCTATCCCTACGCGGCCCTGTCTATCCCGCCACTGGCGCAGGCGGCAGGCGTACCCCATGCCCATCCGCAGCTGGTGTACCTGCCGGATGATCCACGCCTGCTGCAGTACCGCAGTGATTTTGGCAACGGATTATATCTCTTTGAAGAAAGGCAACCGGAAGAACTGGAAAAGACCTACAGCTCGCCCAAAGTTTTTGAAAAACTGCAGGAGGACAATGACAACAAAGTGGACCAGGATGCTGTACTCCAGGCAAGGCTGCTGGACCTCTTCATCATGGACTTTGACCGCCATGAAGACCAGTGGCGCTGGGGTGCTGCAGAAACCAAAAAGGGTAAGACCTACTACCCTATCCCCCGCGACCGCGACCAGGCTTTTTTCACCAATAGCGGGCTGATCCCCGGCATCATACGCCAGCCCTTCATCATTCCAAAATTCCAGGGCTTTCGCGCCAAAGCCAGGAATATCAGCACCTTCAACTTCAACGCCCGTTATTTTGACCGCTCCTTCCTGAATGATCTCAACGAAAAGGACTGGGCCAAAGCCGTTGATGCTTTCCTGCCCCTGATGACCGACAGCATTATCCGCGAGGCCTTTGCCCAACAGCCCGCTGAAGTACGGGGTCAGTCGGCCCCGGCCATGATCCAAACCCTGCAGGAACGCAGGAAATTCCTCAAAGAAGAAGCGATTGAATACTATAAATTCCTGGCCAGGGAAGTGGATGTTACCGGCAGTGATAAACGGGAACGCTTCGAGATCACCCGCAATACAGACGGCTCCGTGCAGGTGGTGATCCATAAGATCAATAAGGAAGGAGAAGAAGGGAAACGGTTGTATAAACGCCTGTTCATTCATGGAGAAACCAGGGAGATCCGCCTCTGGGGTATGGGTGGTGAAGATAAATTTGTTATCCAGGGTGATGGCCGCAAGACCATTCCCCTGCGCATCATCGGCGGCAGCGGCGTGGATACTTTTGTCAATAATGCCGGACATACCGGTGCCGGCAAAACGAAGATCTATGATCTCCGCAACGAACAAAATCTCTTCAGTGGAAACGGCTCCTGGCGCAATAAGCTCTCTGCCAGTCCCGCCGTGAATGAGTATGACCGCAAGGCCTATAAATACAATATCCTGGCGCCCGTGGTGGCAGCCGCTTTCAACCCAGACGATGGCGTTTTCCTGGGACTTGGCCTGAAATACACCAGCCACCGGTTCCGCCGCTCGCCGGCAGCTATCCACAAACTGGTGGTGAACCATGCCCTTGCCACCGAAGCCTTCAGTGTGCGCTATAGCAGCGATTTCCGCCGTGTTTTTGGTCAGACAGGCATCTATGTCTACGCCAATCTCAACGCCCCGGATTATGTCACCAACTTCTTTGGACTGGGCAATGAAACCAATTACGACAAGAACAAACCCGGCAAGATCAATTATTACCGGGCCCGTTATAATAAGGGGGATATAGCCCTGTTGCTGCGCCGGGAACTCAATTCCTGGCTCTCAGTTGGCATTGGCCCCGCCTTCCAGTTCTTTAAACCGGAGATAGAAGAGAACGAAGGCCGGTTCCTGGCCGATACCGATGCCAATGGGCTTGACCCCAATACCCTTTTTCACGCCAAGACCTATCTCGGCGGCCAGCTGGTGCTGAATATAGATACCCGTGATAATGCCATTATGCCTTCACGTGGCGTATACTGGCAAAACTCGCTGCGCATACTGGGCGGTATGAATGATTATTCCAGCAAGCTCACCCAACTCAATTCAGACCTGGCCATGTACTATAGCTTTAACAGCAATGGCGGACTGGTACTGGCCACGCGGTTTGGGGGTGGTGTCAATTTTGGCGACTATGAATTCTTCCAGGCGCAGTACCTGGGCAATACAGAAAACCTGCGCGGCTACCGGAAATTCCGCTTTGCCGGACGCTCCAGCCTCTTCAACAATACAGAGCTGCGCATTAAAGTGGTTGACTTTAAAACCTACCTGCTGCCCGGCTCCCTGGGCATAGTGGCTTTTCATGATATTGGAAGGGTATGGGTGAAAAATGATGATTCAGATGAATGGCATACCGGTTACGGTGGCGGCATCTGGCTGGGCATTGTAAAGCGCGCCGTGGTAACTGCTTCTGTTACCGCTTCTAAAGAAAATGTACTGCCCCTTTTAACATTTGGTTACCAGTTCTGACCATTTACTTTAACAGTTTATAGCCGTCTAAAAGTTGTGCATACGGGAACTTAGCTCCTGGCTATGCGCCTATGCCATAATGGAACAATGTTTGAATAGATGATAGCAGGGCCTTCGCCCCTATCACTTAAAAGTTAACAGTATGAAAACACTATTCACCATATCAAAAGGATTGCTGTTGCTGCTCCTGCTGGGCAGCATCAGCCCGGTAACAGTACAGGCACAAACGAAGAAAGAAAAGAAGGCACAGAAAGCAGCTGAAGTAAAAGAGCTGGTGGACAGCAGGACCTATATCTTCACGCCCCAGACCATGCTGCCTGCCAGTGGCAGATCACGGCAGGTAACGCCGGATTTTGAATTCCGGGTATTGGGTGATTCTATTGTGAGTTACCTCCCTTATTTTGGCCGGGCTTTTTCCGCTCCTATCAACCCCAACCAGGGTGGGCTTACATTCAGGTCAACAGATTTTGACTATACCCTGGCTGACGCTAAGAAAGGCGGCTGGGATATTACGATCAGGCCAAAAGATGTCCCCGATGTTCAGCGGATCCAGCTCAGTATCCAGGAAAGTGGTTATGCCTATATGCAGGTGATCAGCACCAACCGGCAGCCTATTGCCTTCAATGGCATTCTGAGCGCGCGCACTGACAGGAATTAATAGTAGCCCGCCTGCTTAACAAGACTTTCCGGCAGCCGGGAAGTTTTTTGTTTTGGGACGAACCAAAGGATGGCTCCCGCCCCAACAACTAAAGCATGTCCGCAGGACCGCGGCCCATCTGCCGGAGGCAAAAAAAATAACCTGTCACAGAGCGAAGGCATGATCTACAAACCGGAGCCGGTCCCAGCAGCTCTTGTGCCCCGCTGCTTTTGTGTCAAAAAAGTACAGGCAGCCTCCGTATACGAAGACTGCCTGTTGCCTTATTATTTGGGGAGATTATTTACGAACTCTTTCCGCCAGCTTTTCTGTTTTCTCTTCTTTACCAGCTTTCTCTTCAAAAACGATCCCTACACGCAGGGCTTTCAGACCGCTGACACCCTGTAATTCTTCCAGGTCAAACCGCTCGATATCCTCTTTCAGGATACCCTGGTTCTGCAGGAAGGAAATATATTCCAGGTATTCCTGCGCTTCCTGCGGCTGGGAATACACAATGGCCAGGGTACCGGGTTTGGTAAGCCGTTCATTGGAATCTTTTACATGCACTTTATCGATCCGTTTCTTGATGATCTCGTAGCGGATATTGTAAGCGCCGTCCACATCAAACTTACGCTCAGCCGTCCGGAAACTGATGGAGATAGGATGGCTATGCGCCAGGATCAGCTGGCTGGTCTTGAGCGGCATGGGCAGCTTACTTTCCAGTGAATGCGTGAGCTGTGCCGCCCGGGCCAGGGTGGTCAGCTGCCAGATCTTGAGGTTCTTCAGGTAGAAGAAATCAAATTTCCGGTCGGGGCTGATAGCCTGGCCGATATAGATATTGAAGTCCACCCCATCAGTCACAAAACGTTCAAAGTAATGCGGGAAGATCTTCTGCGCCAGTTGCTGCTCCTGGTCTATAAAGCGCGCCACCTCGTTGTTGATCATGGTAATGCTGTCCTCGTATTTCTTACGATGGTGGTACACCATTTCCACGGGCGAGTTAACAGCGGAAAAATATTTATTGATCTCTTTGTTGAGGACCGGCATGATCAGCTGCAGGTGGCGGAACAACTGTACCAGCTCCACTTTCATGAACTGCAGGATGCTCAGCTCTTCATCGGCAAAGAGAATATTGGTCACCGAATGGATATACTTCCGGATACGGAACGAAGTCTCATCCAGCAGGGGGAAGGGATTTTCTTTCTTGGCCAGCTGGATAATATTATTGGCGTTGTTAAGCTGCTCCAGCAGGTCCAGCTGGATAGAATGGTTCCGCTCTACCGATGAGTTCCGGATATCAATGGCGCCGTACAACGGGTATACGCCTTCAAATACGATAGGCTCAATCTTAGCCTCTCCTTCGCCCTTGTTCTTATTGGTCAGATAGTTGAGCGCAGCCTCTGTAAAGCGCCATTCTACGGCATCCTGAACGGCTGTGAACTGGTCCTTGATGACCCGGTCCACCTGGTGGTCCAGGTTCTCCTGGCTTTTTTCCAGGGCCAGCTTGAACAGGGGGATAGCAGGTTCTATCTTGGAAATATGCTCCGGGATGAACTTGAACTTTTCCTCTGCCAGCAGGATCAGCACACCCAGCATCTCTTTGTTATCGGCAAAGAGCGGACAGATGATGGCGCTGCGCCAGCCAAACTCGGCCATGACTACCAGGAAGGGATAACGCATGACAGCGTCCTCGTTGATCTCGGGGATCAGCAGGGGCCGGTAATTATCCTTGAAGGCGTTCACGAACGACTGGTGCAGGTATTGCTGCTTCTCCGGTGAGGGTTCGCTCTTCTTATATTTGAGCTCGGAAGTAGTATAGATCTCAGATAATACCAGGTGGTTATTGACCTTGAAAAAAGGCTTTACGGCCGTGAATACATTGGGCACACCCAGCAGGTTACGGACCTGTACCTGCAGCTCGTTGAACACCGCCATATCCGAAAAGCTGCTGATATGCAGCAAACGGTTACGGATAATATTCAGTACTTCCCGCTCGGTAACGTCCCGTACCCGTACGATCACCATTCCTTCAAATTCAAATTTATCCAGCGGGAGCATTTCTTTGAACTCCGGCATGGCCATCACATCACAGATGCGGTGGCAGCCGCCGTACTGGCATTCAATGGGCAGTTCCGGCAGTTCGCCTTTTACTTTTACATCAATGAAGCGGGTATCCAGTTCCAGCTCCAGGTATTTGTCCAGTCCGTTGTTCTCAGACATGAACGGGTGGATGCTGGTGACCACACTCCCGGCTTCTATATTGTATAGTTTGCTCAGGATAAATGCATAAGCGCCGGCTTCCTTTTCTGCACAGAGATCTTCTTCCGTACGCATATCGGGCATCACTACCTGGCAACTGTCTTCTGCCAGGAACAGCTGTCGTACTTTTTCGGAAGAATAGAAGAAACTGAATTGAAAGGGAACGCTGGCCCCATACAGGTCGTCCTTATCTGAAAGGGTGACCGGGAAAACGGTAGCCATGATCTGGTCTACCAATGCCTTATGCTTATCAAGAACAGAAAGATCGTGAATGGGTTCCAGCAGCTCGGGGTGCTGCTTTACTTTATTGAGCAGGTCCTGGTACAATTGCCGGGTACCTTCCCTGCCCTCCCGGATAATTTTTTCCCACTCCCTTAGCAGTGGTTGAAAGGATAAGACTGAATGAACGTTGAATGTAGAGTTTAATTCCATGTACTGCCTTTTACAATATTTCCACAATGTCCCTATACTATGGTAGACGGTCAGCTCGGTTCGATATTGTAAAAATAGCAGAATCAGCGTGGGTAGTCTACCCGAAGCGGATGAACAGCCTCAAAATTAGGGATAGCTCAGTAAACTTTAAGGATCGTTCTGGTATAACGCCGATCCGAATTAAAAGTTGACTAAAATTTCAGGAGGCCTATTTATTGAGGATAGCGCCGTTTTTGTGGTAGTATTTACAGGCGGGGCTGAGGCCGCATTGCGGGCATTTGGGGTTGCGGGCCACACAGACATAGCGGCCATGCAGGATCAGCCAGTGATGCGCCTTATGGATCAGTTCTTTAGGAATATACTGGATAAGTTGCTTTTCAGTGGCCAGGGGGGTGGTAGCCCCAACGGTGAGGCCAATCCGGGCAGAGACCCGGAAAACATGGGTGTCCACCGCCATATTGGGCTGCTGGTCAACTACGGAAGTGATGACATTAGCCGTTTTCCGGCCCACGCCGGGCAGCTGTACCAGCTCTTCTACAGTGAGGGGCACTTCTCCGCCAAACTCCGTTTCCAGCATATTGGCCATGCCAATCAGGTGTTTGGTCTTGTTGTTTGGATAGGAGATGCTGCGAATGAACGGGAACAGTTCATCAAAGCTGGCTTTTGCCAAAGAGGCCGGGTCCGGGTATCTTTCAAAGATAGCCGGCGTGGTCATATTGACCCGTTTATCCGTGCATTGGGCAGACAGGATCACGGCTACCAGCAACTGGTAGGGGTTGTCATATAGCAATTCCGTCTCCGCATTGGGAGCATGCTCTTGAAAGTAGCTGATGATGAAGGCAAAGCGTTCTTTTCTTGTCAAGCGGGTAAGTCCATCAATCCGGGAGGATTGACCATTTTTCTTAAAACATTCTTACTGAACTGATTCTGGAGCCGTTTCACGGGCATAGGCCAGTACCTTGAGAATGGCTTCGTGTCGGGGAGCTTCAACCAGCCTGTTTAATCCTCTCGCAGACGCTTTCAAAACCTCAAGTTTTTCACGAAGTGTCCAATCTTCCTGAATTGCGGTTTCGATTGCTGCGGTTTTCTCAGGCGAGGCTTCATTATACAAATACTGTATGAGCTCCTCTGGTGTAAAGAGAACAGTCATAGGCAACCATTTATGTCCTTAATAATATTATTCCGAAAGAGTCAATTTCGGAGTCCGTCCGGGTTAATAAACGTCAGTGGGTTTCTCTTTATTGTACGGGCTATTGGAAAATAAGGGAGGTTGGGTCTATCGGGCCGGTAAGATATAAAACAGGCAAGGATCCTGCAATAGTAAATCTACTTGGTTATTCCGGCAAAATATACAGGTCTTCGTTGTCCTTTTTCATCCAGTATTTTTCCCTGGCGTATTTTTCGAGAGCAGCCTGGTCCAGCTTCAGTTCTTCCAGCTGGGCCTTTGTTTCCTGGATCTGGGCCAGGTAATAATCCCGGCTTTCTTCCAGTTTGTGCAATTCATTGCGATGCTTGAAATGCGTGGTCACAATATCCTGGTCGTCAAAGAACAGGAGCCATCCTGCAAATACCACTGCAGTGAGCAGGTATTTGTTCTTCAGCCAGGCGGGTATATGTGACAGTAATTTCAAGGCCTATAAATTTATAAGGCACGTTGTATACGCGGGGCGTATACAACGTGCCCGGATTGGTATTAACTATTTACCAAATTTAATCTTTCCTTTCGGATAAATGGCGTTTCCTGCCAGTTCTTCTTCAATGCGGAGCAGCTGGTTGTACTTGGCCAGACGGTCAGTACGGCTTGCGGAACCGGTCTTGATCTGTCCGCAGTTCAGGGCCACGGCCAGGTCAGCGATAGTGGTATCCTCGGTTTCACCACTGCGATGGCTCATGATAGAAGTGTATCCGTTGATCTGTGCCAGTTGTACGGCATTGATGGTTTCGGTTACAGTACCGATCTGGTTAACTTTTACCAGGATACTGTTGGCGATGCCTTGCTCAATACCTTGCTGCAGGCGTTTTACGTTGGTAACAAACAGGTCGTCACCTACCAGCTGGCATTTGCTGCCGATAGCGTCTGTCAGGTTCTTCCAACCTGCCCAGTCGTCTTCAGACATACCGTCTTCGATAGAAACGATGGGATATTGTTTTACCCAGTTAGCCCAGTAAGCCACCATTTCATCGCTGCTGATGGTCTTGCCGGAGCTTTTATAGAATTTGTAGCTGTTGCTTTTTTCGTCGAACATTTCGGTACTGGCGGCGTCCATAGCAATGCCGATCTCAGAACCGGGTTTGTAACCGGCAGCAGTAATGGCTTCCAGTACGGTTTCAATAGCTTCTTCGTTGCTCTGGATATCAGGCGCAAAACCACCTTCATCACCTACGTTGGTGCTGTAGCCTTTTTTCTTCAGCACGGTTTTCAGGTTGTGGAAGATTTCCACACCCCAGCGGAGACCTTCGCTGAAAGAAGGAGCGCCTACGGGCAGGATCATGAACTCCTGGAAGTCGATCTTGTTGTCAGCGTGTACGCCGCCATTCAGGATATTCATCAGGGGCATGGGCAGTACGGTAGCGTTTACACCACCCAGGTAACGATACAGGGGCAGGCTTACTTCCTGTGCTGCGGCTTTGGCTACGGCCATGGAAACGGCCAGGGTAGCGTTGGCGCCCAGTTTGGATTTGTTTTCAGTTCCGTCAATTTCGAGCAGCTTTTCGTCGATAGCAGCCTGTTTGGTTACTTCGGCGCCAATCAGCTGGTCGGCAATGATATCATTAACATTCTTTACGGCAGTCAGTACACCCCTGCCCAGGAATTTACTTTTATCAGCATCACGCAGTTCCACTGCCTCGTGTTTACCGGTAGAAGCGCCACTTGGTACCGCCGCGCGTCCAATAAATCCGTTATCTGTTACCACATCAACTTCTACTGTGGGATTACCGCGACTGTCTAAGATTTGTCTCGCATGAATGTCAGCAATGTAACTCATGATTCGATTGTTTTAAATTTTGTTCTTTTTAGAGCATGGTATTATAAAAAATGCACGCTGGTCACTACGCACTGGTGAGCGCCCGGAACACATCCTCAAGGCTTTGTCCACCGGCCTGCAAAGAAACGATATTCAAATTATGCTGCAAAGTGAGTTCCATCAGTTGCCGTTGTGATTCTTTCACATCCCGGCAGACTAACGCCCATTCGTTAGCGGAAAGCTGGGTCACAGATTCCACCTGTCCAAGGTTCTGGAGCCAGGAAGGGTCCACTGCCTCCCGGAACACCACCCGCAGGGTGCTGGTCCCGGCCGACTGGAGCCGGAGCTGGCTCAGGGTATCATCAGCTACCAGGTTGCCCCGGTTGATGATCACTACCCGGTCACAGATAGCCTCCACTTCCTGGAGAATATGGGAAGAAAAAAGAACGGTCTTGTTTTGCCCCAGCTGCCTGATCAGCTCCCGGATCTCAATGATCTGGTTGGGGTCCAGTCCGGTGGTGGGTTCATCCAGCACCAGCACTTCGGGGTCATGGATCAGGGCGGCTGCCAGTCCAACCCGCTGCTTATAGCCTTTGGACAGCTGACCGATACGCTTTTTGCTTTCAATAGTCAACCCAACGGTGGTGATGACCTGCTCAATCCGGTTCTTACGGTCGGGCACGCCATGGATATCAGCCACAAAATCGAGGTATTCCCGTACATACATATCGTAGTATAGGGGATTGGCTTCCGGCAGGTAGCCGATCCTGGCTTTGGCGGCCAGGGGATCCTGCTGTACGTTGATGCCACAGACAAGGGCATCCCCGGCATCAGGGAGTAAGTAGCCGGTCAGGATCTTCATAGTAGTGGATTTCCCGGCGCCATTAGGCCCCAGGAAACCCACAATTTCTCCCTTGGCCACCTTGAAGGAAAGGTCGTTGACCGCCTTCTGCTGGCCGTAGTATTTCAATAGGTTTCTGACTTCAAGGGACATGAAGACAAACCTACACTAAAATTCCCATTTCTTAAGGTTCTCATACTGGTACAGCGGATCGATGCTGGACCCTGCTTTCATTTCAATAACAGGATTGATCAGGCCATCCTTCAGACCATATACCCAGCCATGAAGGTCGGGACGCTGATCAGACTGCCAGGCGCGCTGAATAATGGAGGTCTTGGCCAGATTAGCCAACTGCTCCACTACGTTCAGTTCAACGAGGCGGTCGCTGCGCTTTTCTTCATCTTCAATAGCATTCAGTTCATCACGGTGCAGACGGTATACATCCTTGATGTTCCGCAGCCACATGTTGAGCACCAGCTTGAAGTCCGTTTTGGTAGCGGCAGCTTTGATACCACCACAGCCATAGTGACCACAAACAATCACGTGTTTCACCCTGAGGTGGTTAACGGCGTAATCCAGCACACTGAGCAGGTTCACATCCGTGTTGATCACCAGGTTGGCCACGTTGCGGTGTACGAAGATCTCACCAGGCTGAGTGCCGGTGATCTCATTGGCGGGTACGCGGCTGTCACTACAGCCAATCCACAAAAATTCCGGTTTCTGCAATTGCGCCAGCCGTTCAAAATACTCGGGATCGGCATTTACTCTTTCAGCGGCCCATGCTTTGTTCTCCAATAATAATTTCTCGTACGAGGGTACTGTTCCTTTTGCCATAATCGGTTTGTAATTTGATTTCGTATACAAATATAAAGGTCAGCCGTAACCAGTAGTGCATTAGCGGCCGGCCTTCTGGTGATTTTTTATAATACGTGATAGGGAGCCGGCTCTTCCTGTTTAATGGGCGGCGTCAGGGTGAACACCGGTTTCAGCAGCCCGTCGCCCAGGCCATATACCCAGCCGTGGATATAGGGTCTTCTTTCATGCTCCCATGCCTTGCGGATAGTTTCCGTTTTGGAAAGGTTGATGACCTGCTGGCGGACATTGCATTCCACCAGCCTGTTGACCCGGTCTTCTTCCTTCTCAATGGTATCTATCTCATCCCTGAACTCATCATATACATTCTTGATATTGATGATCCATTTGTCAATGATGCCATAGGAATGGTTGGTCATGGCCGCTTTCACCCCACCGCAGTTATGGTGACCGCAGACAATGATATGTTTCACTTTCAGGTGAGCTACAGCGTATTCCAGTACGCTGAGTACATTGATATCATCTTCCACCACCAGGTTGGCAATATTGCGGTGTACAAAGATCTCTCCCGGCAGTGTACCGGTGATCTCATTGGCCGGCACGCGGCTGTCACTGCAGCCGATCCAGAGAAATTCAGGCGTCTGCACATGTTGCAGCCGCTCAAAGAATTCAGGATCGTCCTGGAGCGTTTCCGCCGCCCAGGCCTTATTTTCCAGTAATAATTTCTCGAATGATTGCATGATTTTAGTTTTTGGAGACCAGTACTTCCACAGAAGGCCGCAGATCGTGCAGTTCTGCAAATCCCTGGTCCTTGTAAACACTTCGTTTCAGTTCTACTTTTATATTCTTCAGCGGAGCATGTTTCATAAAGTCTTCTATCACTTCCACTACATCCTTATCAATAAAGTCAGCGCGGGCTGCATCTATCAGTACATAGGAATTGGCAGGTACTTTCTCCAGCTTCTGTTTGATGATGGGTTTGTTCAGGAACGATACGTCTTTCCGCAGGCGGAACAGGTATTTGTTCTCATCGTTCACCACAAATACAGCCGATTTGAAATTGCTGCGCATCACAAAGAACAGGCCTACCAGGCAGCCGATCAGGATACCTATGAGCAGGTCGGTCAGCAGGATAGCACCCACCGTGATCACGAAGGGCAGGAACTGCTCCCAGCCTTTGCGGAAGAACTCGGTGTAGAGCGCCGGCTTGGTAAGTTTGTAACCGGTGTAGATCAGGATAGCCGCCAGTGAGCTATAGGGGATCAGGTTCAGTACTCCCGGGATCAGGGCCACACAGGCCAGCAGGAGAATACCATGCATGATGGCGGACATCTTTGTCTTAGCGCCGGAGTTTACGTTGGCCGAGGTACGGACAATCACCGAAGTAAGGGGTAAACCACCTATCAGACCGGACAGCAGGTTACCTACACCCTGGGCTTTCAGTTCCCGGTTGGTAGGAGTGACCCGCTGATAGGGATCCAGTTCATCCGCCGCCTCAATATTCAGCAGTGTTTCCAGGCTGGCTACAATGGCAATGGTCAGGGCAGTGGTCCATACAGCAACATTGGCCAGGCCGCTGAAATCAGGGAGGGTAAAGAACGAGACGAACTCACCGGCACTTTCCGCAATGGGGATCTGCACCAGGTGTGAGGTACCCAGGGCCAGGTGCGGCATGGATACTTTCAGCCATTCATTGACGCCTACACCAAACAATACCACAAACAGCGGAGAAGGGACCAGCTTGAAGAACTTGGCTTTTTTGGCCAGTACTTTATCCCATAGTAACTGCACCAGGATGGATATCACGCCAATGGCCAGGGCTACCGGCAGCATATTACGGACGGAATAATACAATTCTGAAAAGGTATTCTTTCCGTCTTTCTGGGCAAATGCTTCATCGCCCTGGAAATCGGCTTCATAGCCTACCAGGTGGGGAATTTGTTTCAGGATCAGGATAAGGCCGATAGCGGCCAGCATGCCTTTGATAACGCCGGAGGGAATATAATCCCCCAGGATACCGGCTTTCAGGTAACCCAGAATGATCTGGAAGACGCCTCCCAGCACAACGGCTACCAGGAAGATCTCAAAAACCTGCAGTTTACCAATGGCCACGGCCACAATGGCGGTCAGGCCGGCTGCCGGTCCGCTTACACTCAGTTGGGAACCGCTGAGTGCGCCGATCACAATACCCCCCACAATACCGCCGATAAGGCCGGAAAAGGAAGGTGCATTGGAACCCAATGCAATACCCAGACAGAGGGGCAAAGCGATCAGGAATACCACTACGGATGCCGGAAAATCCGAGCCAAGAGAGCTAAAATAGCCCTTTGCTTTTTTGACCATAAAAAAGGAATAGTTTAATTGAACCTTGTTAACGAATCGTATGAATAGAAAAACGTGCTACTGTTGTCCGTTGCTTTTTTCAGGTCAACAATCGATGATGAAATGCTCCGTTGATGAATAACAAGAGATCGATCAATAGATCAATTAGAATAAGAGAAGAAACGTGGAAACAGGGTTATGCTTCCGGAGGCGGTGAAAGCAGTTCAAAATGAACAATACTCAATTGCTCAGCTTCGTGTATCATATGCTGAAAGAGCGCATCGATCCAGGAAGGATGCTCTGCATGCGCTGCATCATGAATATACTCTTCTGTCAGGGAAACAGGATTGCCGGGACTCTTTTCATCCGGGCCGGAAGGATTACAGGGAAATGTTTCAGGGGACTCTTCTTCACCCTGCCCTTGCAGGCTGACCACCTTGTGCGTATTGTCGGCCGATGCATAGATAAAGAAGTTGATGCTGGTAAGCCACAGCAATAACAGCATCATCCCCGCGGAGAGAAAGGCTTTCACCCTCCGGAGCGACCGTTGTTGCCGTATGTCTGTTCTTTGCATCATTGATATTCTGTAAACTTGAAAGCAAATATAACGGAATCAGGCTTTTTCACCCAATCTGTTAGCTCTTTTTTAACATAAAGATGACCCGGATATTACACAGATTAAATCCTCGTTAAACCTTTCCAGTGGCTGGTTTGCGGACTTTATTACAGATCCTCCGAACGTTCCGGCAGCTGGCTGTACTCCCCTTTAAGGGCATAATAGCCGAAGATCATCATTCCTATGGAAATAGGGACAAACACTATAATGAACACGCCCCACTGGATTTTAGTATCTATTACCGGCCTTGCCTTTATCTCTGCAGCAGCCATGCTGATCAGGTAAATGATGGCCACCGGCCCCAGTAACAGCCAGACCAGCCCCATTGCCCTTTTTACTGTATTCATACTATCGGTTTTATGGTAAAGCAAATCGTTTGGGATCAGTCATTCACGTCCGGATCGATCCGGTTGCTGACATATATCGCCCCAATCACCAGGCAGATGCCGGCAATCAGGATAGGATACCAAAGCCCGGATAAGGGATCACCCACGTAAATGGTGGTGAACAGCGTAGCCACAAAGGGCGTCAGACCGCCAAACACCCCATTCCCGATATGATAAGGCAGGGACATGGAGGTATAACGGATCCTTGTGGGGAATAGTTCAACCAGGAAAGCCGCTATAGGCCCGTAAACCATGGTCACATACAGGACCAGGAGGAATAACCAGCCCACCAGCGACCAATACCCCCCACTACCCAGTTTCTTATCAAAATAACTAACGTTTGTTTTAGTGCTAATTTGTCCATCTTCCGCCACGCTGATCTTCTCCTCCCGTTTTTCCCTGAACCGGGATCCATCTGTATAGCTTACTTCACTGATAGTGGTCCGGACGGTATCGGCCGGGAACTTCTCCAGTATCAGCGTATCAGCTGAAAGGATCTTCCGCGCACCTGCCAGCTCAGTTTTGGCCGCAGGATCGGTGATACTGATAAACCGATGGAAGATGAAATGGTAGGTACTGACGGCCAGCAGCATGCCGGTCAGCATGATCCATTTGCGCCCTACCCTGTCGCTCCAGCCGCCAAACAACACAAAGAAAGGCGTGGCAAACAGGATGGCCCAGATCAGGATAGTGCGGGATTGTTCAAAATCGATCCGGCAGGTATTTTCCAGGAACGACTGCGCATAGAACTGACCGGTATACCAGACCACGCCCTGCCCCATAGTAGCGCCAAAAAGCGCCAGCAGCACCATTTTCAGGTTGGCCTTATGCCCAAAACTTTCTTTAAGGGGATTCACAGAAACCTTTCCCTCCGACTTAAGCCGGGAGAACAGCGGCGATTCTTTCATCCTGAGCCGGATATATACTGATACGCCCACCAGCAGGATAGAGACCCAGAACGGTATCCGCCAGCCCCAGTCGTTGAACTTTTTGATAGAGGTATCCAGATCACTGGAAAGACTATGCCTTGTAAGCAGGATAACACCCAGGGAAAGGAACAGGCCCAGTGTGGCGGTAGTCTGGATCCAGCTGGTGTAAAAACCACGCCTGCCGGGCGGTGCATGCTCTGCCACATAGGTGGCGGCGCCACCGTATTCCCCGCCCAGCGCCAGCCCCTGCAGCAGGCGCAGCAGCAGCACTATGATGGGGGCGGCAAAGCCGATGGTCTCATACCCCGGCACCAGGCCGATGGCAAAAGTGGAACCGCCCATCAGCACCAGCGTTAACAGGAAAGTGTACTTCCTGCCCACGAGATCACCCAGCCTGCCAAAGACCAGCGCCCCGAACGGACGCACAATAAAGCCCGCTGCAAAAGTAGCGAGGGTAGCCAGCAAAGCCGCGGTGGGATTGGTTTTTGGAAAAAACTGTTGGGAAATCACAGTTGCCAGGCTACCGAAAATGTAGAAGTCGTACCATTCTATCAGCGTGCCTACAGAAGATGCAGTGATCACTTTCCATATGCCGGAAGGGTTAGCAGCAGTCGTTTTGTTCATTCATGAAAGATAACTTCACATTTTGAAATTTTCAAATGGCTGATTTTTTTATTTCCATTAATTTTAGAGCATAACAATACAAGCCATATGTCATATCCCCACCAGATCAGATCAGCTGATGCGTATCAGGCTGCTTACAGGAGAAGCATTGAAGACCCCGAACAATTCTGGAGTGAGATCGCCGCTGATTTTTACTGGCGCAGGCCCTGGGACAAAACCCTGGAATGGGATTTCAAGACGCCCACTATCAAATGGTTTGCAGGCGGCAAGCTCAATATCACAGAGAATTGTATTGACCGGCACCTGGCCACCCTGGCCAATCAGCCGGCTATTATCTGGGAACCCAATAGTCCCGAAGAACATCACCGGGTGCTTACCTATCGCGACCTGCACAGCAAAGTGGTGCAGTTTGCCAATGTATTGAAGAACAATGGCGTTAAAAAAGGAGACCGTGTCTGTATCTATATGGGCATGGTGCCTGAGCTGGCCGTTGCCGTCCTGGCCACCGCCCGCATAGGCGCGGTACACTCAGTGATCTTTGGCGGATTCAGCGCACAGAGCATTGCAGACCGCCTGCAGGATGCACAGGCAGAATTTGTGATCACCTGCGATGGCGCCTTCCGCGGCAATAAGGAGATCCCCCTCAAAAGCGTAATAGACGATGCGCTGGTGCAATGCCGTTTTGTGAAGAAAGTCATTGTGCTGACCCGCACCCGTACGCCGGTCTCCATGATCAAAGGCCGGGATGTATGGTGGGAAGATGAGATCAAGATCGTGGAAACCCAGGGCAGTCCTGACTGTCCCGCCGAAGAAATGGATGCAGAAGATATGCTCTTCATCCTGTACACCTCCGGATCCACCGGTAAACCCAAGGGAGTAGTACATACCTGTGGCGGTTACATGGTGTACACCCACTATAGCTTTATCAACGTATTCCAGTACCAGCCCGGCGATGTGCATTTCTGTACAGCCGATATTGGCTGGATCACCGGTCATAGCTATATCCTATATGGCCCGCTCTGTGCCGGCGCCACTACCCTTATGTTTGAAGGCGTGCCCACCTGGCCTGACGCAGGCCGCTTCTGGGAGATCGTGGACAAGCACAAGGCCAATATCCTGTATACCGCTCCCACCGCTATTCGCAGCCTGATGGGCTTTGGCCTGGACCCGCTGAAAGGCTATGATCTCAGCTCCCTCAAAGTACTGGGTACCGTGGGCGAACCTATTAATGAAGAAGCCTGGCACTGGTACCATGAGCAGATCGGAAAGGGCCGCTGCCCTATTGTAGATACCTGGTGGCAGACGGAGACCGGAGGTATCCTGATCTCCAATATGGCAGGTATTACACCGGCCAAACCATCTTATGCCACGCTGCCCCTGCCGGGCGTACAGCCTATCCTGGTAGATGAGAACGGCAAGGAAGTCCCGGGCAATGATGTAAGCGGCAACCTCTGTATTAAATTTCCCTGGCCCGGCATGCTGCGCACCACCTATGGAGATCATGAGCGCTGCCGGCTGAATTATTTCGCCACCTACGAAAATCTCTATTTCACAGGCGATGGCTGCCTGCGGGATGCAGACGGCAATTACCGGATCACCGGCCGGGTGGATGATGTGTTGAATGTAAGCGGGCACCGGATAGGAACAGCCGAAGTGGAGAACGCCATCAACATGCATACCGGTGTGGTAGAAAGCGCCGTGGTAGGCTACCCCCATGATATCAAGGGACAGGGTATCTATGCCTTCGTGATATTCCAGGGACATAACGACAATGATGAGAAACTGGCCCGCCAGGATATTACTTCTACCGTTTCCCGGATCATTGGTCCCATTGCCAAACCGGACAAGATCCAGTTTGTAAGCGGGCTGCCCAAGACCAGGAGCGGGAAGATCATGCGCCGCATACTGCGTAAGATTGCCGAGGGCGAACTGGATAAACTGGGAGATACCAGCACCCTGCTGGACCCGGGTGTAGTGGAGGAGATCAAAACGGGTAAACTATAAGACTGGTATAAAAGAGAAAACCCCACAGGCTGGAATTGTGGGGTCTTCATAGAGACGGAAAGCACGGACCGTGTGAAGTCAATGCTTTTTGACTGTAAAGTCTCATGTGTATAGACAACCAAAACTGGTAAAAAGTTGCGGGCTGCGTATAAATCCTAATGCCTATGGAAAGCGCTGCGGTTGTTGCGTGGAAATTGCCGGCAGCAGCATTAGCAGAATTACGTCCTCATCTACGGATGATCACCTTAGTGCCTATGGGCAGGAACTCGTCCAGCTCATCCAGGTCTTCATTTTTGAGGGATACACAGCCATTGGTCCAGTTGGTAAATCCATCTACCACAATATTATCATTGGGCCAGGTCCCATGTATGGCAATGCCGCCACCAATGCCGGCTGAGCGGGGGATCTGGCCATTGTTCCTGCGCTGGTTGAACTTGTCCCAGCTATCCTTGTTGGGATAGTCCAGCATCAGCATTTTATGCCATTTCTGGTGGGGCTTTTTCGATA
Source organism: Candidatus Pseudobacter hemicellulosilyticus (assembly GCA_029202545.1). Classification (GTDB taxonomy): domain Bacteria; phylum Bacteroidota; class Bacteroidia; order Chitinophagales; family Chitinophagaceae; genus Pseudobacter; species Pseudobacter hemicellulosilyticus. Next base: position 983,190 of record CP119311.1, read on the forward strand.
CAATGCGGAAACTGCCTTCAGGAGTTTTTCGATCGCCTTCCATCATTTTATCACTGAGGTCCTTGCTGCCGAACACTACGGGATAGGTGGCGTACCAGCCCTCCTCGTCATAGATCTGCAGCTCATAATCGGATTTGTCAACGATCACATAGACCACACCGGTTGGATTGGTCCTGGTAAAGTTCTTCCGGACGACAGCTCTTTCAGCAGAAGGAGTAAAAGCAACAAAGCCTGTTATGGTCAGTAACAGGGCAGCAATGAAGAAGGGCTTATAATTCATGGTAACCTGGTTTTTGTAGAGACCAAGCAAGGCTGCACGATTTAGTGAAAAAATGTTTTGGGAACCCGCTTTTCATTGCAAGATCCATGCAAATAACGCTATGAGGATGGAGAATATTTTTAATGTGGAAATCTTTTAACAGACCCTTTAAACGCCACCGCGGAACAGCTGCCGGTGGGCGACTGTTCCGCGGTACCTTATGATCAGGTAATATTTTACCAGTTGCTGAAGCGGACGCCTACGCTGTAGGGGGTCTGGTCCAGTCCTTTTTCAAAGATGCTCTGGTTGGCAATAGAACCATAGAGCTTCACAGGTCCCAGGGCCAGCTCAGCGATATAGGATAATTTCCAGGGGCGGAGGTCAAAATCGTCCCGGTTCTTTTTCTTGCCGTCCGCATCTGTTTTGGTTTTCTGGCGGCTGGCATACAGATAACCACCGCTTACACCCACGCTGACACCAAAGGGTTCTTCCCGGTTAGGTGTGAAGTTGAAATTGAGCATCAGGGGCACGGTTAAATAATCGGCCGCCAGTTTATTCTTTTTATAGCTGGTGGTCCTGTCCATGCTCACCTGGGTAAAGGGATCCGTATTGTATTTGATGGGCTCTTTATAGCGGTAGTTGTTCATCTCCAGTCCCAGGCCATATTTCAGGTTGACCACATGGTCAATAACATTCAGCCGCTGCATGAAGAACCAGATGTTAACGTTGGAAGATTTGCCGGTGCGCAGTTTGAACCAGTCTTCCGTAGCGCCCGGGGCAAAGCCGGTAGCAGGGTCCTGGATAGCGGCACTGGTATAGTTGGTATTATCGTTGTAGTTGGTAAAGCCAAGGTCAAAGATGAACCAGTTGGTGCTGACATTGCTTTGGGTGGAACGGACCTTCTTTTTGTAAATGATAGTGGTGCTGGAATGCGGCCCGGAATGCTCTTTGCCTGGTTTCTTGATGATGATCATATTACCTACCCGCACAGTATCACTGGTAGTAGTGGTGGAGTCGGTTTGAGCAAAGCTGGTTAATGCCATAGAAATCCCGGTCAGGAGTATAATTACCCTTTTCATACGTTGTTATTTGCGCTGTGATTGAAATTGATTATTTAAGAGCGATCTCGAAGTTGGCCACCCGGACGGTCTGGCTGGTGCCATCGCCGCTGCCGATATTGGCTGTTCTTTCAAAGGCACGTGTTACTCTCCGGAGGAGTCCACGCATTCTGTTCTTTCGTTGGGTAGCTGTGGTGAATTGATCAAGTTCTTCTTCGCCATAGATCTCACCGGCATCCTGCTTCCGGCCTGCATCTGCCAGTAACGTTTCCATGGCGGCAGCAGCATCTTTCTTCTTTTCCACACCTGCCGGTTGCTTGCCTGCAGCTGCTACTATAGGTGTAACGGCTGGTGGGGAAGAAAGGTTACTGCTGTTATTACTATTTTTTTCATTGATCTGCGTGGGTTTGATCACGGGGTTGTTCTGCGCCAGCTGCGGCTGCATAGAAGCTGGCTGATCAGTAACAGGAAGGACATGTTTACCGGTATTGCCGGTTTCCGCCTGTCCCTGCCTGGCGGCCTGGTCCTGCTGCAACCTGTTGGTGACAGCAGCTTGTTCTTTTATGGGATAGCGAACGGTGGCCGGTCTTTCCCGGGCAATATTTGTCTGCTCCTGCGGCGTATCCTGCCGGTTGCTGGCTGCGGGACCTGCCGTGCCGGTATCCACCTGTGCAGGGGCTGTAACAGTTTTGTTATCGGGTATTTCAGTAGCGGATGTATTACCGGCCAGCGCTGGCTGCTGCCCGTCCTGATCATGCAGGAGCGTGAACCAGCCCAGCGTTCCTGCTGCCAGCAGGGTGGCGGCAGCGGCAGCATATTGCCATCTCCGGAGGGGAAAGATGCGCCTTTGTTTGTCGCCCCGGTACAAGGACGACTTATCCGGGTAAACGATCATGGGATCAGGGCTCAGCCTTGCCTGTTGGATACCTTCAAAATCAGCCTGGTGCCGGGGATTCCGGTATACAAACTCTTCTACCTGGGCTTTTTCCTGGTTGCTCAGTTCATCATCGCCGTATTGAACAAAATAAGCTTCGCAGTTGCTGTCGTCAATACTGTTTTCCGGCTTCAGCAGGGACTGCTTGCCGGTGAAGGCAGGAAGTTCCTCATCACCGGGCAGGAAAACGGATTGCTGGAACATGGCCAGTTCCTCGGCCAGGTCAGGATGCTGTTGAACAAAGGCCTCCACCTGGGCGCGCTCTTCCGCGCTCAACTCGTTATCGATGTAGAGCAGGAAATATTCTTCGTAGTTATAGCGATCAATGTTCATGTTACAAAACATTTTCAGGGCTCACCAGATAATTTTTTAACTGCACACGGGCACGGTGCAGGTACACTTTCACCTGGCTTTCATTCAGGCCGGTGATGCGTCCGATCTCTTCATAAGAGTATCCTTCATAATCTTTCAGCAGTACCAGGGACCGCTGGGTCTCGCTGAGACGGCTAAGGGCCTCTTCCAGGACCTTGCGGGTATTGGAAGCGGGCCGGTCAATGACCCTGCTGTCCTCGTTAAAGGATTCACGGAGGCTCACCCTTTTCACTTTCCGGATATGATCAATCATCTGGTGATAAGCCACCGTGAACAGGTAACTCTTGCTCTTGCCTGGTTCCACATCTGCCCTGTTGATCCACATTTTCTCGAATGCCGTTTGTACCACATCTCTGGCATCTTCCTCGTGACGGAGATTTTTCAGGATGAACCGGTACACGTTATCCGCATACTCTGTGACACATTGGTTGTACTCTTTCTCGGTCATAAGCAGAACCCGGCGCTGTTGTGTTTAATAGTTGGTGACTGGTCAGTAATAGTAGTAGTACGTTCGAATGAAGACAAAGTTACAGGCTGGACCGGATTTTTTCCCGGAAAAGGGCTGGAGGCGGGTACAGGCAGGACCTATGAGCCTGGATGCAGCCCCTTGAGGATTCATTGTCAATTCATTAGCAAGCAGGTTAGGGTGCCACGGTGAATGGGTAGTTTTTAAGTAGCAGGCCCAAAAGTGGCAAGGCCGGCCCGGTTTTCGCCCGGCCGGCGGTGGTTGGGGACACGTATCCCGTCCTCAGGCCAGCCCCATTTTTACCCTCCTGACAAAGTCCCTGGTGACGCCGGTAAGCTTACAGATCCGGGCGAGCGGGAAGTTTTCCGCCAGCAGACTTTTGATAATGGCAGATTTGGCCTTGAGCTCGCCTTCTTTAAGCCCCTCCTGAAGCCCCTCCTGAAGGCCGTTTAGTTTCCCCTCCTTTAACCCCTCTTCCCTTCCTTCCCGCTTTCCCTCATTGACAGCACTTGTCCGGACCGCATACGCGTCCCATCGTTCTTTCATAGCTCTGGTAACTCTCATATAGTCTTCTTTTGATAAATTACTGATGGCGGCCACCGCAAATACACTGGGAAAAATGCCCTGCTGCAAAGCCTGTGGGATCTCTTCCAGCGCTCCCATATGCCTTAGCAGGTAGAGCCAGCGGTCCAGGTCGGTGGTCAGCTGCGCCTCCGTTTTGGTAAATTTCTTCAACTCAATAAATACATAGGCCAGTTTTGGATAGAAGACCCGCTGACTGTCCGCATCCGTCAGCTGGACCCAATGGTAATAGTGATCTGGCCCTGTATCTGCGAAGCCAAAATTCAAAATGGATACCAGGATCACCTCCTGCAGCTGGTAGTCCCAGTCCCTGATCCCCCTGGGCGCCAGCTCATGAAGATAAGCTGCCGTATAGTAGACCGCCCTGTCCTTATAGCAGTCCTGATAGGTACGCTGCATTTCAATCAGGAACTGTTCACCCTGGGCAGTGATACAGCTGACATCAAATACCGATCGCCGGTATCCGGACTGCGGGCCATGAAGCTCTGTACGCGTATACTTCAGGTCCACGATCTGCTTCCGCCCTTTCAGCAGGTCATTCAGAAAGGCGATCAGGAAAGCCTTGTTCGCCTCCCGGCCAAACAAGACCTTGAAACCAAAATCACTCAGCGGATCAGCATATTTCCCGCCAACCGGAACCCCGTCAATAATTGTTCTGACCATAATAACTTTTATGATCAAACGAAGATAACAAATAGGATCTTTGATAAAAAAGAGAATTCAGGAAGATGATCCGGATCAATATTCTTCGGCCTTTTATATCCGTTATACCGCATCAAACCTTGCGGGAAACCACAAAAAAATACGCTGTTCATTCCCAGGATAAAGCCCGGGAGAAATAGTGCAGGCTATTCAATACAATAAATAAAAGGGAACAACAGGGATCCAATCCTCAGCCAGGGCGGCTGCTTCCTGTTATCAGTCGTTTAACGGTACAACACATTCGTCAGCACCGCTCTTTCCAGGGTCTCCCAGATGAGGAACTCAGCCTGCGATTTCATTTTCTGGCACTCTTCCTTCAGCTCTGTACTGCTCGCCGCCGGCGCTACTGATTGGTGACGCCGTGCAGCCGCCAGGATCAGCACCACTCCGGCCACCACCACTATCCCTGCAAATGAACGGATAAAGGTTTTCCTGTACATACCGCGTTGGTTTTGAGTATTGGACGAAGGTATCAGGAAAATGTTACAGCAATTGTCAAGAAAATGCAAAATTGCCCGGAATACCCAATCCCCAGGCCGGTTCCGGACAACGCCAACTGTCGCCTTCCGGTACCCGATACAGCCCCTTTTACCCCACCCCAGATTTTCAAACCAGCTTATCCTCAATTTGTTACTTTTGCGCGAACATAAAACTACCGCTACATGAACGAGAACTTCGTGAAAAGACTGGCGACCGAACTGGAAGAGATCAGCACCGCCGGCCTCTATAAAAAGGAAAGGATCATTGAATCCCCCCAGGGCGCCGAGATCACCGTTAATGGGAAAACCGTCCTCAACTTCTGCGCCAATAACTACCTCGGCCTGAGCTCACATCCCCAAGTGATTGAAGCCGCTAAAAAATATGTAGACTACCGCGGCTACGGCATGAGCAGCGTCCGCTTCATCTGTGGCACCCAGGATATTCACAAAGAACTGGAAAAAAAGATCTCCGAATTCCTCGGCACCGAAGACACCATTCTCTATGCTGCTGCCTTTGACGCCAACGGCGGCGTATTTGAACCCCTGTTCAACGAACAGGACGCCATCATCTCCGATGAGCTGAATCACGCCAGCATCATTGACGGCGTCCGCCTCTGCAAAGCACAACGCTATCGTTATAAGCACAATGATATGGGCGACCTGGAAGCAAAGCTGAAAGAGACCGCCTCCCTCCGCAGCCGTGTCATTGTGACCGACGGATCCTTCAGCATGGACGGCACCATCGCCCAGCTCGACAAGATCGTTGAACTGGCCGAAAAATATGACGCCGCCATCATGATCGACGAATGTCACTCCAGCGGTTTCCTGGGTAAAACAGGCCGCGGCACCCATGAATACCGGGGTGTACTGGGCAAAATAGATATCATCACCGGCACCCTCGGCAAGGCCCTCGGCGGCGCCTCCGGCGGATTCACCAGCGGCCGTAAAGAAATGATTGACATGCTCCGCCAGCGTTCACGCCCTTACCTGTTCTCCAATACCGTGGCCCCCAGCATTGTTGGCGCTTCCATTGCCGTTCTCAACCTGCTCACAGAAACCACCGAGCTGCGCGATAAGCTGGAGTTCAACACCAGGTATTTCCGCAGCAAAATGACCGAAGCGGGCTTCGATATCAAACCCGGTGATCACCCCATTGTCCCCATCATGCTCTATGATGCAGTAGTGGCCCAGAACTTCGCCGCCAAACTGCTGGAAGAAGGTATCTATGTCATCGGCTTCTTCTTCCCCGTAGTAGCCAAAGGCCAGGCCCGGATCCGTGTTCAGCTGAGCGCTGCCCACAACCAGCAGCACCTGGACAAAGCCATCGCCGCCTTTACCAAAGCTGGTAAGGAACTGGGCGTACTGAAATAATAGCTGTTCTGATAGTCCCCTATAGGACAGATCGGGTAATTGCATGCTTTCCACGCTGAAGAAACTTTAAAGTTCCTCCTGGAAAGTATTCAATTACCCGATCCTGTTCCCGGGACAGCCGGCAGCAGCCTGCCTGACCCGATCTATGGGCATCCAGATAGCCATAGGGCTACCCAGTCCACTCCTGTAACTACTGATGTAAAAGCTATTTCACCGCAATTACGCTGATCTCCACATTCACGCTCTTCGGCAGGGTCTTTACCGCTACTGTTTCGCGGGCAGGGAAATCCGCCGTGAAGTATTTCCCATACACTTCGTTCACAACGGGAAACAGGGACATATCACTGAGAAAGATACTTGTCTTTACAACATTGTCAAACGCCATGCCGGCAGCAGCCAGGACAGCCCGGAGATTGCTCATCACCTGCTCCGTTTCAGTGACGGTGTCCGTGGTGACCAGGTCGCCGGTGGCCGGGTTGATAGCTATCTGGCCGGATACAAAGAGGAAATTACCAGCCTGCACAGCCTGGCTATAGGGTCCGATGGGCGCCGGCGCATCCGGCGTATTGATGATCTTTTTTTCCATGGGCCAAATGTATTAAAAATCCTCCGGCCGCCTATTTCGGCCAAAAAGGTTTTCTTTGCAGCAAAATAGCCCTCATGACTATTGCTTTACTGGCCAATGAAGTGTTGAAACAGGAATGGTTGTCCAAAGGCGTCCCGGACACCGTGCAATGCATCTGGACTGATTCCGTCAGCGCCCTCACTATGCTGGACGCCGACCTGTACGTAGACCTGCTTTTCCACCCGGATCCGGAAAGGATGGAACAGCTACGGCAAATGGACCGCCAGCCCCTGCTGGTAAACGCCGTTACCCAGACCTGCGCCGGACTGGGCAACCACTTTATCCGCATCAATGGATGGCCTACCCTGCTGAAACGACCGGTAACAGAAATCACCTTACCTCCATCTGTCAGCGAAAACAGCATACAACCTCTTTTTGAACAACTCGGCTGGCGCTACCAGCTGACACCCGATATACCGGGCATGATCACCCCACGCATACTGGCCATGATCATCAATGAAGCTTTTTACACTTTTGGCGATGGGGTCAGCAGCAAAGAAGAAATTGATATTGCCATGAAACTGGGCACCAATTATCCCATGGGCCCTTTTGAATGGAGCGAACTGCTGGGCCTTCACCGTATTGGCGAACTGCTGGAAACCCTGCGCCTTACCGACCCGCGTTATTCGCCGGCGCCGGCCCTGCAACAGGCACTGGCGTTGAGCCATTAATATTTTTTTCCTACTATGGCACTACTCTTAAACATAGATACCGCTACCGGCACCGCCAGCCTCTGCCTCTCCCTCGATGGCAAAGTGCTGGGTGCAACTGAAAATGAATCCCAGAAAGACCATGCAGCCTGGATCCAGCCTGCTATACAGGAACTGCTGGCCCAACATCATTATACCCTCCCGCAACTGCAGGCCATTGCCCTTAGCGCCGGCCCCGGCTCCTATACCGGACTGCGCGTGGGAATGGCTACCGCCAAAGGACTTTGCTTTGCCCTCCAGATCCCGCTCATTACAGAGAATACTTTGAAAGTCATCGCCAACGCAACGCGCGAACAGGTTTTATTGTCAGGCAACGGAACGGCGGATGCCGGTCTGTTGTTATGCCCAATGATTGACGCGCGGCGAATGGAAGTGTTCACAGCAGTCTACGACCAGCAGTTAAACATCGTTTTAGCACCCGCAGCAATGATTCTCGACAACATATCTTTTAACAAAGAATTAGTAAATAATAGTATACTTTTTACCGGAAATGGCAGCACTAAGTGGAAACACGTATGCGATCATCCCAATGCCCGTTTTGCAGAAGTGAAACATACAGCCGTACACCTGGCGCCGCTTGCCGAGCAATCATTTTTACAGGAGAATTTCGCCGATCTCGCGTATGAAGAGCCTTTTTACCTGAAAGAATTTTATTCTTATATGAAAAAATAACCAACTGAAACTTTTATCGCCCATTCATTTTAGATGGTAATTTTTTCTTGTAAATTTGACACTCGCTTATCCTATCTAATACTAAAAAGCTCTGATGTGCACATGAACGTAACAAGTAATTACTCCATGGTGCTGAACGCAGATGGTGTACAAGGTGATTCTGTTAAGGTTGATTTCCTAAACCTGAAAAAGGCAGCAATGATCCTACGTGCCTTGAATCACAAACTGCGGCAGCAAATCCTAAAGCTCATTGATGAGCACAAACGCCTCACCGTAACAGAAATCTATGTACGCCTGCGATTGGAGCAATCAGTCGCCTCCCAACACCTGGCTATCTTAAGAAGGGCAGGCATTGTCAAAACAGAAAGGGACGGAAAATTCATTTATTATTCCGTCAACAGTGCACGCGTAGCACATATCATGCAATGCGTGGAAGACCTCAATACCTGAACACCGAAAGCGTATTAATTTCTGACTATCAGGCACTAAGCAGAAGGCGGATATCCTCCCCTTCTGCTTTTGCTTTATATAAGCTACCTTTGCAACAAATCAATTATAAATCATTAGTGTATGTTTATTAAGCAATTATATACTGGTTGTTTAAGTGAGGCCGCTTATTATGTAGAAAGTGAAGGCCAGGCAGCCATCATTGATCCCCTCCGGGATATTGATGCCTATCTGCAGCTGGCCACTGAAAGGAAAGCTACTATCCGCTATATTTTTGAAACCCATTTCCATGCTGATTTCGTAAGCGGGCACCTGGACCTCCAGAAGGCAACCGGCGCGCCCATTGTTTACGGTCCCAACACTGAAACCGGTTTTCCTATCCACCTGGCTAAAGACGGTGAGCAGTTCACCCTGGGCTCCCTGAGCATTGAGGTCCTGCATACCCCCGGCCATACCCTGGAATCCACCTGCTACCTGCTCCGTGATGAAACAGGACAACCATATGCCGTATTCACCGGCGACACCCTTTTTGTAGGAGATGTAGGCCGGCCTGACCTGAGCAGCGGCAACCTGGCCAAGGAAGACCTGGCCTCCCTGCTCTATGATTCCCTTACCCAAAAGATTGCCACCCTGCCTGACCAGGTGATCGTTTATCCCGCTCACGGCGCCGGCAGCAGCTGCGGCAAGAACCTGGGCCCGGAAACGCACAGCACTATTGGCGAGCAGAAAGAGACTAACTATGCCCTGCAACCGCAATCCAGGGAAGATTTTATCAAAGCCGTTACCGACGGGCTCTCTATGCCCCCGCAATATTTCCCTATCAATGCCCGTATCAATAAAGAAGGATACGATAGCCTGGATGAGATCCTTTCCAAAGGTCTGCAGCCACTGTCCGTAGACGCTTTTAAAACACTGGCCGCCAGCGAGAACACCATCATCCTGGATACCCGCAAGGCTGCCGATTTCACCCTCGGATTTGTTCCCCTCTCCATCAGCATCGGCCTGGAAGGCAGGTTTGCAGAATGGGCCGGCAGCCTGCTGCCCTTCGACAAGCCCATTATCCTCGTCACTGAACCCGGCAAGGAAAGGGAAACCGTAGTACGCCTGGCAAGGGTTGGCTTCTCCAAAATAGAAGGTTACCTGGACGGAGGACTTGCCGCCTGGAAAAATGCCGGCGAGCAGATAGATATGATCATTGACGTGGAAGCCGATGAACTGGCTATGGACCTCCCCTTCGATAAGCACCTGGTAGTAGTGGACGTTCGCCGCGAAACAGAATTTGCCGACGGACATGTACGGGGCGCCCTCAACCTGCCCCTCACTGAAATGACCCACCCCGGCAACCTGGCCAATTTTGATGAGAACCAGAACCTGTATGTGCATTGCGCAGGCGGCTATCGCAGTGTGATTGCTTCCTCTCTCCTGAAAAGACAGGGCATCCACAACCTCCGCAACGTAGTAGGCGGCTGGGGCATTATCAAAGACCAGAAAGGCATTGAAATAGTCAAGGAGAATAGTGTTTTGAATTAACCTACCGTGTTTTCACGGTAGCAGAATCCTGCAAAACACCATTGCAGGCCCTAAAGGGGGGCTGTAGGTTTGACCAAAATTACTCCTATGGCTTATATCACTTTTTCCTTAGGCAACAAATTTCGTGCAGAAGGCAAATCTGCCAACCTGGTCCTGTCGTTCAACAAAGAGACTCAACAACTGACCATCACCAGCACACAGGTGATCGATTTCAGTGAAAGACAATACAAGATCTCTGAGGAACCCGAGGAACCAACCGAACACGGCATGGTCTGCCTGCAACTGGATACCAATATCCAGGATGATGCACCCGTCATTGACGTGGTTTCCGTGGATACCAAAACCTTTTATGTCCAGCCGCAGGTCAAGGTATCCGGCAGAAAAAGAGATAACGGCCGTTAACCCTGCCGGATGGCCTGGTAGCAACGTAAAAAGTCAAGCCAGCCACACACTTCATTTATGCGCAGGTAATACTGGCTGTGCCGGTCAAAGAATACCGGATACACGGCATCATCCAGTACAAAGAATTTATCAAAATCCTGCGGATACAGTACACCCAGTCCAGACGGACTGGGTTTTTTATGCCGGTACCCTTCTCCTATATAAGGATCCGGCAGAAAAAGGGCCTGCAGCAATTGCTCCAGCCGGTCCGGCCAACTCCCAAAACGCTCCGGATCATTCCGCACCAGTATGCTGAGGAATTTCCGGAGATCGGTCATATAGTTTTCCGTATCATGGTAGCGAAGACTGCCCGGCATATCCGATAAGATCCTGTAATAACGCTTTCCCTCTGTTTGCAGCAAATGGATCAGGGTATCGGCCAATCCATTCAACAGCTCCAGGCAGGGACCCAGCTGTTGCAGATCTGCGGCAAAAACAGCCCATTCCTGCTGCCAGCCCGTTACCGGCAATTCATGAATAGCGGCCGTAAGCCGGCGGCCCAGTTCCCGGGCACTCATGCCCGGATCCGCTGTCAGCCAGGCAGCCATGGCTTCAAAGGGATAACCCGGCCAGCGGATGGTCCCCATCGGCGCTACCAGCACCTGGCAAACCGCCCGCAGCGAAAAACAGGTATATATATTCTGCATGCCGCAATTCATAAGGATTACCAACTCGGCCGGCCGCTGCAATCCCCGGGCAAGCGCCTCCCCCAGCCCTTCATTGGTCAGGATACCCTTGGCCCCTTCATCCCGGAACAGACCAAAGACAGATCCATGCCCCCAACTGATTATAATGGTCCGCCCCGCATCCCCTTCCACCTCCGTCATCCGGAAGGCAGCCGCCAGCAGGACAGGATCCTGCAGGAAATACCGTTCCTGATAGCGATGAATAACCGAAAAATGTTGATTGGGAACAAGTTGTAACAAAAACGCATTTTCGGTTACCCCTACACCGGATGGATATACCCTGTTGTAAATGACCCAGCACTCCAGCTGGGGCCCAACCGGCAACTGCCGGATACGGCCGAAAAGGGCCGCCATTTCTGCATCTCCAGCCGTCATTGATTGAGAATTATCAAATTGCTCCGGCGGGTCAAACAACTCACGGTCAGGGGAAATAGCCGTCAACTCTGCCTGTAGCAGAAAAATAATTTTGCATTTACCCATTCCCGAAAGCTTCTTTGGATGCGAATTCATATATTCGACAGGTGTAAAACCAAAACGTACATGTGCAGGCTCCTTGTTTGGCTGCTGGCCTTATCCCCTTTATGGTTCGTGTGTGATAGCCACGCACAGGATATCGACAATGTTGTAGTGCGAAAATACTCACAGGCCGAAGGACTCAGTACGTACAATATAAGAAAAATTATCAAGGACAGACAGGGCTTCTTCTGGATCGCCAGCCAGGATGGTCTGCACCGGTTTGATGGCATCAACTTTCTCACCTATAGTAAAAGCGCTCCCAAAACAAGCAGAAAACTGATCGGTATTGACGTACGCGATCTCCTGGAAGATACGGTCAACAACTGTCTCTGGGTTCTCTCCAGTGAAAACGGCCTCAGCCGTATTGATCTGCGTACCGGCAATGTGAACCAGCTGATCCCAAGCCCCTATATCAATAATGACGACTGGAATATCTGCATGCGCAAAAGCGGCGAGCGCTTATGGATAGGCTCTTTCCGCGGTATCAAAATATACAATATCAATAGCCGCCGTTTTGAACCCGCTCCGGCGGCAGATACATCAGCCGGCGAAAGGCATGAGGTACGCTCCATCTTCTGTGATGTCCGGGGGAATGTATGGGTCTGCTTTAATGGCCAGGGTATCAGTATTTTTAATGGACGAACCAAGGAGTTGATCAGAGCCATACCTGCTGCACAATTGCTGCCGCCCCATGCCAGCAAAGACTCCCGGCTACGAATATTCGATAACCTTGCACTGGATGATTCCACCCTCCTGCTGGCTACCCGCCAGGGATTGAAGCAGGTAAACTTCAGCCCGCAATACCAGTTCCGTATCCGGACAGCACCCTTTGCCCGGGACGCCATCATAAATACTGCGCCTATCCGTTGTCTTAGCAGGGATAGCCACGGCAATATTTTCATTGGCATGACCGATGCCTTTGCAAGGGCCAACAGTGACCTGTCCGCTTTTACCCTGCTGGAAGAGTTTCCCCGCGTAGCGGAGACCAATTGGTTTGAAAGTGTGAACACCGCTTATGTGGACAACCAGGATAATCTCTGGCTGGGCTGTCAGTTTGGACTGGGCCTCACCCGGCAGCAACCTTCCCCTTTCCAGCCTTTTTTCCTGGACAAAGCCAGTCATATCAGGCTGGACCGGGTATATTCCGTATGCCCCCTGAACAGCCAGGAGTGCTATGCCGCCTCCAGCAACGGCCTCTTTTATATAAATAAGCGGACCAAACATATCCAGGCCCTGGACGACAAACGCCCCTATTACCATGTTTTCAAAAATGCCCGCAATATCATACAGGCTGCCAACAATGAAGAAATGCTGCAGGTAACAGGATTGCAGCTGCAGCCTATAGCACAGCTCTATCCTTTTTATAATGAGCTTCCTTTCAAATGCATTACCAATAATTATATCCCGCTTAATGACTCCGTTTCCTGCCTGGGCACAGACAATAGCGAAGGCATCCTGCTGATCAACTACCGCCAGCAAAAAGCCACGGTGGTGAACAGGAGCACCGGGCCCCTGCGACTGGGTGCTGACGTGGTGAATATGGTGTACCAGGACAGGCGCGGCAGACTGCTGGTTTTGTCCGATAAGCTGCTCACCGTACTCAACACCGCCAAACCCGGCTACCAGGTGGTACAATGGGAGGACAGCATCTCCCACCAGCCCTACAGTATCCTCTTTGACTGCTGCGAGGCCAATGGTTATTACTGGATCGGCGCCTATGGCTCGGGCATTCTGCAGGTGGATTCCGCTTTCCGTCTCGTGAATACCTATTCCACCCGGGACGGTCTTTGTAATGACGGGGTCTACAAGGTCTTCAATGTGAAGGACAGCATCCTGGTGATCACCACCAATAACGGCCTGTCCGTCTTTGATCTGACCAGGAAAAGTTTTACCAACTACTATGAGAACGACGGGCTGCACTCCAATGTCTTTGAAGAATCCAGCGGCACCGCCAGTAACGGATTGCTGTATGCCGGCGGCGTCAATGGATTCACGGTCATTGATCCTATGCGCTTCACCCCCGTGACTTCCGTACCCCAGCTTTATTTCCGCAACTTCAGCATACAGACCACCGCAGGACTGCTGGATACCAGCTTTATGGCAGGCGCCAGCCTGGAACTGCCGGCCAACTGGCTGCAGACGACCATCTTCTTTGCGGGGATCGATTATTACGCCGATCCCGGGCGGGTACAATACCGCTACCGCATCCGTGAGCTGCACAAAACCCCTATTGCTCTGGGCAACCAGCATTTTGTTTCTTTAGTGGGGCTTAGCCCCGGCGTTTACCACCTGGAAGTACAGGCCGCCAATGGCGCAGGCGCCTGGTCCGAACCTATTGAGCTGCAATTGATCTTCTCCCCACGCTGGTACCAGACCTGGTGGTTCAGGATAGCGCTGATCCTGGCCAGCCTCGGCCTTTTCTACGGCTTATACCGTTACCGGCTGGCGCAGCTGAAAAAAGAAGAAAGGATCAGGGCCCATATTGCCAGCGATCTTCATGATGATATTGGCAGTACGCTCAACAGTATCAAGGTCTACGCTAACCTGGCCATGATGAAACCTGACAGCGCCATTTACCTGATGCGCGTGAAAGAGGGTGTGCACAGCGCCATTGCCAGCGTGAAGGATATGGTATGGGTCCTGGACGATAAAAAGGATACCGTGGATCACCTGATATCCCGGCTGCTCCAGTTTGCAGAACCGCTCTGCGACGCTCATAATATTGTGCTGAAAAAAGAGATCGACGAGGCCTGCTACAGCCATAAGCTGGGCAAGGAAGAAAGAAGGAACCTGTACATGATCATTAAAGAATCCATCAACAACAGTATCAAATACGCCGGCTGCACCAGTATTGAATTGACCATAAAACCCAATGGACGACATTTATCCATTTCCGTAAGTGATGATGGCTCCGGCTTCAATATGGAAAGTTTTGTTCCGGGCAATGGCATCCGGAATATCCGGATGCGCGCAAGAGAAGCGGGTTATGAGGAAAAGATCACTGCGGCGCCAGGACAGGGTACCGTTGTGGCGCTGGCCCGCTCCTGATCATACATGTACAATGCCATGTTTGATGGCGTAAATAGCCAGCCCCACCCTTGTTTTGATATTCAGCTTTTCAAATAGCGTATCCCGGTAGCCGTCAATGGTGCGGGGGCTCAGGTGCATCCTGTCGGCAATTTCTTTATAAGTCATTTCAGAACAGGCCAGCTTCAGGAATTCCAGTTCCCTTTCATTAAGATGAAGCGCTTTTCTATGGCCATGTTCATCCTCCGGTGTTTTAATGGAGTGGATCAGTTTGCCTGTGATCATATCGGTATAATAAAATCCTTTGGTAATGACCGCGTCAATCGCGATCCTGAGTTCGGGGGTATCAGAGTCTTTGAGGATATAGCCTCTTGCGCCGCTGCGCAGCATCCGCAGGATGGCGCTTTCATCATCATACATACTTAAGGCCAGCACCCGGATGGCCGGCAGTTGCTGCTTCAGCCACAGCGTGGTCTCATAGCCGTTCATGCCAGGCATATTGATATCCATCAGCACCACATCGGGCAGGGGGGACCGGGGCAGTTTGCTGATCAGGTCTTTCCCGTCCCCGGCCTCAATGACCACTTCATGTCCTATATTCCGGACCAGCGCAGCCAGGCCGTTGCGGAGCAGTACATGATCATCAACAAGGGCTACAGAGATATTTTTTGCCATTTTTAAGTTTATAGCCGTTAAACAGACAAGGGTATCAGCAGCCGGAAAGCCAGGTCTTCCTGAGGATCTCCGAACCATTCCAGGCCTGCCCTGATCAGGGCCGCACGTTGCTGGAATAGCTGGTAATCGGGCCAGTCATCCGCTGGCTTCCAGCCTGTTTCCGGCGGGACTGCGGCGCTGCCATGCAGCAGGATTATGCAAAGATCGGTTTTCCGGTAGTCCAGCCGTACTTCCACAGGACGCGCCGGCGTTAACGCCTCTACCCTGTCCAGCAATTGCTGCAGGATCCTGAAAGCAATGATCTCGCGGTCAGGATCAAAGCGGCGGGCATTGTCACTGACCCTGCATTGGGCCTCCCTGTTGTATAGCCTGCTGAAAGTGGCCAGTTCATGTTCCAAAGCCATGGCCAGTCCTTTTTCCCGGAGTTCCGTTACACTGACGGGCCAGGAAGCTACCCGCAGGTCCCTGATGGCCTGTCCTACCAGCTTTTTGGAAATAGCCATCGATTGTTTCAGCTGCAGCGTTCCTACCGGTACATGATCACTGAGACGCAATTTCACATAACTGAGTACCTGCCCTACATTTTCATAGATTTCCTTCCTGATCCAGGAGAGTCCATGTTCCTGGATCTCCATTTGAACAAGAAGCAGTTCTTCACGGAATTGCTGGTATATTGGATTGCTGGCAGCTGACATAGTGAACAATATTTTCAGGGGGCGAGACCAAGGCCAAACCCGTTCACAACATTAGCATTAAGAGAGGAGATAGAAACCGTGAAAAACACGGTAATTTATGCCTGATCAATCCAGAGGGGACGGTACTCTTCTTTCCATTCATGTTTCCAGCGCCGATGGCTCCATAACCACATATCAGGCGATTTGCGGATAGCCTCTTCCAGGAATCGTATATACCGGCGGGTAAGTTCACCCTCAGGCAGTTGGGAAGGATTCAACGCACCCACTTCAAAACTGGCCCTGTAACGCCCGCGTTTTGTTTTGTAGATGCGGGTAAATACTACAGGGATATTACCCACCCGCGCACCCCTTTCAGGACCACGTACAAAGGCTGTAGGCCTGCCGAAGAAATTAAGCCAGTAGGCGTTGGCAGGGCTGCCCGGCGCCTGGTCGGCCACCAGGGCCAGCGCATATTGCCGGTGCCGGTGCGGCACAATGGCCCTTTTCATATCAGTGGCCGGCAGCAGGATAGACCCCGTACGGGACCGCAGGTATATAAATAACCGGTCCATCGCTTTGGCTTTGATAGGCATATACACGGATATCAGGTCAAAAGGTATCTGGAAGCCCATGGCCACATTGGCTATTTCCCAGTTGAAGTTATGGCCCAGGTGTACCTGGCATTTACGGCCGGTGGCGTACAGCTCCGGGAAAGGATCGCTGTCCAGCTGGAAATGCTCCTTCAGCCATTCTTTGCTGGCGGACAGGAGCTTGATGGTCTCAATGAAGTTATCAACGAAATTATGGTAGAACTTTTTGGCGATGGCTTTACGTTCAGTGTCCGTTTTCTCCGGAAAAGCGATCTGGAGGTTCCCCATGACTACCGCTTTCCGGTAACCGATCACATAATACAGCAACCCATAAACAGCATCTGCAAAAAGGTACAGTGCCCGCATCGGCAGTAATGACAACAGATAAAGGAATCCAAACAACAGGTAATACATGGTACCGGATCTTATTTTAAACGTTCACCCAATTTTTTGCATCCTGTACCCTATGCTGCAGGTTGATGCGTACCCCGAATTTATTCCGCAGGTGCCGGGTCAGTGCATCGGCGGCATACACGCTGCGGTGCTGACCGCCGGTACAGCCAAAGCTGATGACCAGGTTGTCAAAGCCCCTGCGGATATAGTCTTCCACGGTGATGTCTATAATATCAAATACACTGTTCAGGAATTCCGGCATGCGGGTCTGCTGTTCCAGAAAATCCTTGACGCCTTTATCGCGGCCGGTCTGCGTTTTAAATTCAGCCAGCCGGCCGGGGTTCAGGATGCCGCGGCAGTCAAATACAAAACCGCCGCCATTACCACTGTCATCCGCAGGAATACCGGCGCGGAAAGAGAAGCTGTTCACATGCACTACCAGCGGCGTTTCGGCAGTAGCCTTGAGCGGTGTGAACCGCTCAATGATCTCTTCACTCACACAGACCGATAATACTTTCCGGAACTCGGGCACGGCAATACCGATGCTCTGGTTCTCAATAAACCATTTGAGGTTAGCCAGGGCCTGTGGAATGCTGGTCAGGAACTGCGCCTTGCGTTCAAACAGCCCCCGGAAGCCATAGGCGCCCAGCACCTGGAGCAGGCGGATCAGCACATAGCCATTGTACTGGCTTTTGAAGATGATCCTGTCCACCGGCTGCCCGATAATGGTTTCAAAGGAATCCATATAATCATTGAGCAGCCCTTCTTTCCATTCATCAGGCAGGTTGGCCCGCGCCTGCCAGAGCATACTGGCGGCATCGTATTGGGGGGCGCCCCGCATACCACCCTGGTAGTCGATGAAATGCACCGAATCATCCGGCTGCACCAGGATATTGCGGCTCTGGAAATCCCGGAACATGAAGTATTTGTATTCCGTATGGGTCAGGTAGTTGCTCAGCGCTTCAAAATCATCGATCAGCTTTTGCTTATCGTAGGGCTTGCGCAGGGCATCCAGGAAATAATATTTGAAATAGAGCAGGTCGGCCATGATAGCCTGTTTGCCAAACTCCCGGTTGGTGAGGCAGCGGGAATAGTCCAGTCCTTCATGTCCTTTTACCTGCAGCAGGGCCAGCTGATGAAGGCTTTTTTTGAAAAGCGCATACACATGCTCACTCAATCCTTCTGCTTCCAGCCTGTTCAGCAGGGACACATCTCCCAGGTCCTCCTGCAGGTAGATGGTCCGGTCCTCACTGGCGCAGAGGATAGCCGGCACCGGCAGCTGGCGGGCGCGGAAATGTTCCGAGAAATAAAGGAAGGTATCGTTCTCAGGGATATTATTGCCATGTGTGGCTATAAAGGTCCCTTTTTGAGTATGTACACGAAAATACCGCCGGTCGGAGCCGGACTGCGGCAACACGGTTACGGATGTTGGTTCCGAGCCGAAATAAGTCAGGCACAACTGACGGATAGCATCAATAACAGAAACCATATGCTTGTTGAGGTTGGCGGTAAAAGTACTGAAAAATCAGGATGCGGTCAGGGGAACAGGCTTTCGGCGGTGGCCACAGCCTCTGGTTTGCCCACATCAATGAAGCGGGAGCCGCTATGGTCAAAGCCTTTGATGGTTTCCCGGGTGGCGAGACGGAGATACAGGTCTACGATACCAAATTTGCCCGTTTCTTCTATCAGGTCCGGGAGGCCCGGCTCAATAAGGTGGATGCCGGAAAAAGCTTTGGGTTGCAGGGCAGACTCCTGCCGGCTGATACGCTCCTGCCCCGTCTGGTTATTGCGCCAGCCGCAGAGCGTCATGGTATCATTGAAGAGGAACTGGCGGGAGCTGGAGCGGCCCGTAACAGCCAGGGTGGCCAGCGGTTGTTCTGCTTCATGGAAGCGGATCAGGCGGCCCAGGTCAAGGTCGGTGAGGATATCTACATTGAGGAGCAGGGTACGCTGTCCCGCCAGCAGCGGAGCGGCCTGCTTCAGGCCACCTCCTGTTTCCAGGACCTGTGAGCGTTCATCACTGATGCGCACCTCACTGCCCCAGCCGTCGTTCTCCCGGATAGCATTTTCTATCTGGTCGGCAAAATGATGCACATTGACCACAACCTTCCGGATGCCATAACGTTGGAGGTATTCAATATTCCTTTGCAGCAGGCTTTTTCCATTGATAACAGCCAATGCTTTGGGATGCCGGTCCGTCCAGGGTTTGAAGCGGGTGCCCAGGCCGGCGGCAAAGATCATTGCTTGCATACAGGTGCTTTTACAGTACTATATTTTGTACCAGCGGGCTCTTTTCCGTATAGTCAGTATTGAAATGCAGGCCCCTGCTCTCCTTACGGAAATGGGCGCATTTTACAATCAGGTAACTCACGGTGATCATGTTGCGCAATTCACAGAGCTGGGGCGACAGTACGCTGGTCTCATACAGGGATTCTGTCTCTTCCCATAACAGGTCCAGTCGCTTGAGCGCTCTTTCCAGGCGGGTATTGGTTCGTACAATACCTACATAATCACTCATGATCTGCTGCACTTCCTTCAGGCTTTGGGTAATGAGGATCATTTCCTTGGGCTCAGTAGTGCCGCTGGCATTCCAGTCGGGTATATCTGAAGGCTCCACTGCCAGTCCGCCCCGGTTGCCATTCCGGATCCGCTGGGTGGCATCCATAAAGCAGCGGTGCGCAAACACCATCGCTTCCAGGAGCGAGTTGCTGGCCAGTCGGTTGGCGCCATGCAGGCCTGTGCTGGCGCATTCCCCGGCAGCATAGAGATTGGTGATACTGGTTCGTCCCCATTCATCTGCTTTAATACCGCCGCAGCTGTAGTGAGCTGCCGGCGCCACAGGGATCAGGTCTTTGGTGACATCAATGCCAATGGATTTGCATTTCTCGTAGATATTGGGGAAATGCTCCATGAATTTATCAAAGGGCATATGCCGTACATCCAGGTACACATGCTCTGTACCGGTGATCTTCATTTCACTGTCAATAGCGCGGGCCACAATATCACGGGGCGCCAGGTCCTTGCGCGCATCATACCGTTCCATGAACGCCTCGCCATTCTTGTTGCGGAGGATACCGCCATCACCCCGCACCGCTTCGGTGATCAGGAACGACTGGCCCCTTACGCCCGGTTCATAGAGCGCAGTAGGGTGGAACTGGATGAACTCCATGTTCTCGATCCTTCCTTTGGCGCGGTACACCATGGCCACACCATCACCAGTGGCAATATGGGGATTGGTAGTAGAGCGGTATACCTGGCCATTACCGCCGGTAGCCAGCAGGGTAATGCGGGAAAAGATCTTCTCGATCTGCTGGGTCTGGTGGTTCAGCACATAGACCCCGTAACATTCAATATTGGGCGTACTCTTGGTGACCAGGTAACCCAGGTGGTGCTGGGTGATCAGGTCTACCACAAAACAATGCTTGATGATCTCAATACTGGGATGGGCAGCTACAGCTTCCAGCAGGGCCCTTTCCATTTCCCGGCCGGTAACATCTTTATGGTGCAGGATGCGGAACTCACTATGCCCGCCTTCCTTGCCCAGCTTAAAGTCGCCATCGTCCTCTTTGTCAAACTGGGTGCCCCAGTCAATGATCTCGCGGATACGGTCCACCCCTTCTTTCACCACAATCTCCACTACCGCCTTATTGCACAGCCCATCGCCGGCAATCAGGGTGTCCTCGATATGTTTGTCGAAACTATCACGTTCAAAATCCGTTACGCCGGCAATGCCGCCCTGCGCGTATTTGGTATTGGTCTCATCCGCCTGGGACTTGGTGATCACCAGGATCTTTCTGTCGGGAAACTGCCGGGCGGCCTTCAGGGCAAATGTGAGGCCGGCAATACCAGAGCCTATGACTAAGAAATCAGTTTGCATATTGTACAATTACGGGTTGTAAATGTAGCTTTTTTTGAACTTTAACCGGGACGAACCAACTGCCCTATGACTAAACTCAGGTACCTGTCAGGGGAACAGTGCTGGCGGGGCCGCTTTACAGGAACTGGCCGGCAGCTGTAATAAGGGACAAGATCCCGCCTTCAACGCCGCAGTACGCCGCCCTGTTCACCGGCAAAAAGGCTGCTCCGGCTGATTTTAATAGTAATTTCATGCCACCGGAAAAGGCAGGGCAGGCTTTGGCAGTAACCGGGGGCCGGAAAAGGGCCTGCAGCCGACAGGAATCATAAAAATTGTTGTTTGAGTTGCCGTATCTTGCAGCCGCACAAAAGAATGGTCATTTTTCTTTGAACCTATCCAAACAATACACTGGTTCTTTCAATATGTGATCAATAAGTTTTTTTAATAGTTAAATTTTCTCGAAGATATGTTAGTCGATCGTTTGCGAAAACAGTTCCGGGACCTCTATGGAAAAGACGCTTCAATTGCAGCCTCCCCCGGCCGTGTGAATTTAATTGGTGAGCACACAGACTATAACGAAGGTTTTGTGCTGCCCGGCGGTGTGGACAAGAAAATGTATGTAGCCTACGCCCTGAATAATACGGATACTATCAATGTATACGCCAGCCAGTTCAATGAATCGGCTTCCTTCAAACCTGCGGACACCCTGACACCCCAGAAAGGATGGCTGAACTACCTCCTGGGCGTAACACACCATATCAAAGCCAAAGGCAAAACGATCGGCGGTGTGGACATTATCCTCGATGGCGATGTACCTGTAGGCGCCGGCATGAGCTCCTCTGCCGCCCTCTGCTCTGCTTATGGCTTTGCCCTGAACGAGCAGTTTGGACTGGGACTGAGCCGCATGGAGCTGGCGCTGATAGGCCAGGCCACAGAACATACTTTTGTAGGCGCCAAAGTGGGCATCATGGACCAGTTTGCCAGCCTGCACGGCAAAAAAGGCCATGTGATGAAACTGGACTGCCGCAGCCTGGAGTATGAATACATTCCCTTTGATTTCCCCGATTACAAGATCGTACTGGTCAACAGCATGGTGACCCATAGCCTGGCCAGCTCTGAATACAATGTGAGAAGGCAGCAGTGTGAGGAAGGTGTAGCCATCCTGAAAAAACACCAGCCTGCTATCAACTCGCTCCGGGACGTAAGCCTTGATTTCCTCAACGCCCATAAAGAAGAGTTGTCTCCCGTGGTCTATGACCGCTGCTGGTATGTGGTAACAGAGGAAGCCAGGCTGCTCAAGGGTTGTGAAGCCCTGGCCAAAGGAGACCTGGACAGTTTCGGCAAACTGATGATCGCTACACACAATGGCCTCAGCAAACAATACGCTGTAAGCTGCACCCAGCTGGACTTCCTGGCGGAACGCGCAGGATTGATTGAAGGCGTGGCCGGTTCCCGGATGATGGGCGGTGGCTTTGGCGGCTGCACTATCAACATTGTGAAAGCTGATAAGGTGGACGCTTTCACCCAGCAGATCCAGCAGGCCTTTGAAGGACTGTTCAAAGTGACCCCTGAAGTTTACGTGACGCAGATCGAAGACGGCGCCCGCATTTTATAGGCAGCGCTGATCCGCATATTTTGAAAAGGGTGTATCAAAAAGACGATACACCCTTTTTGTTTTCGGCTACCTGATGGAGACAGGTAGCCGTTTAAGCCATGCTCAGGGCCTTCATTTATTTTTGATACATCCTTTTTATCGGGAAAACTGTTCCTGGGCCAGCGCTATGATCCTGCGCAGCTCTTCCTGGAGCTGCACCGGTGATTCCACCTGCACGCCACCGGTGAACATCAGCAGCCAGCGACCGAAATAATGAAGGGAACTGGTAAGAAAGACCATCCGCACAAAATCCGCTTCCTTTTCTTCCCGGACAAAACCATAGAAATACCGGGACTCGTGGATATAGCGGGCCACTTCCGCATCCACCCGGATCACCACTTCCTGCAGGCCGGAAGTATCCCTGACCAGGGATTCTATATAGGCTTTCAGGGTGGGATGATTGGCCTCCAGGAACCGCTCATCCAGGGTTTGCAGTCGCTGGATACGGTTCACCCGGAAATCCCGGTAATTGTTGCGCAGCCGGCACCAGCCGATCAGGTGCCAGTACTGGCTGTAATACCAGAGACCAATAGGTTCCACTATGCGGTGTGTTTCTTCATCGTTCTTGCCGGACTGGTAACAGATATTGATGGCCCTTTTCTCTACAATGCAGCGCTGCAGGACGGCCAGGTGCGGATCAGGGCCCTGCTCGGCCTGTACAGGCCTGTAGCGCATCACGGCAATATGATCCGTCAGGTGATCCAGGTTGTCCTTATCGGAGGAGCGCATCACCGCTTTGATCTTGTAAAGGGCCGCTTCAAAATGTTTCTGAACGGAGGCGTCTGACATTTTCTCGGCCAGCTTACCACCCAGCAGCAGCGCATTGGCCTCTTCAGGGGAAAACATGACCGGTGGCAGGCGATAGCCCTCCATGATGGAATAACCGCTGCCTGCTTCGCCAATAACAGGCACACCACTTTCATCCAGCGCCTTCACATCACGGTAAACCGTACGCAGGCTGATATGAAACCGGTTAGCGATTTCCTGGGCGGTAACCCTTTTCTTGCTTTGAAGATGCGTGAGGATGGCGTGCAGACGGTCAATGCGGTTCACGGCTGACGAAAATTAAGAAGCTAAATTACAAAGGTCAAATCGTATGAGCCCGCTTTTTACTACATTTATCCTTTAAAATTCATTTTATTCCAAACATGGTCCAGACAGTTTGTGTTTGCGGCGCCGGAACCATGGGCCGCGGTATTGCCCAGGTAGCTGCACAAAGCAGTTTACCGGTGGTCCTCTACGATGTACATGCGGAGAGCCTGGAGAAAGCCCATGTGGCCCTGCAGGCCGACCTGCAGGCGCTGGTGGACAGGAAAAAGATCAGCCCGCAGGAACAGGCTGCCATCAGCAGCCAGATCCGTTTCAGCAGCGACCTGAACGATTGTATTGCTGATATCATCATTGAAGCCATTGTAGAGAGAACGGCCGTCAAAGTAGGCCTCTTCAACCAGCTGGCGGAAGTGAACCATAGTGAAACCATCTTTGCCACCAATACTTCCTCTCTGTCCGTTACTGAACTGGCCAGGCAGGTAGTACAGCCTTCCAGGCTGGCAGGGATGCATTTCTTTAACCCGGCCCCGGTAATGAAACTGGTAGAGGTAGTGAACACGTCTTTTACCAGCCCCGCCACTACAGCGGCCATCATGACCCTGGCCCGGCAGTTCGGCAAAACACCCGTGCTTTGCCAGGATGCACCCGGCTTTATTGTGAACCATGTGGCCAGGCCCTATTACCTGGAAGCGCTCAGACTGGTGGAACCCGGACTGACCGATATGGAGACGGTGGACAGCCTGCTGGAAGCTACGGGATTCAGGATGGGGCCCTTCAAACTGATGGACCTGATCGGCAATGATATCAACTACGCAGTAAGCTGTTCCGTGTATGAACAACTGGGCAGTCCGCTGCGCCTTCAACCGTCCCCTATCCAGGCAGCTAAAGTGAGCAAGGGAGAGTTAGGCAGAAAAACAGGCAAAGGGTATTATCAATATAGTTGAAAAGAATACATTGGAGCAGAACAAGCAGCATAAGATCCTACTCACCGGGGGCACTGGTTTCCTTGGAGCATATATCCTGAAAGAATTGGTGGAACAGGGCTATTCCGTACGCGCCCTGAGAAGAACATCCAAACTGCCCTTCTTCCTGCCCGCCCATATCTTTGATCGCGTGGAATGGGTTGAGGGCGACCTGCTGGACATCATTTCCCTTGAAGAAGCCATGGACGGTATTGATACCGTGATCCATGCCGCCGCTAAAGTGTCCTTTGATCCCGCCGATAAACAGGAATTATTCCGGATCAATATCAATGGCACCGCCAATGTGGTGAACGCCGCGCTCATCTGTAACATACGCCGGCTGGTCTATATCAGCTCAGTAGCCGCATTGGGCAGAAGCGCCACCGGAGATACGGTGAACGAAGAAAAAAAATGGCAGAAAAGCAAGACCAATACCTGGTACGCCATCAGCAAATTCCAGGCTGAACGGGAAGTATGGCGCGGCATGGGCGAAGGCCTGGACGTGGTAGTACTGAACCCAAGCACCATCCTCGGTTATGGCGACTGGAAAAATTCCAGCGCCGCCATCTTCCGGAACGTATACCAGGAATTCCCCTGGTACACCAATGGGGTGAACGGATTTGTAGATGTAGAGGATGTGGCCAGGGCTACCGTACGCCTCATGGAAAGCGACCTGGTGAACCAGCAGTTCATTGTATCCGGCGACAACTGGCCCTTCCGCCAGCTGTTTAACAGCATTGCCGATGCCTTCGGCAAAAAGCAACCGGCTAAAATGGCTACCCCATTCCTGGGCAGCATTGCCTGGCGGCTGGAAAAGCTGAAATCACTGTTCACCGGCAAACGCCCCCTGCTGACCCGGCAAAGCGCAAAAGTGGCGCAAAGCAAAACCTATTTCGACAATAGCAAGATCCTTAGCGCCCTGCCCGGTTTCTCCTTTACACCCCTGCAGGTCAGCGTGGAAAAAGCCTGTCGCCAATACCACCAGTACCTGTCCAATGGCGGACAGTAGATACTTTATTGGCCGGCCCTTCGTTTTATTGCCATACCAATTGCTGAACATGAAACAGATCACCTTTCTCTGTCTGCTGTTTGCCCTCACCGGGACGCTGACCGCCCAGGAAAAGCATTTCACCGTATTGGGTAAAGTGGTGGACTCAGCTACCGGACAGCCGCTGGCCG
This sequence comes from Candidatus Pseudobacter hemicellulosilyticus, assembly GCA_029202545.1. GTDB lineage: Bacteria > Bacteroidota > Bacteroidia > Chitinophagales > Chitinophagaceae > Pseudobacter > Pseudobacter hemicellulosilyticus. The sequence continues at coordinate 1,009,100 of CP119311.1, forward strand.
GCGCCTCCGCCTATTGCCAGAATACCACTCATGGCGCTGTCACCAATGCTGAAGGCGTTTTCACCCTTCGCCTGCCCGGCGGCGGGTACGACCTGGTGCTGTCCTATACCGGGTATGGAAAAAAACTGCTGCGCATCAGCAGCAGCCAGCCGGCAATGGATACCCTGCCGATAGAACTGGTGAAACAGGAAGCCTCCCTGGAAGAAGTGGCCGTGGTGGCCAGCACTGAAGTGCCCAACGGCCTCGAAAAATATGGCGCCTTCTTCCTCCGGCATTTTATCGGCACCACCCCCAATGCCGCAGAATGCACCCTCACCAATCCCGAAGCCCTGCACTTTTTCTATACCAAAAAAAGAAACCGGCTGAAGGTCACCGCCAAAGAAGACCTGCTGATCAGCAATCAGGCCCTGGGGTATACCATCCGCTACCAGCTGGACTCCTTCAGCTATGACTACAACACCAATATCAGCCAGTATACCGGTTTCCCCTTCTTCATAGAAACAGACAGCACCGAAGAAATGACCGCCGCCTGGAAACGCAACAGGGCCCGCACCTACCTGGGCTCCCGTCTGCATTTCATGCGCGCCCTGTACGATAGCACTGTAACAGATGAAGGATTCCAGGTAGAAAAACTGAATGATGAAGACCTGAAAGATGTGAAAGGCACCCTGATCCCGGACCTCTATGATTCCACCCTATACCTGGCTGACAGCAATGATGTGACCATTGGCTGGAGCGGCCGCTACCGGATCAGCTACAGAAAGGTTTATCCCGATAAAAACTTCCTGAAGGAATTCAAACTGCCCGCTGACAGCAAGACCCAGATCACCCTGCTCAATGTGACCGATGGCTTTGTAATAGAACAGAACGGCTACTTCTATGAACAGTACGACGTGATCAATACCGGCTACTGGGCCTGGAAAAAACTGGCAGAGCTGCTGCCTTACAACTACGAATACGAGTAAGCAGATTCATGTAGACATAACACTACTGGTCAATACGTTAGCAAAAATTTGACAATCATTTTTGCATCGTAACTGATTTTTTTTAATACCTTCAGACGGTAACCTTAATCTGTACAGTTACTGACCGACCAGCATGTATCCTTTTCCTGAGAAAGAAGCACCTTATTTTCATGAAGATCCGGCTCTGCATTGTAGTCGGTTTTCCTGTTATACTGTTTTTTGTCCGCTCGCCAAACCTTCATTGCTGCTTACCTGCTGCCTTAGTTTTCTGCTCAGTTTCCTGCCTTCCGCTTCACCTGTAGTTGCACAGGAATACAATTATGTTCATTATACGATGCGGGATGGGCTGGCCGGATCAATCGTTTATCAACTCTGCCAGGACAAGGATGGTTTTATCTGGTTTGCCACTGAGGCCGGTCTCTCCCGTTTTGATGGAACTCATTTCCGGACCTTCAATACTTCAGACGGATTGCCAGAGGCGGAAATACTGCAGGTCTTCGCCGATTCAAAAGGAAGGGTATGGATCGCCCCCTTCCGGAATACCATCTGCTATTACTATAAAGGGAAACTGCATACCCAGGAAAATGACAGCATGCTGAAAAAAATCCCTATCAGCTCCATCGTCATGGATTTCAGGGAAGCCAGGGACAGTACAGTTTGCTTTATGCATGGAAGCTCAGCCACCTTAATCATTCCTGATCCCAAAAATAGGACCGACAGCATTTTTACCATTCATTGGAAGGACCACATAATGGGCTTTGGCCCCGGCCTGACAAACAATACCTACCTCCTCCTTACAACCGATTCTGTTTTCACCTATGACCTGAACAAAAAAAGGATCATTTACGGGCGGAAATCACCTATCAAAAAAAAGGACTCCCTGCTCATGGGAGGGGATGAACGTATATCTTATTATATTAAGAACCGGTACAGAATAGCAGGCACACAAGGCAATCCCAATTTTATCAGTACTTATTCAGGCGCCTTCTTTTACGATTCCATTCACAGATCCACCCTATTGGATTCTTTTCTCCTGGGCAAGACCGTTCACCGGGCAATGATTGACAGGGAGCAGAATTTCTGGTTTGCCACCAACAACGGTGTCTATAAACTGATGTCCCGGGAGGTCAGGTCCTGGCTTTCACAGCCGGGATCCTCTTTTGAGATTTTTTCCCTGCTTGAGCATAAAGGACTGTTACTGGCGGGTTCTGACAAAGGAAGGCTCTGTTTGATCAACAGAGAAAACAGGCATGTAGATTCCATCAGCTTTGATCAGTACCTGACCGTTGATCAACATATCACCAATGCCAACCGGCTTACAGCTATCTGCTCCACCCCTGACAATAAACTGTTGCTGGGCTTTGATACCCACCTCGCCCGTTTTGACCCTGTTACCCGTAAAAGCCAGATCAGTCTCCTGGCTGTGCTGAAATCAATCACCCTTGTTAACCAGGATACCATCCTGGTAGGGACCGGGCACATAGTGCTTCTGATGAACAGCCAGAACCTCCAACCCCTGGACACCATCTGGCCAGGCAGAACAACTGTAGCCAGCTTTGCCAATAACACCTATTATATTGGTACCGTCAACGGGCTTTACGCAGTGGACAGAAAAAAACGATCGCAGTTCCTTGGCGCCAGCATCCGCCCGCTGACCTTCCGCATTGCCGCTATCCAACCTGCCCCCGACGGTAGTGTCTGGGTAGCCACCTATGGCAACGGCATTGTACAGTTGCGCGACAATAAGATAGTCAGGCACCTCACTGAGGAAAAAGGGCTCACCAGCAATATCTGCCGCTCACTCTTTCTCCACAACCGTTACCTCTGGGCAGGCACAGACAAGGGGATCTGTAAAATAGACCTGGACCTGCCCGCAACGCCCATTGTCTCCTATACAGTGAATGATGGCCTCCCATCCAATATCATCAATACACTGTATGTTGACGACAATATTGTTTATGTAGGTACAGTATCAGGGCTCACCCTGTTTAATGAATCCCGGCTGAAAAGTTTTTCCCGCTGCGACCTGCGGCTGCTCAATATGGATGCTTCCGGCATCAGCATAATACCAGACAGCAACAGGATCCAGCTGGATTACCTGAAAAATAATCTTCGGTTTTCCTTTGTAGGTATTTCCTATAAATCAGGTGGTGATATACTTTACCGTTACCGGCTGAAAGGACTGAATAACAGCTGGGATTCCACCCACCAAACAACGCTGGAATACCCTGGACTTCCGCCTGGAGATTATCAGCTGGAGTTGTCAGCCATCAATAAATTCGGGATAAAAAGCGAACCGCTGCTCATCTCCTTCAGTATTGACGCCCCCTTCTGGCAGACCATCTGGTTCAAGCTGTCATCCGTGGCATCGATCATTGTACTGGCCTGGTGGCTGATCCGGCGCCGCTATGCTATCCTGCAGCGCCGGGAGCAGGAAAAAGCTACCCTGCAATCCCGGATGAATGAACTGGAGCAGCAGGCCCTGCGCTCCCAGATGAATCCCCATTTTATTTTCAACTGTCTCAACTCCATACAGAACTTCATTATCCGGAATGACTTTGAAACCACCAACCAGTACCTGACAGAATTTGCTTACCTGCTGCGCCAGACGCTGGACAATTCCTCCCGGAGTACTATCTCCCTCCATAATGAGATCACCTACCTGGACCGCTACCTCAAAATGGAACGCATGCGCTTTGCCAATGCGTTTACCTATACTATTGAAGTGGATCCCTTACTGGACCAGGAAACCATCATGATCCCCGCTATGCTCCTCCAGCCTTACGTGGAGAATTCAGTAAGGCATGGGGTCAGGCATATGACAGACAATAACGGCCATATCAGCATTCAATTCATCAGTGAGCAGGACACCCTGGTCTGCGTGATCACCGATAATGGCATTGGCCGCAAAAGAGCAGCAGAGACCCGTTCCCGGCTCCATGTAGAATACCAGTCTAAAGGCATGTCACTGACAGCTGAACGCATAAGGGTGCTCAACAGGGTATTGGTTCATCCCATAACCCTGGAGATCGTTGACCTGGCCGATGACAGCGGCGCCGCTGCCGGCACCAGGATCACCCTCCGTTTTCCACCATTTATTCAGTCCCAACCTAACGCATATGATACGAGCAATAATAATTGACGATGAAACCAATAATGTAGAAGCATTACACCAGCTGTTGCTGAACTACTGTCCCAGTATACGGGTAGAAGGATCGGCCGGCAATATGCAGAGTGCAGCCACCCTGATCAGCAGCACCCGGCCCGACCTGGTATTCCTGGACATAGAAATGCCTAACGGTAATGCGTTTGAGCTACTGAATAATGTAGTTCCCGTCAACTTTGAGATCATCTTTGTGACGGCCTTCGACAACTACGCATTGCATGCTATCAAGTATTCCGCACTGGACTACCTGCTGAAGCCGGTTAATATCAAGGAACTGCAGGATGCCGTTAAAAAGGCGGAAGAGCGGATCAAGGTCAAGAACATCGCCCGGCGTATTGACACCCTGCTGTATAATATACAGGCCAATCAGTCCAGCTACCAGCGCATGGCATTGCCTACCATGGATGGTTTTATCTTTATGGACACGGTGGAGTTTGTAAGACTGGAAGCCAATAACAACTATACCATCATTCACCTCAGCAACAACAACAAAGTGCTGGTGGCGCGCTCCCTGAAGGAGTTTGAAGAACTACTGCCGCCGCAGCAGTTTTCCCGGATCCATAATTCCCATATCGTGAATCATGACCATATCCGGAAATACCACCGCGGCAGGGGTGGTTATATTGAAATGGAGAACGGCACCATGCTGGAAGTATCCACCCGGAAAAAAGATGAGTTTCTCAGTAAGTTCAAATAAGAAAGGATTTAGAGGGATTTCAGTTTCTCCCACAGTTCGGGAATTCTCTTGACCCAGATCAATTCCTTCTTTTTCAGTAAGGCATCATCGGCCGGGGTACCGAAATAGGTTTTACCAGCAGCCAGATCCCCCGGCACACCACTCTGCGCCAGTACCACGGCATTATCACCAATGGTCAGGGTTTTGGAAACACCCACCTGTCCCCAGAGCACAACGCCATTACCAATAGTGGTGGCGCCGGCAATCCCTACCTGGGCGGCAAACAAACAGTTTTCCCCGACAATGGTATCATGACCAATATGCACCATGTTATCGATCTTGGTACCCCGGCCAATACGGGTATCATGACTGACGCCCCGGTCAATAGTACAGCTAGCCCCGATCTCCACATCGTCCGCAATCACTACCCGGCCGCCACTCTCCATTCGTTTGTACCAGACTGAACGATCCTTTTTGGTATTGTAGTAAAAAGCATCAGACCCGATCACCGTTCCTGCCTGGATCACTACATTGTCACCTATGACCGTATAATCCAGGATGGAGGTATTGGGATGGATGCGGCAGTTTTTCCCGATCTGCACATGCTGCCCAACAAAAGCACCGGGCGCCACCCAGCTGCCTTCACCAATGACGGCGCTGTCACTGACCAGCTTTGCTGCCGGTTCAAAAGGACGGAAATGCCGGACAATGGTTTGATAGGCTTCAAAAGGCTGGTCAACAATCAGCAATGCTTTCTCTTCGGGAAAATCAGTGGCCTGGTTGATAATGATGAAGCTGGCTGCAGAGTGAATACACTTGTCATAATACTTGGGATGATCCACAAAAACAAGATCACCTGCCTCCACACGATGGATCTCGTTGATGCCGGTGGCGGATGCAGCTTTGTTACCAATAACCTTTGCGCCTATCAGTTCAGCTATCCATTCAATTGATACGGGAGATGGGAATTTCATACGCGGAATTTGCGCAAAAGTACGGAAGAGTTTATGCCGCGCTCCTGACATTTGAACAAACGGGAAATTTTCATCGGAGGATTTCCACAGTATTAAAAAAAATGTGAATAAAATTTATCAGAAAATTTTCTTAGATAGAGAAAATTATTTTTAATATTGTGTAGGGAAATTTATTTCCCGGTACTTACTAACCCATCCACATAATAAATCTCCCGATTCATCGGGAGATTTTTCTTTTATATGCTTCGTTACTTTATCATCTACAAACCGTTTGAAGTGCTTTCGCAATTTTCACCGGAAGCAGGTAAACAAACTTTAAAGGATCACTTCAAAGTGCCGCCAGACGTGTATCCTGTGGGACGCCTTGATTTTGACAGTGAAGGTTTACTGTTACTCACCAATGATAAACAGATCAATCACCGACTGCTTAATCCATCCTTTGCACACGAAAGAGAATACCTGGTACAGGTAGATGGCGCCATTACCGCCGAGGCGATCCGGCAACTGGAAACGGGCGTCACTATCAGCGTTGATGGCAAACCCTGGCCTACCCGTCCGGGTAAAGTGATCCTTTATGAACAGGCGCCGGTTGTTCCGGAAAGATATCCACCGGTCCGGTACCGCAAACTGATCCCCACCAGCTGGATCAGCCTGGCGCTCACCGAAGGAAAGAACAGGCAGGTCCGTAAGATGACAGCCAGAACAGGATTCCCCACCCTTCGCCTGATCCGGATACGCATTGGCCAGCTCACCCTCGCGGACATGCAACCCGGTGAAATGATGGAACTGAAAAGGGAATTTGTTTACCAGGCCCTTTTCGATCACTGATCACCGGAACAGGCTTATTCTTAACTATTTCCTTTACCTTTCCATAAAATCCTGATATTATGTTGAAATCAATGACAGGCTTTGGAAGAGCAGAACAATCCGTAGGCGACAAAACCTTCCTGGTAGATATCAAGTCCCTCAACGGAAAACAGTTCGAGCTTTTTTTGAAAATGCCTGCTTTCCTCAAACCCTTTGAATTCGAGATCCGCTCTCTGCTCTCGGAAAAACTGGGCCGGGGAACTGTCGATTGCACCATCAGCCTGAAAGAAAGCGGCAGCGCCAAGCCGGTCACCATCAATACCAACCTGGCCAAAGCATATTATCAATCCATCGCCGATCTTTCTGAATCCCTCAAACTGGATCCCTCCAATATACTGGCCAGCCTGCTTAAACTGCCGGAAGTGATCACCCCTACCGGCGATACCCTTACAGATACCGAATGGGAAGCTTTCAAGAAAGTGATTGTATCTGCTACTGATGACCTCAACCATCACCGGAAGGAAGAAGGCAAATCCCTGGAAGAGGACCTGCTGCTCCGCATCGCCAATATCCGCCAGCAGCAGGAACAGGTAAAAGAACTGGAACCCCTTCGTAAACAAAAGATCAGGGAAGGACTGGTAAAAGTGCTGGAAGAAAACGTGGGCAAGGAAAAATACGATGCCAACCGACTGGAACAGGAACTGATCTATTATATTGAGAAGATAGACCTCAGCGAAGAACAGGTACGCCTCCAGAACCACTGCGAGTATTTCAGGAACATCCTGGAAGAAGCCGGTGACAACAAAGGCAAAAAGCTTTCCTTCATCCTCCAGGAAATTGGACGGGAGATCAATACCACCGGCGCCAAAGCCTATGACTCCACCATCCAGAAATGCGTGGTGCAGATGAAGGACGAACTGGAAAAGGCCAAGGAGCAGGTCCTGAATGTGCTGTAAGCCACCGCTTGCCCCCGTTTTGTCCCTGTAGTATATTTGTAAAAATATTCGCCTTGAAAAGTAGCCGTCTCTCTTCCTGGGTTCCCGCAGTCCTGGCCTGCCTCTTCCTGCTGAACGCCTGTACCCCCAATACGGATGTCTTTGAAAAAAATGTGCCGATACCGGAACATTCCTGGAGCAAACGCTTCAAACCTACTATCGACTTCACGGTAAAAGATACCAGCATTCAGTACAGGATCTTTGTAGTGATCAGGCATAGTGACGCTTACCGCTATCGCAATATCTGGCTCAACGTACAATCTGTTGCGCCCAACGGAGATACCAGCAAACAAGCCCTGGACCTGCGCCTGGCAACAGACGACAAAGGCTGGCTGGGCTCAGGTATGGACGATCTGTTTGATCACCGTATCCTTATTACCCGGCCCGGCTTATTGCAGGCAGGCACCTATCATTTTTCCCTGGAACAGATCATGCGGGAGGACCCGCTGGAATATGTTATGAATGCGGGTATCCGGGTAGAAAAAGTTCAACAATAGGCCTATGGCAGTTCATCCGCTCAAAAAAAGGCTCATCTTCATTACCCTGGTGTACTGGTTCCTGCTCCTGTATATCATTGCCGCGCTGATATTCTGGTTCACGGCACTGGATAAACAGAATGCGCAGATGACCACCTACCGCCTCAATGAGCTGAAGCTGGATGATCCTACCTATGTCAGCAAATACGATACTATCCAGGATGAGCGCCGGCGGAAATCCGCCCAGTATACCGGCGAAGGACTGACCTTCCTGGCCATTACGCTCATTGTGGCCGTCTTTGTATACAGGGCAGTGCGCCGGCAGATCAAACTCCAGCAGCAGCAGCAGAACTTCATGATGGCTGTTACCCATGAGCTGAAAACACCCATTGCGGTCACCAGGCTCAACCTGGAAACCATGCAGAAGCGGCAGCTGGATGAAGCGCAGCGGCAAAAACTGCTGAGCAAGACCCTGGAGGAAACCAACCGGCTGAACACACTCACCAATAATATCCTGGTATCAGCCCAGCTGGAAGGCGGCCGCTACGGCCGCAGCAGAGAACCGGTTGATTTCAGCACCCTGGTCAGCAACTGTGCGCAGGACTTCCGGAACCGCTTTCCGGAACGGAAGATGGAGCAACAGGTAGAACCCGGCCTGCAGCTGGAAGGCGATCCCCTGCTCCTCCAGATGCTGGTCAATAACCTGCTGGAGAACGCTATCAAATATTCCGCCCGGGAAGGGAAGATCACCTGCAAAGCTTACCGCCAGCACCACCACCTCAGCCTGCAGGTACTGGATGAAGGGCCCGGCATCCCCGATAATGAGAAGAAAAAGGTGTTTGAGAAGTTCTACCGCATCGGTAATGAAAGCACCCGGACAGCCAAAGGCACGGGATTAGGGTTATATCTTTGTAAAAAAATAGCCCGGGATCACAAAGGAACCATACATATTACGGACAATTCCCCTGTAGGCTGTAATTTTGCCGTGCATATACCCGCGTAAACTATCCTCCCATGAGCACAAAAATATCCATACTGCTGGTCGAAGATGAGGAAAACCTCCACGAGGCACTGAAACTGAACCTGGAACTGGAAGGCTATGAAGTCACCTCTTCCTATACCGGCAGCGATGCGCTGCAGAAAGTGCAGGGAGAGTATTTCGACCTGATCATCCTTGATGTCATGCTGCCCGAACTGGACGGCATCACCGTTACGGAAACCATCCGTGTTTCCAATAATGAAGTGCCCATCCTCATCCTCAGCGCCAAGAATACCAGTTCCGACCGCGTGGTTGGCCTGAAGAAAGGCGCCGACGACTACCTCACCAAGCCTTTTAACCTGGAAGAACTGCTGCTGCGCGTGCAGAAGCTGATCAATAAGAATAAGAAGATGCAGGACAAGGATACCGTGGGCGATACCTATACCTTTGGCAGCAACACAGTTGACTTCAAAGCCCAGGAAGCCGTATCCAAGAGCGGTGAACGCATCCAGCTGAGCAAGAAGGAAGCCATGCTGCTCAAGCTCCTGATAGAAAATAAAAACGAAGTGGTGCCCCGGGAAAAGATCCTCCAGACCGTCTGGGGCTATAACGTATACCCCACTACCCGGACCATTGATAATTTTATCCTCAACTTCCGGAAGTACTTTGAGGAAGACAGCAGGAACCCCCAGTATTTTCATTCCGTCCGGGGTGTTGGCTATAAATACACAGAATAGCCGGTCCGGGATCAGACCGCCGGAAATTTCAGTTGCAGCAATATGGTCTCCGCCTCTTTCAGCAGCGCACCCGCCTCTCTTCGCTCACCGGCCGGTGCATAGGCTGCCCATTCGCATTCCTGTAATACAGCAATAAAACCCGCCACCTGTTCGGGGGCAGCGCCCTTTGCAGCCAGCCGGTGCTGAAGCTGCTGCTTATTCAGGGAAGAAGGTGGTATTTCCAGGTAAATGGCGGCAAATTCCCAGAAGGCCTGTTCCAGCGCCTGGTAAAACCGGAAATGGTCTTCCTGTTCCAGCGCCCTGACAGCAGGCAGCAAAAGCTCATGCACAGCGGGCAGGGCAGGCTCATCTCCGGCAACAGTGGCTGGCAGCTGTTGCGCCTGCAGTTGCAGCCGCCTGGTCCTTTGCAGCTGGAGCAGCTGGTAGAGCACCCAGCAGACGATCAGGGCTACCAGGGTCCCGAAAAAATAATAGTGACGGGGCATACTACCGCCGGCCTGGTCCTCATTGATCCCTTTTTTCCTGCTGTCCAGCTCTTCTCTGGTAATTCCTGGCGTTACCCTGATGGTCAGTGGCTGGCTGCTGGCAATATGGTATTGGGCGGTCTCCGGGTCAAAATAAGGTAAGTGTATGGCCGGAATGGTATACAGTCCGGTATCCGGCGCTGCAAAAGAATATTCAAATGTCTTGGTACCCTGCAAGGGGAACTGGTATTTATTGACCAGCTCCCGCACCACGGGATCAGCCGTATCCACCCCTGCCGGCCAGGCCACTTCAGGAGGCGTCAGCAGGGAAAAATTACCGCTGCCCCTGATCACCACCTGGATCTTTACCAGCTCACCGGCACGGATAGGCTTAACCGGTGCAAATACCTCAACACCGAAACGGCCCACAGCCCCTGCAAAATGTTCCGGCTGACCGTTTTCAGGCAAGGGCTTCACAGTAATGGTCAGGGGCGCAGAATGTAACGTTAACTTGTAGTCGTAAGGAGCAGGATAGTCCCCATCTGTCCGTACAAAATGCACCACGCTTTCCACTTCTGCTTCATCCAGGGTGAATACGCCTTCCTGCAAGGGGAAGAGATGGACCTTACGGATAAGATCAGTATAATAAAGCTGCCCGTTCACCCGCTCTATGGTTTGCTTGTCCTCATAATCATCCACCATTTCCAGTACGCTGAAACCCGCCAGGGATGGCCTTCTCACCACCTGGGAAGCACTGTTGACCCGGGTATAGGCCTTGAATACCACCATCAGCGGTTCGCCCACATAACAGCTCTTCTTGCTGGCTTCACCACCCAGGAAAAGATTACCACGCAACTTCCCCTCCGCCGTTTCTCCACGCCGTAGTATGGAGTTGGCGTTTATGTCAATCTCTTCGCTGCGCTGGTCCGGCATAAAGGCGGACAGCAGCAGGAAGAACAGTACTATTATATTGCTACGTTGTATTATAGACACAAATATAACCCTCCTCCGGAATCCCTTTTCACCGTTCACGGAAATCCTTAATTCCTTATCTTTCAGGGATCATGCACATTATTATTATCTCGGAAGATGCTTCCGCCACCAGCAGCCTTCGCGCCCTGGTAAAGAAAACCATCCCTGAAATAACGGAAGTAAGGGTAACTACGGACTTCAGCAAAGTGTCGGACCTGATACGCTCCTTCAAACCATCCATCCTGTTCATTGATGCCGCCATCATTCCCAGGGCAGGTTATGATATGTTCAAAAAATTACCGGAAGATATCAGGGCCCGGCTGGTCATTTTCACCCAGCCTGATGAGCAGGTCGTCAATGCTATCCGGTTCAGCATGGTGGAATTTATTACCCAACCTTTCATCGGTGAAGCATTGCGCGCCAGCTTTGACAGACTGACGGCGCAGCCCGCCAATATGCCGGCGGCACAAACCATGTACAGCAACCTGCTGCGTAATGTTACGGCAAAAAATACCAGTGATCTCCGGCTGACCCTCACTTCCGGCGAGGGTACTTTCTTTTATCATATTGATGATATCATCCGTCTGGAAAGCGATCCGCCTTTCACCTGGTTCTATTTCACCAACCGCAAGCCCCTGCCCATCCCGCAAGCCCTCAAGGTCTTTGAAGAACTGCTGATCCAGCAGGGCTTTCTGCCGGTGCATAAATCCTACCTCATCAACAAAACGCATGTGCTGGAATTTACTGCTCATGGCACCATTACTTTGTCGGACCGCACACAGGTGGAAATTTCCAGGAGAAGAAAAGAAGAAATGCTCAAAGCGCTGGAGAGCAGGTAAAGACCCGGCAAGCCCCTGGTTCGCCCAAAATTGTTTTACAGATCACCGAGCTGGGGCCGCAGCACAATATCCTCCACGCAGGCCTGTGGCGATAATTGTACAGCCGCACAGATCATAGTGGCAATATCTTTTGCTTCCATGATCCGCAGGGGATCCACGCCCGTGCCGGCCCAGGAATTGGTATAGGCCGCACCGGGGAATACGCCGGTGACCTTGATGCCATGGGGTTTCATTTCTTCCCGCAGGTTCCTGGAGAAGCCGGCCAGTGCAAATTTGCTGATACTGTAAGCACCACCGTTAGGATAGGCCTGTAAGGAAGCGATAGAGCAAATGTTAAAAATATGACCGGCCTGCTGTTCCATCATGGCAGGCAGTAAAGTCCGGGTAAGATGATACGCGCTGTAGAGGTTCACCTGGATCATCTGTTCCAGCACACCATCCGCTTCATTGTGGACGCCGCCCGGCTCAAATAACCCGGCATTGTTGACCAGCACATCTACTGAAACAGCCTGCGCCAGTATCCATTCACCAAAAGCAATGGCCTGCGCTTTGACAGACAGATCAAAAGGCCTGGCCTGGATGCGGATGCCGGGATAGTCCTGTTGCAGTTCCGCCACGGCGCTGTTCAGCGCCTGCTCATTGCGGCTGCAGAGAAAAAGATCATTGCCCTGCTCCGCAAACGCTGCGGCAATAGCTTTTCCAAATCCTTTGCTTGCTCCGGTGATGACCACATTCATAATAAGAGAGTTATTAGAACTGCGAAGTAAACATATTTCCGGGGAATTGTCCGGCATCTTAACAGGATCGCAACGGCCCGGTTGTACGCTATGCCGTATTTTTGCCGGATGAAGTACCAGCATCTGTTCTTCGATCTCGATCATACCCTGTGGGATTTTGAAGCCAATAGCCGCCAGACCCTTGAAAGCATGTACCAGACCTTTTCACTGGAATCCAAAGGCGTGTACGATTTCACCCTCTTTCATAAGAACTATCTGGTACACAACGATAAACTCTGGGAACGTTATCGCAACGGCTATATAAAAGCGGAGGAACTGCGCTGGAAAAGGATGTGGCTGAGCCTGCTGGATTTTAAGATCGGGGACGAACAACTGGCCCGCGCCATGGGACAGGAATTTGTAGACCTGCTGCCCTCCCGCAATATCCTCTTCCCCTATACCCTTGAAATACTCGGGTACCTCCAACAGAAAGGATACAGGATGCACCTGATCACCAATGGTTTTGAAAAAACACAATACAGCAAGATCGCCAATTCAGGCATCCAGTCCTATTTCACGGAAGTGATCACCTCTGAAGGCAGCAATAGCCTGAAACCTCATAAGGAGATCTTTGAATACGCTTTTAAGAAAACCAATGCCCTGCCGGAAAAAAGCATCATGATCGGGGACAGCGTTGAGGCCGATATCCAGGGAGGTATCAACGCAGGGATGGACCAGGTCTATGTCAATCACCTGAACCTGCCGGCTGCCGTGCAACCTACGTACACGGTCTATCATTTAAAAGAGTTGGAACAGTTGTTCTGATAATAGCAGGAAGCCGGCCTACACCGTGGCCAGGACCGTGATGCCGCCTTTTACCACCTGGTTCAGCTGCACATTCACCCTGGTGCCTACAGGCAGCAGGATATCCACGCGGCTGCCAAATTTGATAAAGCCAAACTCAGCGCTCTGCTCTACTTTCTCACCAACGGTCAGGTAGTTGACAATGCGTTTGGCCAGGGCGCCGGCAATCTGTTTTACCAGTACTTCGCCTTTGTGATAGCGGATCACTACGGAATGTCTTTCGTTTTCGGTGGAGGACTTGGGATTCCAGGCCACCAGGTATTTTCCTTTATGGTATTGGTTGTACACCACTTCACCGCTTACCGGGTTACGGTTCTGGTGAACATTGGCAGGACTCATGAATACGGAGATCTGCAGTCTTTTACCCTTGAAGTATTCTTCGTCAACCACTTCTTCAATCACCACCACTTTCCCGTCAGCCGGGCTCACCACCTGCTGCTCGTTCCGGGTGAGCTGCCGGTTGGGCACACGGAAGAAGGAGATGATGAATAAGAGCAGTCCCAACGTAAGGACAAAGATCAGCCAGCTCAGCACAGGCAGGTTGAAACTGATAAAATAAAAAGATGCCAGGTTGATCACTGCAAAGATGATGGCAGTAATAAGAATGCTTTTATATCCTTCTTTGTGTATGGTCATTGATGTTTATTGATTGGCAAAACTACATTATTTCATAAAAAAGAAAACATAGAGCCACACGAAGGGTGTGGCCACCAGCAGCGAATCAAACCGGTCAAGGAAGCCGCCATGCCCGGGCATGATGGAGCCGCTGTCCTTTACATTGGCCATCCGCTTGCCTTTGCTTTCCAGCAGATCGCCCAGCGTACCCATGACTGCCGCAAGGGCGCTGATCACGATATAATCTATCAGCCTGAACCCGCCGAACCACCAGCCGAAAAGGGCTACCACCAGTACACAGAGTATGGCCCCGCCCGCGGTGCCCTCCCAGGTCTTTTTGGGAGAGATAGGACTGAACGGTGTTTTGCCGATCAGCGATCCTACAATATAGGCCATGGTATCATTGATCCAGATGGAGACAATAAGGATAATGGGCAGGAATTTCCCCGCATCCAGCACCCGGATACCGGTATCGGTGGCCTGGCTGATCTCCGGCAGGCAGCGCAGGTCCATGAGCAGGCCCCAGCTAAGGGAAATATATACCAGCCCCAGGGTGGAATACCCGATATTCTTAAGGCTGATATTGCCGGCAAAAAGCAGTTCAATAATGGGCAATACAAACACACAGATCATGCCCAGCCACCAGCCGATGGCATGGAAGGAGAAATCACCGATATTAAAATTATTACCCAGGAAAAAAAGCATGATGCACCAGCCTGCCAGGCGGACCCCATATTTGTGAAAGGGAGTAATACTGGTATACTCAGGGTCAATTTTTCCCAGCAGCTGCTGGTATTCCTTCCAGCAGCCAAAATGGATGATGGTGAACAGGATGAAAAAGCTCCAGTGGTTCCACAACAGGCCCGTCAGCATCACCACCACGAAGGCGGTTGCAGTAAGGGATCTTGTTTTTAGTGTGGCCAGGTTAAGTGCCATGGGGCGAATAGTATAAAAAGGATGAAAATAGCAAAAAATGATCAGGCAATGAACTGGTTGGTGGGATTGAGCTCATTAACGCCATAGACCCGCGACCAGGAAGTGGTGGACTGCCGATGGAAATACCAGACGATGGCCCAGACCGCCACACCGCTGATAATGGCTGTGAGTACCGGCATCTGGGGATTTTCACTGATATAGCGGGGCGCTACCGATACGGCAATGACCTGCACGGCATTGTTCACAAAATGCGCCAGGATACTGGTCCACAGGCTGCCGCTGTACCAGTACAGGGCGCCCAGCACCACTCCCAGGAACATCCGCGGGAAAAAGCCAAGGAACTGGAAATGCAGCGTGGAAAACACCAGGGCCGTCAGCAGGATACCTGCCCAGGGACTTTTTGTCAAATGGATGAGTACACGCTGTAAGGCGCCGCGGAAATACAGCTCTTCGCAGATAGCCGGCAAGAGAGCAATCACAATCACGTTAATGATCAGATCGCCGGTAGTATTGACCTTGAGCAATGCTTCCAGCTGCTTGCCTGTCTGCTTTTCCATATTGTACAGGGACTCGGGCAGGGGAAGGGCATGGTTCAGCTGCCCCAGCCAGAACACGAAAGGAAAGGCCAGCATAATGCAGAAGGCTGCCAGTACATACATATTGGTCTTCTCCGCTTTTCGCAATCCCAGGAAATAGAACTGCCGGCCACGGAAAGTAAAGGCTGCATATAAAAAGGCGGGGAAAAAGAAGAAGGCGATGCTGGAAACGGCCTGGCTCCATTTCATAGCCTGCACCAGGTTAGGCTGGCTCAGGTCCACGGGAGTGGCAGACTGCCCGTTCAGGACAACCAGGACCAGCAGGGGTACCGATACCGCAAGCAGTACTGCCAGCTGTTTCCAGGGCGATTTTATCTTCAAATGGCCTATCATAGTCTGGAATAAACAAATATTAGTGTGTAATTTTGCATTTGCCGCAACCAGGCTGCAGGCGCTGCTAAAAAAGCAGCCCCTAGGTAAGTCCTGATAAAAAGGGACTTTTACCTGTCAAAGCCTTAACGGAACGCTGCAAGATAAGCATTCAACCGCTATTAACGGATGGTTAACATTGGTAACATATCACTGCCTGATTTCCCATTGCTCCTGGCTCCCATGGAGGATGTGAGCGATCCCCCCTTCCGGTATGTGTGCAAACAGAACGGGGCCGACCTGATGTATAGTGAGTTCATTTCCAGCGAAGGACTGATCCGCGACGCCATCAAAAGCCGCCAGAAACTTGATTTCTCTGAGTTTGAACGTCCCTTCGGCATACAGATCTTTGGCGGGGATGAAGAAGCCATGGCCCTCAGCGCCCGGATTGTGGACACCGTACAGCCCGACCTGGTTGATATCAATTTCGGCTGCCCGGTAAAGAAAGTGGTCTGCAAAGGCGCCGGCGCCGCCGTTCTCAAAGATGTGGACGGCATGGTCCGCCTGACCGCTGCCGTGGTGAAATCCACCTCCCTGCCAGTAACCGTAAAGACCAGGCTGGGCTGGGATGAGCAGACAAAGAATATTGAGGAAGTAGCCGAACGCCTCCAGGATGTGGGGATCAAAGCCCTCACCATCCATGGCCGGACCCGCGCCCAGCTGTATAAGGGAGAGGCCGACTGGTCGCTCATTGCTAAAGTGAAGAACAATCCCCGCATCCGGATACCCATTTTCGGGAATGGTGATATTGATTCCCCCCAGAAAGCCAAAGTTTACCAGCAACGTTACGGGGTGGATGGCATCATGGTAGGCCGCGCCGCTATTGGCTATCCCTGGATATTCCGGGAGATCCGCCATTACCTGCAGACCGGCCAGCTGCTGCCTCTTCCAACTATTGAAGAACGTGTAGCCGTTTGCCGCACCCATCTCCATAAATCCGTAGAATGGAAAGGCCCCGTCCTGGGTATCCTGGAAATGCGCCGCCATTATACCAACTACCTGAAGGGCTTACCGCATATCAAGGAATTCAGGACCCGGCTGGTGACCGTGAAGACCCTGCCCGAAATTGAAGCCGTACTGGATGAAGTAGCTGTACAATTTGCCGGCATGGCGCCGGAGAGGTCCCCCGGGAATTTCTCCCAGGGCCAGCTGGAAGAATGCAGCCATTGATCCAAACCCTGCCCTTATCACTAAAAACATTGCCATGAACAGGAATTTGACAGCACCTAAAATTGGTTTCCTGATCCCCCTGCTCCTGCTGTTCGTTTGCTGCAAGAGCAGGGCGGGCCAGCAACAGCAGCCAGCAACCATCACTGCCGGCAGCATAGCCACTATCCGCCTGGACAGCATCACCCTCATCAGCGACCTGGCCTTTTTATCCGCCCCCGCCCTGGAAGGCAGGGATGCCGGCTCCACCGGCAACAGTACGGCCCGCACCTATATTGCACAGCGCTTTGATTCCCTGCAGCTGGAGAAACCCGGTAATATCCGCTTTCAGTCGTTCGAATGGAACGCAGACAAAAAAGTGGTGAACGTCCTGGGAATGATCAAAGGCAGCAGTTTCCCTGATCAGTATTACGTGGTATCTGCCCACTACGACCATGTAGGCATGCATGGCGGAAAAATATATCCCGGTGCTGATGATAACGCTTCCGGCACAGCGGCCCTGCTGGCCATGGCAGCCTGGTTCAAACAACATCCGCCACAGCATACACTGCTCTTTGCCAGCTTTGACGGGGAAGAAAAAGGACTGGTAGGCTCCAGGAATTTTGTCAAAGATCCGCCCATCCCAATGGAACAGGTCCGGCTGAATATCAATATGGATATGGTGAGCCGGAACGACAGCAACCAGATCTATGCCTGCGGCAGTCATCATTATCCTTTTCTGAAACCGTTTATCGACAGCCTGCGCAAACTCAGCACCGTGAACCTGCTGGCCGGGCATGATGGCGGGCAAGGCGGGCAGCAGGACTGGACGGGCCAGTCGGATCATTTTCCTTTTCACCAGCAGCATATCCCCTTCCTTTATTTTGGGGTAGAAGATCATCCGGACTATCACCAGCCCACTGATACCTTTGACAAGATTGATCCCGGCTTTTATTACCGGGTCTGTAATATGATCGCGGAAGCTATTCTGCTGCTGGACCGCCAGGAGAAATGGTAAGGGTAATGAGTGGCTTCAGGCAATTATCGTGGACTGACGCTCAGGAAAGCTGTCAGTCTGCGGCAGTAATCCCGGGCTCTTTTTTCTGCCAGCCAGTCTACGGTAAACAGAATGCCTGCCTGGAGCAGCAGGGTCAGGCCAAAACCCAGCCAGAAATTATTAAGTGGTTCCGCCCGGAACCAGATCACCAGGCCAGCCCCGGTTACCAGCAGTAATACTTCGGCCCATCTGTACCATTTGAAATGCCGGTTCAGCTTTTCCATCCGGGGCAACTCTTCCTGCCTCAATTGCTGCGGGTTCATATCAAAAGCATATACATTACGGATCCTGACTGCATCACTGCGCTTATAAATGGCATAGCCAGTCCATCCCTCTAACAGGCCAAGGATCAGAAGGGGCAGGGCGGCGCCCCGGGCAAAAGTTGATTTGAGCACAAAAAGCAATAGCAGGCCCATCAGCACGGTAGCCAGGCCAATCAGTAAAAACAACAATCCCGCCTGCTTTTCAGCCAGGAAATACCGTTCAATATCGGTCTTGGTGAACATAGTGATGATTTAAACTGTGAATGCTACTTCTCAATAGCCGTCACCACTTCTTTGCTCAGCGGAGATATGGAAGGATCAAAATAATCCGTCAATACCCCGGATTCATTCACCAGGTATTTGGAAAAATTCCAGGAAGGCGCTTTTTCATTCCAGCCGTTCTGCTCCTTATGGGTGAGCCACTGGAAAACAGCATGCTGGCCGCTTACGGGGATTACCCTGCTTTTTTTGACCAGGGGAAAACTGACGCCGAAATTGATCTTGCAGAATTGGGCGATACTGGCATCATCCCCTTTTTCCTGTTCCTTAAAATCATTGGCGGGAAAACCCAGGACCAGCAGTTTGCCGGCATACCGCTGCTGCAATTCCTGCAAAGCCTCGTACTGGTTGGTATAGCCACAATCGCTGGCCGTGTTCACCAGCAGTATTTTCTTCCCTTTAAATGCTTCCAGGGAAAGGGATTCCCCGTTGTTCAGCTGCACCGGGATAGCGTACAGGGGTTGCCGGGGCTGGATCCCGGCCTTATTGCTAATTATTTTAGCGTTTGCTCTGAACAATTTTGTGATGCCCATCAGTACGGGATACATCGCCTTGAGTATCTTTTGTTTACCTGTCATAATTATTTACTGCCTGTATGCAATATTAATGGTTTAGAGAAAATTGGCCGTTCTCAGATCTGTAACAGTAATAACATCTATTTGTTCTGCGCTCATGGTAAGCACTTATATCTTATATGCATAACCGATATTACCGGACAAACCACCTGAAGAGCCATAACTTCCCTTTAAAGGGCGGATACTTCATGGACGGATCAAACCAGGCAGGTGTTTTCAGGATGGATTTATGGTGACTGAAGGTATCAAAACTATTGCGGCCATGATAGGCGCCTATCCCGCTACGCCCACTGCCCCCAAAGGGAAGGTAGGGGTTGGTAGCATGCCAGCTTGTATTGTTCACACAACCGCCGCCAAAAGCAATGCCGGTCATCCATTCCTTTTCTTTCTGCCAGCTGCCGGTAAATACGTAGAGCGCCAGCGGATGCGGATGCCGCAGTACAATTTCCCGGGCTTCCTGCATGGTTTGAAAGCTAAGGATGGGCAGGATGGGACCAAAGATCTCCTCCTGCAATAAACCTGCATCGGCAGGCAGCTGCTCTATCAACGTAGGCTCTATAAACAATTGATCGCGGTTACGGCGGCCGCCATGGATAATGGTACCCTGTTGCAAATAGCTGTCCAGCCGGTCGAACTGGCGGGTATTGATGATCCGGCCAAAGTTCTCATGGGTGGCAGGATCATCGGAATAAAATTGTCTGATGTTAGCCTGCAGGGCTTTGATCAGGGCATCTTTTTTACTGGCATGCACCAGGACATAGTCGGGCGCAATGCACATCTGACCGGCATTGGAGAATTTGGTAACGGCAATCCGCCGGGCAGCTACTTTTATATTGGCATCTGCTTCCACAATACAGGGGCTTTTACCCCCCAATTCCAGGGTAACAGGTATCAGTTGTTCGGCAGCCATGCCGTAAATCAGCTTTCCCACCTGTGCATTACCGGTATAGAATATATGGTCGAACCGGAAAGCCTTTACCAGGGGCGGCACAACAGCAGCCCCCTCCCCTTCTACAAAATGGATATACTGGTTAGGAAAGAATTCATTGAGCAGTTCTCTGATCACTGCGGCAGTAGCAGGAGCATGTTCACTGGGTTTCAGCACCACGCAATTGCCCGCAGCAATAGCACCTACCAGGGGAGCCATCAGCAGCTGGAAAGGATAGTTCCAGGCGCCTATGATCAACACTACGCCTACTGGTTCGGGTAAGACAAAACTACTGGAAGGAAAATTGAGCAGATTGGTAGGGACCTTGACCGGTTTCATCCAGCGACGCAGCCGGCGCAGGGCGATATTGATCTCACTCAGGACAAAGCCGGTCTCAGTGACCCAGCTTTCTTCCGGACTTTTTTTAAGATCCTGGTACAAAGCCTGGTGCAGCGGCTTTTCATATTTGATCAATGCCTTTTTCAGCTGCTTCAATTGCTTGTGCCGAAAAGCATAGGGACGGGTGACACCACTGTCAAAATAACGACGGGATGGGCCCAACAATTCTTCCATTGTTCCTTCCTGCATGCGTTCTACTATTTTTTCCGATACTGTAAGTTAGTTATTTTTTACAGCAGGCCCCGTTAAGAGCAAAGCGTAAAAACACGCTTTATTGCTGTTTGTAGCTTGTTATGGGAGTTGCTTCCCGTTAGCCGCCAGCAGGTTGCCCAGGCTCCTGGCAGTACGGACCAGGTTTTCCCTGGTATTTGGCAGCGCCTCACTTAAGGGCTGTGGTTCATGACCAATAGGCAGCAGGACAGGGAACCAGGCTTCCAGGGTAAGATCTCTTTCAAGAGGCAGTTTGCCCGCCAGTCCCACCAGCGGTATGCCACGATCCTTAGCTCTTCGGGCTACCCCGAACGGCGCCTTGCCTTGTAAGGTCTGCACATCAATACTGCCTTCCCCGGTGATCACCAGCTGGGCGGCAGCCAGCACTTCATTGAACCCGGTCCTGTCCAGGAACTGGTCAGTCCCGTTCACCAGTGAAGCCTGCAAAAGAGCAGCCAGCCCGGCAGCAGTGCCACCGGCTGCGCCGCCATGTCGCCACTGCGTCATATCTTTTCCCGTCTGTTGTTGCACTACTGTGGCCAGCCGGCCCAACGCTGCTTCCAGTACCTGCACCATTTCCGGCGTAGCGCCTTTCTGTGGTCCAAAAACAGCGGCTGCACCAGAAGGCCCCAGCAGGGGATTGTCCACATCACAGAGAATAGTGAACTGGCATGCTGCTATTCGGTTATTTATATTTGTTATATCTATACTGGCCAGTTGCAGCAGTGCAACCGGTTCATCGGGCAAGGGTTGTCCCTGCTGATCCAGGAATTGAACACCTAATGCCCGTAACAGGCCGGTAGCTCCATCCACAGTGGCGCTGCCGCCAATACACAACAGGATCTGCCGGGCGCCCAGGTCCAGGGCCTGCCTGATCAGCTGGCCTGTTCCATAGGAGCTGGCGCGTAAAGGGTCCAGTCCGGAGGGATGCAACAGGCGCAGGCCGGAAGCATGGGCCATTTCTATGATGGCCGTACGGGTATCAGCCAGCCAGCCGAAAGCTGCCTGAACAGGACTGCCCAAGGGCCCCTGTACGGTGGCGGTCAGTTGCGTGGCCCGCAGGTGCTGCACCGGGAGATCACCGGTACCATCACCACCATCCCCGATGGGAAAGGGCTGACAGGTACAGGAACACTGGCTTTGCAACAATCCTTCACAGATAGCATCTGCCGCTGCGGTGGCGGGCAGGCTGTTCTTAAATGCGTTGGGGGCTACAAGGATATGCATCATTGGTTCAGGCTAAAATGAAAGAAAGCAGGTAAACGGTCAGCAGGGTTACCAGGCCCATCCACAGGGTGGCTACAGAATACACCCGCAGCATAGTGCGCATATCAAGGCCGGAGAATTTGGCAATCACCCAGAAATAGGCGTCATTGGCATGCGAGATCATCATGGAGCCGGCGCCCATGGACAGGACGCAGAGCAGCCGCCCGTTCTCGCTGTCCAGTCCGAGGGCTGGCAGCAGCGGCAATATAATGGAGGCCGCAGTAATAATAGCCACGGTGGAAGAGCCCTGTGCGGTTTTCAGGATAAAGGTGAGCAGGAAAGGGAAGAAAAGGCCCAGGCTGCCCAGTGACAGCTGCTCGCCAAAATGCTGTCCAAGATGGGTAGCGGCCAGCACGGCTCCAAAGGCGCCGCCAGCGCCAATGATCACCAGGATACCACCGGCTTTTTCTGCACTTTCTGTCAGCAACCTGCCGGTTGTTTCCCGGTCCCAGTTCCTGCCTGCTGCAAAGGCCAGCAGGATGCCTACGGAAAGGGCGATAGCCGGTTCACCCAGGACAGCAAAGAGCTGCTGCCAAAAGCCGGCGGCTTTCTCCACTACCAGGAATGAGTTAACAGCAATCAGGACAATAGGCACTATCACCGGGAGAAAGGCCTGTAATGGTGACGGCAGCACTGCCTGGCTGGTTGGCTCTTCCTTATCCGTTACCTGTATAACCGGGATCTTTTTACCGGCATAACGGGCCCACCAGTATCCTGCCAGCATGCCCGGCACAGCTACGCCGATACCGATAGCAATGAGCCTGCCAAAGTCCACGCCAATAGTGCCTGCCGCGGCAGCTGCGCCCGGATGGGGCGGCAGCAGGCAGTGGACCGTATAAAGACCGGTGGCTAATGATACGGCCATGATGGCCACAGATATGCCTGTACGCTTTGCCAGCGATTGGTTCAACCCACTTAATACAATATAGCCGGAATCACAAAAGATAGGCAGGCCTACAATAAACCCTGTAAGGCTCATAGCCAGCGGTGCATTCTTTTCCCCTGTTCTTTTCAGGATATAAGCAGCCATTACCCGGGTGCTGCCGGTATGCTCCAGTAAAACACCCAGGGTGGTTCCCAGCACAATGATCAGCCCCAGGGAACGCATGATATGACCAAAACCTTCTTTGACCGCAGCTACAATTTCCGGTACGGGCATTTGTACCCCCAGCCCAACCAGGAAAGAGGCCAGGAGTAAAGCAAAAAAAGCATGTACGCGGTAACGGGCTGTCAGCAGTACAATAAGACCAATGCCTGCCAGCAGGCAGATCAGTACTTGGGTAAATGATGTTGACATCCGGATTCTTTAGAAAAAGATAGGTATAAAACAGCAGGCAGCCAATTTGTGGAATTTTGGCCACAGCTTTCAAGACTGCCGGAGTCCTGTTAACCAGCGTAAACACATGATAGGAAAGGGTTGCGCTCAGCGCCTGGTAAAAGAGCGGGTATCAGCGATGGTTTTTGCTTATAGACTAATAAAAACACAGGATATGAAAAACAAATCCTTCTTAGTGGTTTGCCTGCTGCTGGTACTGACCAGCACCATACAGGCAATGCCTTCCGACAAAGCAGCACTCCATGAACGGATAACCCGCATGACGGATGCAGAAAAAATGGCCAGACTGGAAACTATCAAAGCCAGGGTAGAGACCATCAGGGATATGGACAGGTCAATGCTTTCCCGCGCTGAGCGCAAGGAACTGCGTAAAGAGGTCCGCTCACTGAACCAGGAAGCCAGAGCCGTTGGAAGAGGAGGGGTATATATTTCCTTAGGGGGTATTTTGCTGATCATTCTGATCCTGATCCTTATCCTGTAAGGCATATTGATCAGGCACCAGCAGCGGGCAAAGGCATTACTTTGCCCTTTTTATTTTTATTCTTGCGGGTGTTCTTCCCGTCTTGCAACAGGAAGGCTGCTTCAATCAGCATTTCAATATTCTTACAAAAGAACAGGAGATTACTGCGGTCCCGGCCATTCTGGTATACCTCGTTGTCCGTGGTAAGCCCAACCTGCATCCATTCCCAGAGGATCTCCCGCAGATCATCCAGGTGATACCAGGTAAAAAAGTCCCGGAGAATGGCGCCGGGATCCTGCCGCTGTTTTTCGGTTAATCGTATGGGTTGATTAAACCATTCAGTACGCTGATACTTCTTCATTGTTTACTATTTAAAAGTTAAAAAAGACAAAGATCTGCACACTAAATAATTGCTTATTTAGTGTATTAATAACGGTTATTAACAAGCTATTGTTAATAACAGGGATGGATGCGCTAAATCTTCGTCTTTTTCTTTTAAACAGATAACGTATATTCGTATACGAAAATAGGCAAACAAACTGAATTACCAATTTATTTAGTAAAATTAATTTATGTTTAGCAAAAATTTAGTTTGCCATTTGGGGAAGAATTTGAGGTTTTTGAGACTTCGGCAGTCCTTGCGGCAGGAGGAACTGCAAATTCAGTTCAATTTATCCCGCGGCGCCTGGTCAGATTACGAGAAGGCCAGTTCAACGCCCAATCTCAGCGGTTTGCTCGATATCGCCGCATTTTTTAAGATCAGCCTCGACGAACTCATTTTGCGCGACCTGGAACGCGAAGCCCGTAAAAAGAGGCATAGCCCCTTCCAGTTTGATGGAACGGTTGAAGTGGATAAATGGGAGTTTGAATATATCCGGCGGGAGCTGGAGCGACTGCTGGTGGAAATTGATACGCTGAAGAAAAAAATGGCGTAACTATAGTCTGGCAGCATTTCTTGTCAGCAGACAGCTACCGGTCTGTTTTACCTTTCAACTAAAAATAGGATTTGGAAATCGTGTAACCGCCAGTTGCTATTGTACAAACCTCATCGTAAAATAATACACCGGTTGTATCTTCACAGCCATGACAGATGAACATTTCATGTCCCAGGCATTACGGGAAGCCCGTGCAGCCTATGACGAAGGGGAAATTCCTGTAGGCGCAGTGGTAGTTTTACAGAACAGGATCATTGCCCGCGGGCATAACCAGGTGGAGCGTTTGAAAGATCCAACCGCCCATGCCGAGATCATTGCATTGACTTCCGCCTTTAATTATCTCGGCGCCAAATACCTGCCCGAAGCCAGTATTTATATCACGGTAGAACCCTGCCTGATGTGCGCCGGCGCCCTTTACTGGAGTAAGATCAGCAGGATTGTCTGGGGTGCTGAAGATGAAAAGAACGGCCATAAACGGGTAACCGGCCCCAACTGGCCCTTTCATCCCAAAACAGAAGTGGTCAAAGGCATTCTCAAAGAAGAATGTGCCGAACTGATGAAGAATTTCTTCCGCGATAGACGCTAAGAAAAAATCCCCGTCAGATCTATAGCGCTATCCGGCGCCAAAAAGGGGTGCCGCCCGTCCAGCCGTTGACAACCCAGTGTTAATAGTAGATGGTATTGACCGCAGGGACTAACCCATTTGCGGCGACAGGTTGATAACAACTGAACAGACGGCAAAACACCGACAGTTTTTTTATTGCAGTTTCACATATACGGTCCTGATCACATTCAGGCTATTCTCATTCAGGATCTCATACTCCAGCTTGATCACCGTCCCCGCTGTGCCGGTTGGCATCACATACGGCACCAGCAGGGTATCCAGTTTCTTAAAGCTGGAATAAGCCTTTGCATAAGGCCAGGTCCCGGTCTTTGTCCGGGTTCCTCCAATGGTATTGTACTGGTTGATCTCTTTAACAGGGCCTTCAGAAAAGAACTGAAGCTCCGTTTTAATAGTAGCGCCTGCTGCATATGCAGTGGCCGATGATGTACTGGTGGCCAGCGCAGCCACCGGCGTCTTGTTGAGGTCCAGCAGGGAATTGGTGCTTACCGGGTAATAGCCTACGCCAGTAGGTTCCGTATTATCCCTGATAAAATCCTGCTCCTCCTTATCACAGGCCAGCAGCAGAAAAAGCGGGGCGGCTATGATCAGTATAATATGTATAAGTTTCATGGTTTGTTCTTTAGTGTTACTGATTTATTGATCCCACCAGAGCTTTTCAGTCATGGGTTTTACTGCTTCCTGTGCTTCCGGGTTACGGTTCAGCTCATTTAACGGCAGCTGTGCCCGCCGGATGAACTGCCCGCCCATATTGGCATTCTGCCGCTCGGGCAATACCATGCCAGCAAACAGGTCTTCATTATAATCATAACGCCGCACATCTGCCCAGGCATCAGGATGCAGGAACAGCACCACCTGTTTCTCACGCAGGATATGTTCCAGTGTCAGCCCTGCAGCACCTGCCGCCACCTGCGGATTAGCCAGGTAAGCAGCGCCATTTACACCCAGTTTGCTCATACTGGCTGTAATGCCCGCTATATAAGCATCATAAGCTTCCTGTGTACTGCCCACAGAAGAAGTTGTGCCCCCGTTCAGCAGGAATCGCGCTTCAGCTTCCATCAGTTTCTGTTCAGCATAGGAGCCCATCAGTAATGGTGATCCGCGCTGCGCAAAGAAAGTAACGTCTGTAAGGTCCGTTGTAT
Organism: Candidatus Pseudobacter hemicellulosilyticus; assembly: GCA_029202545.1. Lineage (GTDB taxonomy): Bacteria > Bacteroidota > Bacteroidia > Chitinophagales > Chitinophagaceae > Pseudobacter > Pseudobacter hemicellulosilyticus. The sequence goes on from CP119311.1 coordinate 1,035,864, forward strand.
TGCCGGTATTGGCCAGGCCATTGGTGATCCCTACATACGTACTGGCAGTAGCCCTTTTGAAGATCAGCTTGTCGATCCGGGGATCCACCAGGCCGGGGTAGGCAGCGCCGCTCAGCGCATCCACAAATCTTTTGGCCGGCCCAATGGTATAGGTGGCGCTTCCGGAGATCCTGCCGGAAACATTCACAAACCAGGGATTGGGGTTTCTTTCACTGAAAGCCAACTGGTAATCCTTGCTGGTGGGCAACAGCCCATTGGCCAGCGCGTCCAGGGCATTGGCAGCGGCAGCTGTGGCTCCTTTTTTGGTAGTATGCATATACAGCCGCGCTTTGAGCAACCAGGCCGTTCTGCGCCAGGCCGAAGTATCCCCGGCAAAGATCATATCATCAATACTGGGTCTTAGTGTGGTTGGATTCACAGCCTTGCTTTCAATGATGGCCGAGTCCAGGCTTTTCTGCATATACTCATAGATGGACTGCTGGCTATCGTAGGTAGGGTACAGCACTGCAGGCGCTTTGATGGCATCGGTCAGCGGTACATCACCCCAGGTATCAGTGGCTAAAATCAGGTTAGTGACCAGCAGTATCCGGCCAATAGCGGTATAATGTGGCGCGCCCTGCTCTTTGCTCATGGCTATGATCAGCGTACTATTGGTAATACCATCTTTATAAATGCCTTCAAAAGCACTGGAGATACGCACTTCATTATTCTGGTCTTCATTGATAGGGCCGGCGGAATAAGCTGCCATCTGCTGCGGGAATAGGGTAGTGATATACCCCAGCAGCCCCTGGTTATTGGCGGTTGAATATTCTACCGCGGGCAGCAGGGTGGCCAGCGTGGCAAAGGGTGGTTTGTTGGGATCGATGTTCACATTGCCCTTCTCCACAAACTTCTTACAGCCTGACATGGCTATAAGCAGGCAAAGCAGCACTCCTGTTATGATGGGATTGGTTCTCATGTTCAAGCTTTTTAGAAATTAACATTCAGGTTAATGATCCAGGAACTGAAATTGGGGATATTACTGCCGGTAAACCCGTATACATTATATCCCGTGGCAAAGGCGTTACTGCCGGGATCATAACCGGAAAAGGGTGTCCAGAGCAGGAAGTTGCTGCCTGTTACGCCTACGCTGGCGCCCCTGATGAACTTGGTACGCTGCAGGATTGCTTTCGGCAGCTCGTAACTGAGACTGATATTCCGCAGTCGCAGCCAGCTGGCGTCCTGCACAATGATATCAGTGATATTATTGAAAAGGTTGGTATTGCGATAGAAATTATGGTCCAGCACCACGGGGATATCATTGGCCTTGCCATCGGCAATTTTAATCCCGGGGAAGATGATCTGCTGGTACCTGTTCTCCGTGATCTTCAGTACCCCGTTGCGGATGGCATTCCGCATGGTTACGTCCATCATATCTCCCCCCTTCTTGTATTCCAGCAGACCGGACAGCGTGAATTGCTTCCAGGTCAGCGTGGCGGACACACTGCCAATCCAGTCCGGGAAAGCATTGCCGGCCTTTACAAAGGAAGGCGTAAAATCCGGGAAACCGGAAGGCAGGATCAGCAGATTGCCGTTCTCATCCCGGCGGTAGGCAGTGCCATAGAGATCGCCGGAGTAGCCACCCAGCACCAGTTTGTTGACCAGGCGACCTTCATCATATACCGGTATTTCGGTGATGCCTTCTTTGATGGCTTTTACGGTGCCACGGTTCTGCGACCAGTTAACGGTCAGGTTCAGCCGCCAGTCGTCTGTCCGTACCGGTGTGCCGGTCAGCTCCACTTCTGTGCCCACATTCTCAATGGTGCCGGCATTGGTATAATAGGTAGAATAGCCGCTGGTGAAGGCAATGGGAACAGGAATGATCTGGTCTACGTTCCGGTTCTTGTACCAGCTGACGTCCAGGTTCAGCCTGTCCTGCAGGAAATGCAGCTCGGCGCCCATTTCAAATGATTTCTGCATCTCCGGTTTCAGGTCCGGATCAGCATAGGTAGCGCCACGCAGGAAACCGAGGATACTGGTAGTGCCGGAAACAAATGGAAAGCCCCGGGGCGCCACATAATACGGTCCGTTGCTATAAGGCGGCGCATCCTTACCCACCTGGGCATAGGAAATACGGAATTTGCCAAAGTTCAGCACGTCGTTGGAGAGATTATGCAGTTCGGTGAAGTTATAGCTGAGGCTCACGGCCGGGTAAAAGAAGGAGTTATTCTGTACCGGGAGGGTGGAGCTCCAGTCGTTCCTTCCGGTCACTTCCAGGTACACCCCATCTTTATAGCCGAACTTGGCGCTACCAAAAACACCGGCATAACGCCGGCGGGTAGTTGTTCTTGAGTTGAACTGGTTGATGGTATTTACCAGATCATAAAAACCAACGAGGCCAAATTTCTCGCCCCGGTTATTGATCACATCATTATAGGTGACCTGGATGGTATTACCCACCATCAGTGTATAGCTGAAGTCCCCGGCGCGATCATCCCAGGACAGGAAAGCATTGCTGTTGATATCCCTGTTGGTGACCCGCTCTTCCACAATAAAACCACCGCTGCTGATGGCCATATCCAGCGTGGTAGGATCACCGGGATAACGGGGACCAGGCACAATACGGGTCCGGTTATCGCTGAAGAAATCACCGCCGATCTTATAGTCCAGCTTCAGCTGCGGCAGGATCTGGTACGTGATGCCCATATTGCCTACAAACCGGAAAAGATTGCTTTTCATCTGACTGTATCTGGCCACGTAGAGGGGATTGTCGATGGTACCGGGCGCATATACTTTCTGGCTGCCATCAGGATAAACATAATCCCGGACATCGTAGGTGGTGGTATGATAGGCCAGGGCCGTCATCACCCCTTTATCGCCCGCTGAAGGCTGCACTGTCTGAGCCGTAGTGAGGGTGGCCGAAGCGTTGACACTGAACTTATCGGAAAGCTGGGTGGTGCCCGCCAGTTTGAAAGTATACCGGTCGTAGCTGGTGCTTTCCAGGATACCGTCCTGGTTCAGGGCAGAAAAGGAGCTGTAGTAAGTTGTCTTTGCATTGCCGCCCTGTACGGAAACGGAATTATTGTAGCGCATGCCGGTAGTAAAAGCACGCTTGAAATTATTGTATAGCGGATCCTCTTCTGTACGCAGCGGACCAAAGGTCTGGAATTTGCTGCCCAGGGAACCATCCGCATTGAGGGAGAGGCGGCCCTGCTGTCCTTCGCGGTACTTGGTCTGGATCTCGGGGTATTTGGTCAGGTAATCGAAGGCTGCCGAGCTGTTGACATTGATGCTCATCCTGCCGGCGCTTCCTTTTTTAGTGGTGATGATCAGGACACCGTTGGCGGCACGCAGGCCATAAAGAGCGGTAGCACCGGCGCCTTTCAGCACGGAAACGGATTCAATATCATCCGGGTTGATATCCAGGCCGCGGTTGGGATAAGAGAACTGGTCGTTACTGCCAGCCTGCAGGCTGTTGGTGCCAGTACTCGGCACCATATTAGCGGCATTGGTGCTGTTGTTGACGGGAATGCCATCAATGACCACCAGTGGTTGGTTATCTGCACCGGGATTGAGGGAGGAGATGCCCCGGATCACGATATCAGTACCCGCGCCTGGCGCGCCCCCGGAAGAAACAATGTTGACGCCGCTGATCTTTCCCTGCAGGGCGTTAAGAAAACTATTCTCTCTACCCTTTGTCAATTCGCCGGAAGTCACTTCCTGTACATTGTAACCCAGGGTCTTTTTACGTTGCTTGAAACCAAAGGCGGCAGTCACTACTACCTCGGACAAACTACTGCCGGGCTGCAGGCTGACCTCATAGCTGGTGCGCTCATCCACATTCAGCTCTTTGGAGGAAAAGCCGATGGCAGATATCAGCAGTATTACCCGGGGACCGGAAACAGTGATGGAAAATCGCCCCACATCATCAGCAGACACGCCGTTATTGGTGCCTTTTACGAGGATGGTGGCATTGGAGACCGGATTACCTTTTTGGTCCGTCACCCGTCCGGACACCTGCCTTGTCTGACCCAGTAAACAAAATGGAAATAATAGAAAAAGCAGGAAGAAACCCTGCAAAAGCGGGAGGGATTTTCTCATATCCAGGAATTTAGTTAATGGTTATCTGTAATTTACTGGATTGATCAGAGATTACCGCAAATGCCCTGCAAGTTTTTGCCAATTCCCCGCACAGTTCCGCCTGTTCCTGCGGTCTTGTTTTTGCATAGAGCAACCGATGGTGTTGTTTTGAAAGTTTTGTTGCACAAAACCGCAACTTGGTCAATCAACCAATGACCTGTACATTTGTTATCCTTTCCAAACAACAGATCAGAAAACTTTATAATTTTAAAATTTAAAGCGCTATGGCATTTACTCTTCCTGCGCTCCCTTATGCAGCAGCTGCATTGGAGCCGCATATTGACACTCAGACCATGCAGATCCACCATGGTAAGCACCACCAGGCTTATGTTGACAATCTGAATAAAGCCATTGCCGGTACTCCCAATGAGAGCAAATCCCTGGAAGAGCTGGTAGCTGCTGCAGGCACTTTCAGCCCGGCGGTCCGCAATAATGGCGGCGGCCACTGGAACCATACTTTCTTCTGGGAGTCTCTGGCCCCCAATGCCGGCGGCACGCCTTCCGGCGCACTGGCCGACGCTATCAACAGCAGCTTCGGTTCTTTTGACGCCTTCAAGGAAAAATTCAATGCAGCAGGCACTACCCGTTTCGGCAGTGGCTGGGCCTGGCTGATTGTAAAGGACGGTAAACTGGAAGTGAGCTCTACGCCCAACCAGGATAACCCGCTGATGGATGTGGCTGAAGAGAAAGGAACACCGATCCTTGGTGTGGACGTATGGGAGCATGCCTACTACCTCAAATACCAGAACAAGCGCCCTGATTACCTGGCAGCTTTCTGGAATGTTGTGAACTGGCCTAAAGTGGCTGAGCGTTTTGCGGCCGCTACCAAATAATGTTTTTGCCAAGGCAAAAAATTTAGTTACTTGCAATCCCGGTAATGCCGGGATTCTTTTTTTATAGCCTGGCAGAAATTAAAATCCGCTTAAAAACCCACAACATATGAAGTATTCTTTGATTGCTCTTGGCGCCTTTGCTTTCTTTCTTGCAGCCTGCTCTTCTTCGGATAGTGGTTCCGGTAAGAAACTGGTAATAATGTCCAGTGGCAAATTCCAGGTAGATAGCAAAGATGATAAGATCATCAGTTTTGAGCCGGGTAACCAGCACAATGAAAAAGAGATCAATTACTCCGGTGATAAAGTGACTGTAACGGTGAAAAGCAGTCAGGGCGACAAAACCTTTGAACTGACAGAGAATGGCACTTACCTGCTGAACCTGAAAGTAGACACCCTGATCGGCAGCGTCGTGAACTTCGGCACTTCCGGTATGCCTACTTCCATCAGCACACAACAGCTGGAACATATCATTGACAGCACACAGCAACTGATGATGGGAATGAATCCCAGCGATGCTGACAAAACCTATTTCCTGGCGCCCAATAATGTTCACCGCATCAGCGCCATTACTACCGCCAGGCTGATTGGCCCTTACAATGCCATTCCTTACTCCGTAGAATCAGGTCCTGACGGAAAGGCTCCCGAGATCTACAAATTCTTTACCAATAAACAGAAAAGGGAATCGCTGATTGAGCTGATCCAGCGCCTGAATAAATAAGTCAGCCTTTACGGAACGGGATCATGCCCATGGCCGCCCCAGGGGTGGCAGCGGGCGATCCGTTTTACAGATAACCAGAAGCCTTTAAGAAGTCCATACTTTTTAAAGGCTTCTAACGCATAATGGGAGCAGGTAGGCGTGTACCGGCACTTGGGTCCCAGCAATGGAGAGATACCCCACTGATAGATCTTTATCAATGCTATGAACGGCCAGCTAAGTATGCGCAGCACCTGTTTCATGGACCAAACGTTCAAGGCGGTTTAATAATGACTGCATCTTCTCGCGGATAATGGCAAAGTCGGGCAGCTCCTTGCCTGTATAGATAATAAATAATGCCAGCCGGCGGTCTTTGTTCAGCAATAGTTCCTGTAATTCATTTTTCTGCAGGCGGTACCCTTCCCGCATCAGCCGCTTGACCCGGTTACGGTGTACAGAGCGCTTGAAGTTCCGGCTGCTGACACCGAAGCCCGCCTGCAAAGGCGGCGCCCCAGCTTCCTGGAAAGCATAGGATACCCGCAGCGGGAAAACGCTGAAATGCTTCCCCTTTTCAAACAGCCGGTCAATGACCTTGCGGCTTTTCAACCGTTCCTGCTTTCCTAATGTGAATCTGGGCATGCTGCAAAAATAAAATAGCTCCGGGATGATCCAGGAGCTATTGAGTATTTTGTTCTTCCTGCTGCTGGCCGGGGCAATTGTTGTCCCACGCCTGCCGGATCGGCCTGCGGCAGCTGAAGTAGGTTATTTCAGTTTCCTTTCGTCAGAAACAGTCAGTTTCTTACGACCTTTCTTCCGGCGGCTGGCCAGTACTTTGCGGCCGTTGGCTGTTTCCATACGTTTACGGAAACCATGAACGGTTTTACGGCGGCGGCGATGCGGTTGAAATGTACGTTTCATTATTACTGATTTTTTCACCCCTCAGCACTCTATCCTGCGAGAAAACAGGGTTTAAGAAGCACCAACCGGGTTGTCTTTTTCAAATGCGGCCCGGGAGAACAGGCCTGGTTTCTTTTTCAGCCCAACAGGTCACCACACCCGTCGGATTGTGAAAGGACGGCAAAGGTAGTATAAAACAGGTTATTTTATCAAGCGAGAGCCGGGATTTTTCGGGAATCCTTCCGGTTACTGGTAGGTAACTGTAAATGAGCCGGCTGTAATGGATACGGTGGCAGTGCCATTCAGCAAATCCTCCGCTTCAAAGTGGAAGGTCCCTTTGATGGTCTTGCTGCTGGTATTGTGTTCCGTGATCACCAGTTCACCCGAGCTGGAATTGTAGGTGGTGGTCCCTTCCACATACAGTCCGATATAATCTCCCAGGGAGGTCAGCTGGAAAGTACCGGTCCCGATATTGCTGGGCATGCGCAGGCCTACAGACTTGGTGCCATCCGAAGTAACAGCATTGATGATCAGGCCGTTGAAAGCAATCAGGCCGGTCACATTGTGCCCGCTGAAGTCAGTACCGTTGATCTTGCTGGTCAGGGTACTGTTATCACTGCCGGTAGGCGGTATTTCAGTGGTATAAGGAATATTTTCAAACACCCCTTCGGTGAGGGTCTTCTGTACATCGTCTATATCCCGGTACAGTTTTACGGAGAAGGTCCCCGAGATCCGCCGGTTCACTGCATCAATACTTGTAACGGTCACGGTACCGCCGGCCTGGCTCTGGTCCTGGCCCTGGTTACTGGTATAGGCTGCGGGAGCAGCTTCTTTTGTATCTGTCAGGGCCAGCACGTTCATGCTTTGCTGGTCCAGCTGGTAGTCGCCAGGCGTCGTAGCTTCCAGGCGGATCACCAGTTCCTTGCCATCCTGCGCGGTGCCTGCAATCAGGATCACGCCGTTCATGACACTGGCGGTTACGGCCTTATTGGCATCCCATTGGACGCCATCAATCTTCACCCGCAGGGCGCCTACGCCACCGCTGGTAGTGGTATCCACACTTTTTTCTTTTGCACAGCTGGCCAGGGCCAGTACGGCCATCAGGGCCGTCAGTAAGCGAATATGCTTTATCATAGTGGTCTTATTGATCATGGAATGAGCAGCAACGCTGCACAGCAAGTTTACGATTTTACCGTATACAAGCCCTTTATCTCCTCCTTAAATCTTCCTCAAAACGGTAAATCCACCGGTTTATTGGACTCAGAGCGCTACATGGTGCGACTGGAGCGGTTCTCCGAAGAAAATGCTGGCATGGTTGTCGAAATCAACGGGACTATCGGTAGTATAAAATACCCGTTGCCCGCTCCTGCTGCACCGGTCAGCGATCTCCGGATGTCTCTGCAAGTACCCGGCCAGACTCTCCGCCACAATTTCCCCCTGGGCCAGTACCCGGATGTCTTCGGGCAGGAACTGCCGGATCTTGTTCATCAGCAGGGGATAATGAGTGCAGGCCAGCAGCAGCAGGTCAATCCCTTTATCCTTTGCCAGGATCTGTTGCAGGTGGTGCTGTACAAAATAATCAGCACCGGGTTTCTCATGCTCATTGTTCTCTATCAGGGGCACCCACATAGGGCAGGCCTCCTGGTAAACAGCCATGCCGGGAAAGAATTTCTCTATTTCTATCCGGTAGGATTCAGATTGTACGGTACCCTGGGTAGCCAGGATCCCGATCTTATTGTTGTCTGTATACTGCCCGATGATCTCGGTAGTGGGACGGATGACCCCCAGTACCCGGCGGTCCGGATATTTCCGGGGCAGGTCCTGCTGCTGAATGGTGCGCAGGGCTTTGGCGGATGCCGTATTACAGGCCAGGATCACCAGGGGACAGCCCTGCTGGAAGAACCATTCCACGCATTGCAGGGTATAGTGATATACGGTGTCAAAGGAGCGGTTCCCATAAGGAGCCCGGGCATTGTCGCCCAGGTAGAGGTAATCATACTGCGGCAGTTTTTTCAGGATCTCTTTCATTACTGTAAGGCCGCCGTAGCCTGAATCAAAGATGCCGATAGGTTGAAGCATGCGCAAAGGTACGCAGTGGGTGATAAATAAAAACCCCGCCTGGAGGCGGGGTTCTGTATAGCGAAAAGTTTCTTTTGCTTAAGGCTTGTTGGTGGCTGGTCTAGCGCCGGCAGGTGCCTGCGGGGCCGCTGCGCCTGCAGCATTCGGCAATTTAATGTTGAGCTTCTTGGCTACCAGGGGCAGGATATCTTCACCGGGAGGAGCTACAAGGATAGCTTCTTTCTCAAAAATATAGGTGAAGTTACCTTCTTTGGATACAGCCTGGATAGCTTCATAAGCTTTCCTGTTGATGGGAGTGATCAGTTCATCCCTCCTGCTTTGCAGTGCCTGCTGGATACGCTCTTCTTCACCGCTCAGCTCCTGGCTCAGTTTGGCCAGTTCCTGCCGTTTTACGGTTTTTTGCGCTTCAGTCCATTTGGTAGAATCCGTATTGAATTTCTCAATAGCCGCGTAAAAAGCAGTTTGCTTATCCTGTGCATTGGCGATAAGAGCATTACGGTAATCAGTAAGGGAAGAATCAGCCTTTTTGGTTTCGGGCATTACACTTACCAGTTCCTGGGAGCTGATATAGCCGAATTTGTTCTGTGCTTTTACCTGAGCAGCAGCCAGAAGACCAGAAGCGACCATCACGACTGTAAAAAACTTTTTCATGTGATTCATTTTAGTTGTTTAGGTCACCCGAAGATTAAAACAATCAATGCTTGGGGTGGGCAGTGTTTTAAGTTTAAGTTGAAAAATTATTAAAGTAAGTTGTGCCCTGGTATTCCTTTTACTTTTATTTAACACCCAGCTCTTTGATCACGTCCTCGCTCCTGTCCAGCTTGGGGTCGGCAAAGATAACAGTAATTCCTTCACTTTTATCCAAAATAAAATCGTATTGACGGCTAACCGCTATTTTCTGGATAGCATTGAAGACCTTATCCTGTATGGGTTTAACCAGCTCCTGGCGTTTCTTGAACAGATCGCCTTCAAAACCAAAGCGTTTTCGTTGCAGCTGCTGCAGTTCCTTCTCCCGTACAAACAGCTCGTCCTCTCTTTTCTTCAGCAGGTCTTCACTCAGCATCACTTTCTCTGCATCAAAATCTTTGTATAACTTGTTCAGTGCGGCATCTTTGTCATCGATCTCTTTCTGCCACTGGGCGCTGAACTGTTCCAGTTTTTCCTGGGCGGCCTTGTATTCAGGCAGTTTGTCCAGGATGTATTTGGTATCAACAATGGCGTAACGTTGAGCCTGTGAAAGCTGGGTAAAGGCCATCATACAAACCAATATCCCAAATAAGGTCTTTAGTTGTTTCATCCCACTATTTTTTGGTTTACTAATCTGGTTGGATCCTTTATTTTATTGTTAACAGGATCGTCATACAGGGCAAACAGCAGGCCTATTCCGGCTCGAAGCCCAGCATGAAGGTGAAGCGTGCCGCATCGCGCAACCTGCCGCCGGGATTTAACCGGTCAAAGCCTACGCCATAGTCAAATCCAAGCAAACCGAACATCGGCAGGAAGAAGCGCATACCAACACCGGCACTTCTGCGCAGGCGGAACGGGTTGTACTCCTTATAGTCATACCAGCCGTTGGCGGCCTCAAACCATAACATACCATAAATGGTGCTGCTGGGGTTGGTGGTGAAAGGATAACGCAATTCAAGCGTATACTTATTGAATATCGTAAAGAACTGACTGGCGTTCTGCTGATCAGGATTCACTTTGGGATCGGAGGTCTCATACACGGGGTAACCACGGTGGGCAATGATATCATAGCCCAGGATGAAGTTACCATTGGCCAGACCGGCATCACCTACCTGGAACCGCTCAAATGGTGAGTAGTTCAGGTTCTTGTTGTACCTGCCCATGAAACCATATTTGGCAGCTGCACGCAATACAAACTGGCGCGAGCGATCAGCCCCCATGGCCTTGCCGATGGGGATGAACCATTCCGCATTCATCCGCCACTTATGGAATTCCGGTAGCTGGTAACTATCCTCATTGGTGATACTCTTATTAAATAAGGAGTAGGGCGGCGTTAAGGCTACGCTGGCCAGGAAGTTGGAACCCGTGGTGGGGAACATAGGGTTGGGACCGGCAGAGTTCCGGGCCAGGGCCAGCTTGAAGCTGAGGTTATTGGATGTCCCGTTGTCGAAATCAACATTGAACAGGGCATAGTTCCGCAGCTTGTACTGGGTGAAGCTCACTGAATAGATCAGGGTGAAATAGTCATCAGGCCATTTCAGCTGCTTACCCAGCGATACAGTGGCGCTGAAACTTTTCAGCTTGTTGGTATCGCTGAACACATAGCGGTTGTTCTGGAAACCGGCATTGCGGAACATGGTCTTGGACAAACTCACCGTTAAGGAGTTCCTTTTCTTACCACCCAGCCAGGGCTCGGTGAAAGAGAAGTTGTACGACTGGAAGGCCCGGCCGTTGGACTGCACCCGAAGGCTCAGCTTCTGTCCGTCACCAGTAGGTAAGGGATCCCAGGCCTGCTTATTAAATATATTCCGGATAGAAAAGTTGTTGAAGGATACACCCACGGTACCGGTCAGACCGATACCACCACCCCAGCCGGCGCTCAGCTCCAGCTGGTCGGAAGATTTTTCTTCCAGGGTATAGTTGATATCCACGGTACCATCTTCCTGGTTGGGTACAGGGTTGATGCCGATTTTCTCCTGGTTGAAGAAGCCCAGCTGGGAGATCTCCCGCTGGGAGCGGATAAGATCACTGCGGCTGAACTTGTCACCAGGCAGCGTACGGATCTCCCGGCGCACCACGTGTTCCTTGGTCTTCTCGTTACCCGCAATGGTCACGTTCTTGATAGTGGCCTGCGGACCTTCACGCATACGGATCTCGAAATCGATGGTATCATTATATACCGCCGTTTCTACGGGATCCACCTGGAAGAACAGGTAACCATCGTCCATATACAGGCTACCGATATCCCCGCCTTCCTGGGTCATTTGCTTACCCAGTTTCTTATTCAGGGTCTCCAGGTTATAGACATCCCCTTTCTGGATGCCGAGCAGCATGTTCAGGATGGAGTCAGGATACTTGGTATTGCCTTTCCAGTTGATATTGCCGAAATAATATTTATGGCCCTCATCTACTTTGAGGTCCACTTTCAGGTTGCCCTTGATATTATAATAAGTGGTATCGGCCAGGATGGCGGCATCCCGGTAACCCTGGGAGTTATAGTATTCCAGTAATTTCTCTTTGTCCTCCAGGTATTTTTTGTCGTTGAACTTGGCAGAGCTGAACAGTTTGAAGCGGAAATAGGGATCAATGAAATCCTTGGTTCTGGAAAGGGAGAGAAAACCCATTTCCTCCAGGTATTCAGAAGCGCTGGGGCGCATCACCACACCATAGGGGCTGGGATCATTAGTGGGGAACAGGGTGATCCTGGTCATTTCCTTGGTTCCCTTCATTTGTTTTTTCAGCTTCATCTGGTTCACCGCCTGGTTGCCAAAGAAGCGAACTTCATCGATCCGCACTTTGTGTCCCTTTTCCACATTAAAGGTCAGGATCACGGAATTGGGCAGGGCGGGATCGGGTGTTTCATCAATCTTTACAGAGGCGCTCTGGAAGCCTTTTTCCGTATAATACTTCTGGATCAGTTCGGTGGCGCTCATTTTCACGTTATCTGTCACCACGCGGCCAACTACCAGGTTGATCTTGTTCTTCAGATCATCCTCGTCCGATTTCCGGATGCCCTTAAAGAAGTATTTGGAGAGGGCGGGCCGCTCGGTTACATGGATCTCCAGGCTGAGGTTGGACCCTTCCAGCTTGGTAAAATAGATCTGTACATTGGAGAACAGGCGCTGGTTCCAGAGGTTGGTGATGGCCTTGCTGAAATTATCGCCGCCGGGAATCACCACTTTATCACCCACATTGATCCCTGCAATAGAGATCAGCAGTTGCTCATCGTATCTTTTGGTGCCCGTAACGGAGATGCCTGCAATAATATATTCCTTAGGGTTCCTGGAGGTCAGGATTGCTTCCAGCTCAGGGTCCACGGAGGTGGGGAGCGTATCTGTTTCCTGTGCAAAACCAGCATTAGCTGAGAAGAGAACCAGTAAGAAAATCAAGGTAGCATAAGAAGTAAACGTACGCTGCATTCCGGGTTGTTTAAGCTGAGGGAGCAAATTAAAGTGATTTATTAAATGAGTTTTAAAACTGTTTGTTAAAAGAATGGGGAATGCAGACTTTTTTTGGTTTCATAAGCAGTCTGTAGACCAAAACTTTCATGGAAGGGCTATTGGTTAATGGCTTCTTCCTGCTGTAACTGGTCACCCGTTTTGCCAAACCGGCGTTCCCGTCCCTGGAAATCGATAATGGCATCATACAGGTTTTCCTTGCGGAAATCCGGCCAGCGCACATTGGTGAAATACAGTTCGGCATAGGCCAGCTGGTACAGCAGGAAGTTACTGATCCGGTATTCACCACTGGTTCTTATCATGAGCTCAGGATCCGGGAAATTGTTGGTGGTCAGGTAACCCTGCAGGGTATCCTGCGTAATGGCGTCGGCTTTGATCTTTCCGTTCTCTACATCCTTGGCGATCTGCTTCACGGCTTCCACCAGTTCCCAGCGGCTGCTGTAGCTGAGGGCCATGATCAGGTTCAGACCACTGTTGCGGCTGGTCATTTCCAGGGATTCACGCAGTGCCTGGCGGGCGCTTTCCGGCAGCATGTTCATATCGCCGATGACATGGAGCTTGATATTGTTCTTGTTCAGGGTCTCCGTTTCTTTGCGGATGGTCCCTACCAGTAACTCCATCAGTCCGGTCACCTCCAGCTGGGGCCTGTCCCAGTTCTCGGTTGAAAAGGCATACAAGGTAAGGTATTCTATTCCCAGTTCTGCACAACCTTCCACAATATTGCGGACACTTTCAACACCATGAAAGTGACCATATAGACGATCCTGACCTTTCTCCTTGGCCCATCTCCCATTACCATCCATGATAATAGCGATATGCCTTGGTAGGTGTTGCAGATCAATTCGCTCCTTAAGACTGCTCATACCTGATTTTTTGAAGGGCACAAAGGTACAAAAATTTAGATGCTGGCCTTATTTAGCCGAAGGACAACGGTAAGAAGTAAGGTTAAAGCTGAGGGTCAGCTCTGCCAGGATGTACTGGTCTTTCTGTTTGGAGAAGCCCCGCTGTCGGCCTTCAATGCCAATTACGTCCCCGGTTTCGTAGGACCGGTCCTGGAGTAATCGGGCAACAGAAGGGGATCCGTCGGGTAAAAGGGCGAACTTATCGGCGCCCACGTAAGTTTTGCTGACATCGTCGAGATAATCAGTGCCGGTAAACCGGTGGACCACCTCAAAGCCAATATTCATTCTTTCGTTCAGGGCATATTTTACACCCACCCCAAAAGGAATACATAAAGCCATGGTATTATAGGCTTTACGATCCGGATAAGCGGAAGATCCCTGCCCTTCCGTACCCAGGGGCCGGAGAAATACTTTCTCATCGCCCAGGTAGGTAAAAGGATCGTAATTAAAGAAACCCACCCCCAGGGTGACATAGGGGGTAAACCGGTAATAAGGATCGGCCGGGACAAATTTGAAGAAGTTGAAATCCCCCTGCACGGCCAGTTCAAATATGTTGGAGTTGAAGCTCAGGTTGCGCCTGCGCTGGTATTCGTTATCGGTATTGTATATATCGGAGTAGCCTACCCGGGCATAATGGCCAGCCACGCGCAGTCCTACATAGTTGCCGAATTGTTTGCGGAAAAACAAGCCAGCAGCCAGTTTCGGCCGGTTGATCCTTCCTTTTGTGTTCAGGTCGCCAAAATAATGGGCAGCGCCAAGGGAAATGCCAAACTCCCCCTCATGCACTACACTTTCATACTGGGCGGAAACCCGGGAGGTGCAAAGCACGGAAAACAGCATCAGCGCTGGAAAAACCAGTTTCTTCATAATTGCAATATAGGAATAATGTATGTTGCGTTGAACGCTTTTTTGCGGTTTTTCAGTCTATTGGAAATGTTAATTAACACGTAATACTACGCCCCTAATTGCGGGTGTCCAGTCCCCAGGACAGCTTATTGCGCAAGGTTTGTAGAAAGTTATTCTCATTGAGCCGGACAAGGCTCAGGGTGAAAGACTCATTTCTGACTGCCAGTTGCACTTTTTTATCTACGATCTCTCTTCTGGAGTCCAGGGCGCAGATGAAATGGTCAGCCCGGCTTTCCACATCAAAGGATATGATATTGTCCGCCGGCACCACAATAGGCCGCACGTTCAGGTTATGCGGCGCCACAGGTGTGATCACAAAACTGGAAGACTCGGGAAATACAACGGGGCCGTTACAGCTGAGGGAATAACCGGTAGAGCCGGTGGGCGTGGCCACAATCAGCCCATCCGCCCAATAGGTATTCAGGAAATCCCCGTTCAGGTAAGTGTGGATCTTGATCATGGGGGAAGTATCCGTTTTATGGATGGCAAATTCATTGAGCCCATAAGGTACATCCCCGAACAGTTTGGCGTCTGCATCCAGGTGGATCAGTGATCTTTTGTCAATTACCACATTCCTTTTTACCAGGGATTGCACAGCCGTATACAGCTCCGTGCGGCCAATACTGGCCAGAAAGCCCAGCCGGCCGAAATTGATACCCAGCACAGGGATATTCTTATCCCGCACCAGGGTCACGGTATCCAGCAGGGTGCCGTCACCGCCCAGGCTGATGAGAAAATCAATGGAAGATTCTTCCAGGTCGCCGTGCTCACTGAATATGGAATGCTTTTCCGGGAAGCGGAAAGAACTTTTAATGGTTTCGAAGAAGGGATGGTAGATAACAGGCTCGATGCCTTCTTTGGCCAGTTCATCCAGGAGCATCTGTACATCTGCGATCTGTTCATTATCGAGGACCCGGCTGTAAATAGCTACTTTCATCCGTAATTGTTTGTGGCCTTCTAAAATTCGTTCTTGATATGTAAAAATAACCCCTTTTGCCCTAATTGGTTAAAGCTATAATCAAACCGGAAAATAAAATCATAGAAGGTGACCACATCCACCCCAAAACCGCCGGTGGTCAGCCAGGTATTTTCAAGCGAGTTGCCAGAGGAATATTTATTATAGGCATAGCCCAGGTCGCCGAAGGTGCGGGCATAGATGCGGAAGGGGATCCGGTCATGGGTCTTTGACTTCAGGAAAGTGGGGATATTGAAGCGGAACAGCTCCCGGCGGAAGGTTTGCCTGGACAGGCCGGCGCCAACCCCATCTATCACATATCTTTCCAGCCCCCGCAGGTACAGATCGCCATAGCCAAAGAGCCGCTGGTTGATATAAGGTTGTTTGAAAGGCAGGCGCAGTACGCCATAGCCCTGCCAGCCGAAATACCATTTTTTAGACAATTGCCATCCTTTGGCTGCCTTACCGCTCAGTTGCCACATATTCATATCTGCATGCAGGCCACGCCGCAGCAGGCTGGCTTCGCCCATAAAACCGGTCAGCGGGAAATGGATATAATCTACGTTCACATAGTTGATGGAATACGAAAATTCCGGGTAGGTGATGGTATTGCGCTGGGTGCCCTGGAATTTGGGATTAAGCTGCAGCACCTGACTGTCCACGGTCTGGCTGTTGACTGCCAGTCTCACCGCGTGTACGGTCCGCAGCCCCGGCCTGTAGGTATAGTCAATATTCCCATACCATCTTTTCACGCCGGAAGCCAGGCTGTCAATAAACAGCTGCTGGTTATCCCTGGTAATATAGTTCACTTCTTTGTTGGAAGAATACAACAGGCCAATGCGATAGCCATGTTTGAGAGATTTGTCAGCATAGGGCTGATCATACTGGAACTGTACCTGTTTGGTATAGCCGGTGATCAGCCAGAGCCGGAGTTTATCATTCCTCCCGGTAAAATTATAATGCGTGAATTTAAACCCATAGTTGAGGCGGTCCAGGTCATATCCCTGTTTAGACCATTCGGAGAGGTTGCGGTCCACCGGCTTCAGATAAGGGAGGGGAAAGATATACCATCGCTCTTTCAGCTGGATAGTAATATCTATGGTATAACCCCGGAAGGACTTCAGCGCAACGATCACTTCATTGAAAAGGCCGGTGTTGAAGAGTTGCCGGCGGGCAATCTCAAAGCCCTTTACCAGTTCCGGCAGGTAGGTGGAATCGCCGGTTTTAAAGGGCAGCTCCCGTAAAACAATATAGAGCTTGGTCTTTTTGTTGCCTTCAATATAGATATTGCCAACTACAAAAGGGGTAGGTTGCGTTCTGTCATAGGCAGGTGAGGAAGTCGCCCCGGGCAGCGTATCTGTTGGCTGGGACTGTGCATGCAGAACACAGCATCCACACAGCAGGAATAATACGATATGGATCCCAAATACTTTCTTTCCCATCCGTTACCGGTAAGCTGTACAGCCCTATATGGTTTTATTTCAATATGATAAGGCGGCGAAGATAGCTGATAGTTTTCTAAATGCTCAGGTAATTCATTAAATGATCATAGTTGCTCCTCAGTTCGTTTTCGTATTGTTCTTCCCCAAAATAGTACTTCACCAGGTATTCATAACGCTGGAAAGTAGCTACAATATCGGAGATCTCGAACTTATTGATCTTGATAGTAACGATAAAGGAGCTGTTGCTGGTATCCCACCAGGTATTGAGCTGTGTGATCTGGGCGTCATTTGTTTCCACCAGTTTGCTGATCTCGGAGAAAGAGAAATTGCGCTGCTCCATTTCCAGGACAATGATACCGCCTGGTTCACCGGCGCCGGTGGTCCTGGCCAGCTGTTTCAGCAGGTCGGTGGCGGTGATAACGCCAATAAATTCGTTTTCCTTGTCCACTACGGGCACCAGGGAGAGGTTATGGTCATTAGCCAGCTGAATAGACTGCAGGAAATGGGCGGAAGCGCGAACGGCCAGCCGGGAGAAATGGGCGTCCAGGGTTTGCAGAAGGGCGTTTTCGTCGGCATTCATGAGGTCTTCTTCGGCAGCCAGGCCAAGGTATTTATCTTCGGCAACCACCGGCAGGTGCATGACGTGAAACGCTGCCATCATTTCCATTGCCTGGAAGACCGTATCACCTGTGGTGAGGGTAGGTATGCCTGCTGATATCAATTCTTTGTTTAGCACGTGTCAGCGTTTTAGTGTGTTGTTAGAAGTGATGCATGGAATGGTTCAATGGCCCTTAAAAAGGGGAGCAACAAAGAGCTGTTCGGTCAATTGTGCAGAGGGACTTATGCAAGGTTACACTAAAGAACCGGCTTTTCACAAGGCAGTTGCAGTGTGCCGGAAAATCGGGATGGACAATAATATAGACGACAATAATCAGCTTATCGCTGCATGTGCCCGATTAATCAGGCTACAGCGGCGGGTTCATTCAGTTTTGTCAAAAATTTATGCAGGATGCGATTGAACTCGTCCGGCACTTCCATCATGGGTGCATGGCCGCATTTGTCAATAAAATGCAGCTCGCTGTTCGGGATCAGCCGCTGGAATTCCCGGCCTACAAATGGCGGGGTCACGGCGTCATTGTTCCCCCAGATCAGCAGGGTGGGTTGTTTGATCTGGGTGAGTTCTTCTCCCAGGTTATTCCGGATAGCGCTTTTGGCGAGGGCAATGATCTTGATCACTTTCAGGCGATCCCGGGTGATCTCAAATACCTCATCCACGATCTCCTTGGTAGCGGTTTTGGGATCGTAGAAAGTTATCTCGGTTTTCTTTTTAATATATTCATAATCGCCCCTTTTGGGATAGGTATCCCCCATTCCGTTCTCAAAAAGACCGGAACTGCCCGTCAGGATCAGCGATTTGACACGTTCAGGATGTTTTAGCACATGCATCAGCGCCACATGACCACCCAGGGAATTACCCAACAGGTGGACATTGCTGTAATCTTTGTGCTCAATAAACCTGTTGACAAACTTCTCCAGGCCGCCAACAGAAGTATGCAGGAGGTCCAGGTCAAGTAAGGGCAGCATGGGCACCACTACCTTGTAGTGATGGCGGAAGTACTCGATCAGATCTGCAAAGTTGCTCAGTGCGCCGAATAAACCATGCAACAGCAACAGAGGTTCACCTTCTCCCTCTTCGATAAATTTGAACTTTTCCTCCTGTTTGATCTCGTAATTCATCGGTTAATACGGTTCAATTCAGTCAATTATTCGCTAAAATAAACGTTTTACGGCAATTATTCCACCCTTCGTATTCCGTCGGGTGAATTTTGCTGTAAACTACTCTTTTTTTTGCGTCTTTATGCCTTCTGAAAGTCTTGCTGCTGCCCGATTTGGTCAAAATCTTATTCAACCGGTGAGGTAACAGGAATCATTAATTGGCCGACGCTCTTTCGGCCAGGCTGGCAAAAAATCCGGTCAGTTCAGCGAACATATCTTTAAAAAATGGCAACAGTTTACCTATTCCATCAATCACTTTTGGACCCAGCGGCCGCACATAAGGCCAGCAAACGGAATCCGTGATCGTTTTCTCTTCTACTAACTTCAACTGTTCTGCAAAGAACAACAGCACACTGTATGCAAGAGTATATATTATTATATACAGCAGGATACCTCCCAGTTTGTTGACCCATCCCATGAGGGCCACTTCCATGGTCGCCTCCAGCAGATTGGCGCCCCAGCGTATCAGCAGGACCACCACCAGGAATACGGCGGCAAAGGAAAGGAAAGGTAACCATTGTGCCGAAATACTGGTAGAATCTTTCAGATAATCAGCTACCACGGTAGAGAGTTTCATAGCCGCGGCGAGGCCGATCACCAGACCGATCACCGAAAAAACGGCAATGATCAGTCCACGCTGCCAGCCCCGGATAAGGGCCAGGACCAGCAGCAGGAGATATAGCAGGTCAATGATCATATTATTTTGCCAGCAGCTCCTTTACCAGGGCGCTGATCGCTTTTCCATCTGCTTTTCCTGCCAGTTGTTTGGTGGCGGCCCCCATCACTTTACCCATATCGGCAGGCGAGCTGGCGCCTGTGGCGGCAATGATCTCCGCTACAGCGGCCCGCAGTTCTTCAGGGCTCATTTGTTTGGGCAGGAACTTTTCTATCACCTCAATCTCTTCCTGTTCCTTCCGGGCCAGGTCCTCCCGGTTCTGCTGCTGGAAGATCTCCAGCGAATCCTTTCTTTGCTTTACCAGCTTCTGCAGCAGCTTAAGCTCTGCATCAGCACTGATCTCCCCGCCGGCGCCTTCGGCCGTTTTGGCCAGGATAATGGCCGCTTTGACAGCACGCAGGCTGCGGACCGTTTTTTCATCTTTTGCCAGCATGGCTGTCTTCAGTTCGGCGTTGATCTGTTGTTCTAAAGGCATATCACTGTTTTTACCGTTAGGCTTTGTTCTCTTTCAATTGATTTTCGCGGAATTTCGTATAGAAATTTTTCGCAAACTCTTTCATGTCATTGACCAGCTCATGCTGGTGGGTGGCCCGGTCAAAGCTGTCCGCCATGGTCATAATGGTCTGGTAATAAAAATCAGCCATCTCATCCACCATCATTTCTTTGGTCCAGAGGTCAATGCGCAGGGCGCTTTTATCGGCCCCATCCCAGAAGGCCAGCATCATGGCACTGGCCTTGCGGGCCTCATCAGCTGTACTTTCCGAAGCTTTCCAGGAAATAGTGTCGGGAACCCTCTTCTCATCGAGAGAAACATCGATGGTTATTTTTGATTGTATCATACGCAGACTTGACTATCAATTTTTTAGTATATGATCCCCTTCCCGGGACCACAACTGCAAAAATACGTGTAATAATGCTTACCGGAAGGACTGACCCTTATCAGCCGGTAATTTATCCACTTTTTGTATGTATAAACAAGAAAATTACAATATGATCGTTTCCAGTAGGTGGCTTACCGGTGTTGCGTTCCACGACTGACGCAGGCAGGGCGCAGCTTGCTGCGGAAATTACGAAGTCGTAAAACAAGGTACTATCGCGTTGACAGGGACAGTGCCGTATAGTAATTTTGAGCCGATCCGATCCTTTTTTTCGTACCAAATCAGTACCTATGAAACACATTTACACAGTAACCTGTGTCAGTATTCTATTATTGACCCTTGGGCTGAGCCCCAACCTTCAGGCGCAATGCAGCACCTGTCCCGGCGGTGGAGAGATCTCCTACACGGTTATCCTGGACACCACCACCGATGCTTTCACCTATCTCAGCTTTCCCCAGTTTGATCCCAGCGTAGGCGTACTTACCTGTATTGCCCTCCATGACACCATTTCCCTGATCAGCACCACGGGCATGCGCAACAATTCCGGTACACAGACCCTCTACAGGTTCCGGCTCAACGTGAATACCATGGTGCTGGGCCCGCCCAGCTATGTTGACATGTTCACCAACAACGATGTTACCCGCAACTATGCCGCGATCCTCCTGGAGCCCAAGGGCACGCCGGGGGACTCCATCACCTATGGGCCTGATACCATGTTCTATGATCAGCCAAATGAGGCCAGTCTCACCGGCCGGGCCGCCTATATCGGCAACGGCAATGTTAACCTGCAGTTCACCATCGGCGGCGGCGTTACAGCCACCGGCAGCGTGGCCTATACCTCCACTGTAGACACCAGGGTCTGGGGCAAGTTCAGGCTCACCTATTACTGGTGCCCGCCCACCATACTGACCATTCCTAACCTCGGTAATTTCACTGCCGTCAAAAAAGGAAATACGATACAGGTAGAATGGTACGTTAATGATGAGGAAAAATCCAATAACTATGAAGTTGAGATCAGCTATGACGGCCGGAACTTCATCCCTGCCGGGAAAGCTGCCGGACAATATGCTGCTGCAGGTACTGCAGCAAAATACAGTTATCAGTACCTGCCTGATCCAGCTGCTGCTGGAAAACTATATGTCCGCATCCGCCAGACCAACGCCCAGGGCAAAGTCAGTTATTCCCCCATCCGTACCGTAACCCTGGACAACGCCCCGGCTCCCAGCTTTGTGGTATCGCCCAACCCGGTAAAGGATAAACTGACCCTCCGGTTCGACCGTGAACTGAAAGGCCAGTACGGCGTGGAACTGTTCAATACCGCCGGCCAGACCCTGCTGAACAGGACCCTGACAGCCAACGGGACCAGCAGCCTGGACATCCCCCTGCCTGTTAAGCCCCCGCCAGGTATGTATTACCTGCGGACCACCAGTCTGCTGACAGGACAGCTCCATACCAGCAAACTGCTGGTCAGGTAACCAATGGGGCAACGCCGGACCAGTAGCCCGGCGCTCCCCGGAAAAAATAAAGGAGTGACGGGAATTTCCTACATTTGTCGTATGCATAGCAACATAGAAGAAATAGAAGAAATGGAATACAATACTACCAGGAATCACCTGATCATGCGTGAATATGGCAGACATATTCAGAAGATGATCGAGTACCTGCTCAGTATTGAAGACCGGGAGACCCGCCAGCGGAATGCTTATGCGGTGATTGAACTCATGGGTTTTCTCAATCCTCACCTGAAGAACGTTGAAGATTTTCGTCATAAACTCTGGGATCATCTTTTCCTCATCTCTGATTTCAAACTGGATGTGGAATCGCCTTATCCCATTCCCACACGTGAAACACTGAAAGCAAGACCCAATCCCCTGCCTTATCCCAAAAGGTATCCTAAGTTCTCCCACCTGGGCAAGAACCTGGAACTGGTGATCAATAAGGCACTCAAGGAAGAAGGCGAAAAACGCCAGGGCTTTGCCAATGCCATCGCTTACTACATGAAGCTGGCCTACAACAACTGGCATAAAGAGACCGTACACGATGACGGTATCCAGAGTGAGCTCAGCAACATCACCGATGGTCAGCTTACCTTTACCAATACACCATACGTTCGCCAGCATCGCAATGAAGGCCGGGAACGGAATGAGCGCAGCAGTAGCAACTACGGCGACTACCGCAACAAACGTGGCGGTGGAGGCGGTGGCGGTAAGTTCCAGCAAAGGGACAACCGCGGAGGCGGAGGCGGCGGCCGCAATGATCGCGGCGGTGGCGGTAAGTTCAATAAGAAAAGATATAAGTAGTGCTGACTAACTGATAAGTTTTTGAAAGTTGACCGGCTCCGGTCAACTTTTTTGTTAAGTAACATTTCAACCTACCATAGCTATGCATTTTGAAGTCACCGGTGGCAAAAAACTGAGCGGCACCATTATCCCGCAGGGAGCCAAGAACGAGGCATTACAGATCATCAGCGCCGTGCTGCTGACACCAGAAAAAGTGACCATCACCAATATTCCCGATATCCTTGATGTCAACCTGCTGATAGAACTGCTGGCAGACATGAATGTCAAAATTGAAAGACCGCAGCGGGACACCTGTATCTTCCAGGCCGACAATGTAGATATCGATTACCTGCACAGCGCTTCCTACCGCCAGAAAAGCGGCCGGCTGCGCGGCTCCGTGATGTTTGCCGGTCCCATGCTGGCGCGCTTCCGCAAAGCTTTTATTCCCAAGCCAGGTGGTGATAAGATCGGCAGAAGACGCCTGGACACCCATATCATCGGCTTCGAGAAACTGGGCGCCCAATTCACCTATCATCCCGAAGACGGGTTCTTCCACCTGGAAGCCCCCAACCTTAAAGGCGCTTACCTCCTGCTGGACGAGCCCTCCGTAACGGGCACCGCCAATATCATCCTGGCAGCCGTCATGGCACAGGGCACTACTACCATCTATAACGCCGCCTGCGAACCCTATATACAGCAGCTTTGTCGCATGCTAACGAGCATGGGCGCCCGCATACAGGGTATAGGCAGTAACCTGCTCACCGTAGAAGGTGTCAGCTATCTCGGCGGCGCCAGCCACCGCATGCTGCCAGATATGATCGAGATCGGCTCCTTTATCGGCCTCGCCGCCATGACACAGAGCGATATCACCATCAAGGACGTCAGCCTGGATAACCTCGGCATCATTCCCGAAAAATTCAAACAGCTGGGCATCAAAATGGAATTCATCGGTGATGATATCCATGTGCCTGCCCAGGACATCTACGAGATACAGACTTTCCTGGACGGCTCCGTCCTCACCATCTATGATCATCCCTGGCCCGGCTTCACTCCCGACCTGCTCAGCATTGTGCTGGTAGTGGCCACACAGGCGCGTGGCAGTGTGCTGGTACACCAGAAGATGTTCGAAAGCCGCCTGTTCTTTGTTGACAAACTGATTGACATGGGCGCACAGATCATTCTCTGCGATCCCCATCGCGCTGCCGTCATCGGCCTTGGCCGCGAACAGAGCCTGCGCGGTATCACCATGAGCAGCCCCGATATACGCGCCGGCGTTTCCCTGCTGATTGCCGCCCTCAGCGCCGAAGGCAAAAGCGTGATCCAGAATATTGAACAGATCGACAGAGGCTATCAGCATATTGACGAAAGGCTGAGAGGAATTGGCGCAGAGATAGTACGTGTGGGATAGGCAAATACTATTAAAAAAAAGCGCCGCTTCGGTTGAAGCGGCGCTTTTTTTTAATAGTAGAAGACAAACAAAAACTTTACATATTTTGTAAATATTATTTACATTTTGCGTATATTTAATTTAGCTTTGATTCCCTAACGATTTCGCTATGCATATAGAAGAAGTTGCTTCGGGGCAATTAATTGAAGTTATTATAGAAAAGGTGTCCGTTGCGGACTATGCAATCATCAGGAAAAATCTACGATTTGGGTTTGACTGGAACCAGTTCCTGGGTGAAGTAGTTTATAAGTTAGTCCCTGCTGGAACAAATGATATGGCAGGCCTGATGGCGCTTACAGATCATCCGCAGGAAGGTCTTCGATTTATAGAAGTTAAACTTATTGAATCCGCCAAGGAGAATATAGGAGCTGGAAAAAAGTATGACAGGGTGCCTGGTATTTTGTTAGCTTTTGCCTGCAGAGAATCATTTAAAAAAGGATATAATGGAACCTTATTCCTCATCCCAAAAACAAGCTTGATCCCCTTGTATAGGCAGAAATATGGATTTCTGGCTGCAGGCAGGGGGCTTTATCTTGAACAGGCCCAGGCATTGAAACTGATGAATAATTATCTGTAACCCTGAGATATGATCAATGATCATTAAACCACAATTCACTTTTTATCATGAAACAGAGAAAAAAAATCGTTCAATATTCCCTGGACGAAATTGCCAACGCACATATTCTTTCCGAAGAGTTAAGTGCGGTTGAAAGAAAACAAATCCTCGAAGATTTTGGTAAAAAGAAGAAGAAACTGGATGCTCAGTTATCCAATGAACAAAGGATATTATCCGCTATACTTCAGTTAAGGTTTCAAATCGAAGATTACATAAAAGAAGTCACTTATGATCAGGATACAAATTTTGGCTTTTTCCTGAAGCAATATATTTCCCGGCTACAGCTCAAAAACAAGGATTTTGCCTATCAGATTGGTGTAGAACCTGTTGAGCTTAGCCAATTATTAAATGCCCATAGAAGACCAAATAATAAAATTCTTATCAGGTTGGAAATTCATTCCAATAATAATATCGACGCTCTATTGTGGTATAAAATAGTAGAAAAGGACAAAGAATATGAGCTTGTCACCAATACACGTTTAAGGCAACAGGAAAAAAGGCATGTGAAGCAGTATTTTTCTTATTCGAAATGACATCGAAAAATATTTTAAATAGTTATTGTTGACCAATAAGATAACGCTTTCTATTGCCCAACCTGCACAATAGTAAATCCTACCGTTCATCCTGCCCGAAAAACTACTATACTAAATCTCCCGCCTTTTTCTTTCCTTTGCAACCTCATTCTTCGCTTATGTCCTTTGATCCGCAAAATAAGATCCTGATCATTACCGCACCCTCAGGCGCCGGCAAAACATCTATCACGCATTACCTGCTGGAAAATGTTCCGGAGCTCTGCTTTTCTGTATCAGCCGCCACCAGGCAGGCCAGGGGTGCGGAGCAGGATGGTGTGGATTATTATTTCATGACTGAAGAATCCTTCCAGCACAAGATCCGCGAACAGGCATTTGTAGAATGGGAAATGGTGTACGAAGGCAAATACTACGGCACCCTCAAATCCGAACTGGAAAGGATCTGGGGCCAAAATCGGATCCCCGTGCTTGACATTGATGTCAAAGGCGCTATTCACGTACAGCAGCAATACCCGAATACTACGTTATCACTTTTCATCATGCCGCCTTCGGTGGATGAACTGAAACGCAGGCTCCAGTCCCGGGGAACCGAAACAGCGTCAAGCCTGCAGGCCCGGGTCAATAAGGCCTCCTACGAGATCTCTTTCAAACACCATTTTCACCGCATCATTCTCAATAAGGACCTGAAAAAAGCCAGGGAAGAAGCGTTTGGCATTGTCCAGGATTTCCTGGCTATTTAAAAACAGCTCAGTTCCTGGTACAGATAATACCCGGACAGGCCAGGTACATCGTATCTCTTAGTGCAGCACCACCAGAAAAGAGTACGTTCCTGTTACAGGAAATACCCGACTCAATGACCGATAGAATAATGACTGTCCGCAAACCAGGAAGCCTGTTGGTTCGTCCCAAAACTTCTTTTTCCTAGAAAAGCCAATTGCGTTTATACCCTGACCCATAACCATCGGCGGAAAGACACCCTGCGTATACCCTACCGGTTTACCCCGAACCTGCCACAACCTGAGTAGCCGCCAGACCGTGTTCCCGGAACACGAAAAGCAGTTATTCCGTCTGTCATTCCCCATTTTGCCCCTTTTAAGCCCCTGAAGCCCATATCATAACAGTAAAAACGGTCCTATTTATATTATGTATTCCATCTTTCTTTTTATAAATTCGTAGCCGAAGTATGAGTGCATTATTCATTACCATCTTATTGGGAGCAACTTTTTTGATTGCCTATTTCTCGGGCATCGAAGTGGCATTTACCTCCGCCAACCGACTGAATGTTGAGCTGAAAAAGAACCAGGGCGCTACTGGCGGCGCATTTTTGTCCAGCCTGTTCGACAATCCCTCCCGGTTCATTGGTACTATTATCGTAGGCTTTACCAGTTTCCTGGTCATCGCTATCCTGATCAGTGACGCTTTCTGGACCTATTATATTCCCTGGCAAAAATGGGCGCCCGATGGCGGCCCCCTGCTGGTATTCCTGGTACTGACAGGCGAGATCCTGGTTTCCTGGATCATTGTGATCATCTTTGGCGAGTTCATCCCCAAAGCTATCTTCAGGGCCAAGGCAGATACCCTGCTTACCCTTTCCGCCCGCTCAGGACTACTGGGCCTGTTCGATTATGTATTCAACTGGATCGCGCAGGCCTTTGTAAAAGCATCGGTCTTTATCCTCAATATCATTTTTGATATGCGGATCGATAAGAAAAAAGAAACTTTCTCCAGGGCCGATCTGGACCATTTCTCCCAACATTCGGCATTCTCCGACCAGCTGCAGGATAAAAAGACAGAGCTTTTTGAGAACGCCCTGTCGCTCCCCAAGACAAGGGTCCGCGATTGCCTCGTTCCCCGCAAAGAGATTGTAGCCATTGACGGAACCAGAACTATAGAGCAGCTGAGGCTTGCCTTTGTAGATACCAAACTCAGCAAGCTGGTAGTCTATGAGGGGGATATTGACCATATCACCGGTTATGTTCACCAGCTGGACCTTTTCAAAAAACCTGCTGCCATTAAGGATATCCTGCTGCCCATTCCCGCTATCCCGGAAAGCATGGGCGTTACCGACCTCATCAACAAGTTTACCCGCGAACGCAAAAGCATCGCCTGGGTAGTGGATGAGTTTGGCGGAACGGCGGGTATTGTCACCATGGAAGACCTGCTGGAAGAGATCTTCGGTGATATCAAAGACGAATATGATGTGGAAGAATTTGAAGAGAAAAAAGTCTCTGATGAGGAATATATCCTTTCCGGACGTCTTGAACTGGATCATCTCAATGAAAAATATGGGCTGGAATTTCCTGAGAACGACTCGGAAACCCTTTCCGGTTTTATCATCCACCAGCATGAAACCATTCCCCGGCTTAAAGAACGTATTATTATAGGCAACTATGAGTTTGAAGTGCTGAACGTCAGCGATACCAGGATCGAAATGGTCCGTCTCCGGATCCTGAACTGATCCCGGCGGAAAGCCACAATCACAGGGCATTAACAAGCTTTCTGCCCCATTCCAATCTAAATAACCTTAAATTTGCCCCGCTTTACCCATCGGGAAGCGGAATATAAAGAATGGCATTATCATTTTTAAGAAACAGAGGTGAGGAAAACTCCGAGATGAGCTTCATAGACCATCTCGAAGCCCTGCGCTGGCATATCATGCGCTCACTGGTGGCTATCCTGATAGGCGCCATCGTGGTGTTCATCTATATCGACTGGATCTTCGATAATATCATTTCAGCTCCCCTCCAGCAAGACTTTGTGACCTATACCGGTCTTTGCAGGTTCAGCCAGTGGGTAGGCGCCGGCGATACGCTCTGCCTGCCCCCTCCCGCCAATGCCGAACTGCAGGCCATCACTTTCGGGTCACAGTTCATGACCAGCATCACCATCGCTTTTGTAGGCGGTTTTATCTTCGCCTTTCCCTATGTATTCTGGGAACTCTGGCGATTCATTAAGCCCGCCCTCACTCCCAAAGAAGTGAAAAGCACGCGGGGCGCCATTTTCTGGGTATCCATATTCTTTTTCATGGGCATCGCATTCGGGTATTTCCTGCTGGCCCCTTTCACCTTCAGTTTCCTGCTCAATTATACTATCGGCACCAAACATATCCTGCTGTCCAGGCCAACCCTGGGCGACTACCTCGAAAACCTGATCGATATTATCATCGGGTCCGCCCTGGCCTTCCAGCTGCCCGTGGTCTCTTACGTGCTGACAAGGATCGGGATCGTTACCCCCAAGTTCCTGCGTACCTACCGCAAGTATGCCTATGTGGCCATCCTGATCATCGCCGCGGTGATCACACCGTCACCGGACTGGATGAGCCAGATGATCGTATTCCTGCCGCTCTGTTTCCTGTATGAGTTCAGTATCCTGATCTCCAAACGGGTCCATGCACGTCAGGAAGCTAAATGGAAGTCCTGGGATTAACAAACGCTAAATCAATAACGATGTCTTCGCCATTTGATCTCTCCAAACCCATTGCTATCGGCTGTGACCATGCCGGTTTTACCTACAAGACAGCCATTGTACAATGGCTGAATGATAAAGGCTACCAGGTGAGTGATATGGGCGTGTATGAAAACAAATCGGTGGATTACCCCGATTATGCCCATCCTGTAGCCAATGCCGTGGAACGCGGCGAAGTGGCTTTCGGCATCCTGCTCTGTGGCAGCGCCAACGGCGTTTGCATTACCGCCAATAAACACCAGGGTATCCGTGCGGGACTTTCCTTCCAGACGGAAGTAGCCAAACTCATACGCCAGCACAATGACGCCAACGTGATCTGCATCCCGGCCCGCTTTGTGGCGCTGGAATACGCCCTGCAGATGCTGGAACTTTTCATGGAAACGCCGTTTGAAGGCGGCCGCCACCAGACAAGGGTCAACAAGATCTCCTGCTCCTGATGACATTCCTATAAATACAAGAGCCCCCGGGATCCCGGGGGCTCTTGTATTTATAGTGAGATCCGTTACCAGCCCAGAAGGTAGGCAAAGATGAGCGGCGCTACAATGGTAGCATCGCTTTCCACAATGTATTTGGGTGTATTGATATCCAGCTTACCCCAGGTGATCTTCTCATTGGGTACAGCGCCGGAATAAGAACCGTAAGAAGTAGTGGAATCAGAGATCTGGCAGAAATAACTCCAGAAAGGAACATCATGCCATTCCAGGTCCTGGTACATCATAGGCACCACGCAGATGGGGAAATCACCGGCAATACCGCCGCCGATCTGGAAAAAGCCTACGCCTTTACCGCCGCTGTTCTGGCGGTACCAGTCGGACAGCCAGACCATATATTCAATACCACTTTTCATGGTAGTGGGTTTCATTTCGCCCTTGATCACATAGGAAGCGAAGATATTGCCCATGGTGCTGTCTTCCCAGCCACCTACAATGATCGGCAGGTTCTTTTCAGCAGCGGCGATCATCCAGCTGTCTTTGGGATCAATTTCATAATCCTTTTCCATCACTTTACTCAGCAGCAGCTTGTACATGAATTCATGGGGCAGGTAGCGTTCGCCTTTGGCATCCGCATCTTTCCACAGTTTGGCAATATGGTGCTGGATCTTACGGAAAGCTTCTTCTTCGGGGATACAGGTATCAGTTACCCGGTTCAACCCTTTTTCCAGCAATTCCCATTCCTGCTGCGGGGTCAGGTCGCGGTAATTGGGAATGCGTTTATAGTGCGTATGCGCCACCAGGTTCATGATATCCTCTTCCAGGTTGGCGCCGGTGCAGCTGATGATATGGATCTTGTCCTGACGGATCATCTCAGCCAGTGAAACCCCCAGCTCGGCAGTACTCATGGCGCCGGCAAGCGTCACCATCATTTTACCACCTTCCAGTAAATGGGTTTCATAGCCTTTAGCAGCATCTACCAGTGCCGCCGCATTAAAATGGCGATAGTGATGCTGGATAAATTGAGAGACAGGTCCTTTGCTCATGTCGATGTATATTTTTATGCTGGCAAAGTTAGGATAATTGCCAACAACAGCCACTGAAAACAAAAGCCCCTCCGCAATAGCGGAAGGGCTCTGTCTTTTCAACTTAAAAAACCAAACTAAAAGCGGACTTAGTTATTCTTCGTCACTTTGAACAACTGCCAGCCGGCCAGTCCATCAGCTTTCAGGACCAGCGTTTCATCGCCATTCTCCAGCGTCACAAAATAATTTGAGCTGCCGTTGGAAGCCTTTTCAAAAAGATCCGTGATCCAGTATTGCTGGTAGTTCTTTTTCAGTTCGGTCAGCAGGCCGATAGGTAACTGGCCTGACGCCATGTTGCGGATCACCGCCATGAGCTCGCCTTCTTTGGAATAGTAGGCAAACATCACCTGGTTGTTGAGCTTGAAAGTGGCTTTGGCAAAGGTTTTCTGACCTTCCCAGCTTACTTCCTGGGCGCCGGTAAATTCTTTCTTGAAGGAATTGATCACTCTTTCACTGATAATTTCTTCGTTGCGGGCAAAGGCGGATCCCCATCCAAGCATCAGGAACAATACGCCCGCTATAATACTTTTTTTCATAACTGTTGGTGCTGGCCGATAGTACACCGGACTATCTGCCTGGCTGTTTTTTCTTAACTGATAATTTACCACGGTACCGCCGGTATATGCATGCACCGCGTAGTTGATGTTTTTTTGTGTGTGTGCAAAGAACTTTTTCAGGGCTATAGTTACTGCTTAACGATAATCTGAACAGTTGCGGTGGCAAAGTTAGATAGGCATGCAACAGTTGTCAAGCCAAATAGTGACCAATGGCAAGTAAACGAACGACTGTTGTTCCACGTTGTTCTTTTTAACCGCACAGCAGAAAAACTGGTTCGCTGAAATACAGTCTGGCAGACACTTACAGCCGATTGGCAAAGTTTTTCATAAAAGAAAGTTAAGCCATCGTTAATTTGAAATAACGGTGAATGCATGTGATGATCCATCACCTGTTCTACCCGGAACCGGGTACCGCCGATCCCCTGTTGATGTTAGTTTATTACCGGTTAGTGGTAATGTAACCGGCGCTTACCGCTCATCATAATAAAAATGGCGCCCTGCCGGTTCCACGGTTTGACTGCTGAACTAAAATGCGCTAAATTGTTATAGTAATCATCATTCTATTCAATCATTATTGTGAACTACCTGGCGCACGCATATCTTTCTTTCCACCAGCCGCCTGTCCTGGTGGGCAACCTGATCAGTGATTTTGTGAAGGGCAAAAAGCAGTTCGATTATCCTGCAGCCATCCGGCAGGGCATTACCCTGCACCGGGCCATTGATCAGTTTACCGATGAACATCCGGCTACCAAAGCCGCCGCAACTTTCTTTAAACCTCATTACCGGCTCTATAGCGCCGCCTTTGTGGATGTAGTGTATGACCATTTCCTGGCTACTCATCCCGATTTTTTTACGCCACCCGATCTGCTGGTCTTTTCCCGGGAAGTATACCAGTCAGTAGATGGCTATACGGACCTGCTGCCGCCCATTTTTGCCCGGATGTTCCCTTATATGAAGGAACAGAACTGGCTCTATCACTATCAGGAACGGCAGGGCATTGCCAACAGTTTTGAAGGTTTGGTGAGAAGGGCGGTCTGGCTCAGTGAAAGTTACACCGCGTTCCGGCTGTTTGAGGCGCATTACCCGGCCCTGCAGGCGCTGGCCGGCGAGTTCCTGCCGCAGGTGAAGCAGTTTGCCCGCCAGTGGCTGGACAGCAACCCGCCTCCTGCGCCAGCTCTTTAACATATTTTTAATGGTGGTGAAGCCGTTCCGGATCGTCCAATAGCTGGCAACTGCGCCATCCAGGCCGTTTCCGCTGCCGCTCACCCGAAACGCCTGTATAGTTAACCATGAATCGATTATTTTTGCCGCTCAAAACAGTTCCGGTATGAAGCATAGGATAGTGTTCCTTCTGTTATTGTCCATCAGCACAGGCGCCTGGGCCCAGACCAAAGCGCCGGCCATTGATAAATCGCCCATGGATATGGCTTATTATCCCATTAACTATCCCGTGCTGAAGATCCAGCACAAAGCCACGGAACCGCTGGCCTGCCGGATAGTATACAGCAGGCCGCAGAAGAATGGACGCAGTGTGTTTGGGGAACTGGTGGAATACGGCAAGATCTGGCGGCTGGGCGCCAATGAGGCCACCGAGATAGAACTGTTCAAAGACGCCAAAGTAGGTGAGCAAAAACTGAAAAAAGGCCGGTATACCATGTATGCCATTCCTTTCCAGGATAAATGGACCATCATTTTCAATAAGGACTTAGACAGCTGGGGAGCTTTCCTGTATGATGAAAAGAAAGATGTATTGCGCGTGAGCGTCAATACTGAAAAACAAAATGATCCGGCAGAAGCCTATACCATGCTGTTTGAAAAGAGCAGCGTCGGTGTGAACCTGGTCATGATGTGGGACAATGTAAAAGCTTCCCTGCCCTTTGTATTCTGAACACCCTGACCCGAAGACCCCCCGATTATGAAAAAGCCAACGTTCACCAGCCAATTGTTCCCTGTCACCGGACTCCTGCTCTGTGGCCTGCTGCTGGCTGCCTGTAACCAGAAGACACCCGCTCCCAGTAATACTGTTACTACTATCAAGCCCACCCATGTCAATGGCAACGGCCATGACCAGCTCCTGACCGCAGGCCTGGATAAATCGCCCATGGACATGGTATACTACCCCATCGATTATCCCAAACTGAAGATGTCCAGGAATATTACCGAGCCCCTGGTGGCCCGTGTTATTTACAGCAGACCGCAGAAAGGCGGCCGGACCATCTTTGGCGAAGTGCTGCCCTATGGGCATGCCTGGCGGATGGGCGCCAACGAGGCCACTGAGATAGAATTCTTCCGGGATGTGACCATCAATAAACAAACCGTGCCCAAAGGACGGTATGTTCTGTATGGCATTCCCTATGAAGATAAATGGACCATTGTCCTCAACAGCGATCTCTTTACCTGGGGCCTGAAGATCGATTCCTCCAAGGATGCCTTCCAGTTCACCATTCCCATCAGGAAGACCAATTACCCCTTCGAGATCTTCACCATGGAGTTTGAGAAGGCAACCAAAGGCATGCAGCTGGTGATGGAATGGGACAGCGTACAGGCCAAACTGCCCATTTTGTTTTAAAGCCGCCGGTAACATTCCCGGTTGATCATCCCCTCCCGGCCCTGTTACAAATAGCTGCCGGACTCCGTATTTCTGGCGTACCTTGTTGCCCTATGTGTGGCATTGCCGGTATAATTGCTTCCGATCCCAGCCTGGTACAGCATTCCAGACTCAAGGCCATGATCACTGCCCTGGCCCATCGCGGCCCTGACGGCGAGGCCGCTTATATCCATCCGCAGGGTCATGCAGGCTTTGCGCACCGCCGGCTGGCCATCATTGACCTCAGCCCACAGGCGGCCCAGCCCATGCATTACCTGGATCGTTATACTATTGTCTATAATGGCGAACTGTACAATTACAAAGAGCTGAAAGCAACCCTGCAAACAGCGGGACTGCCATTCCATACCCAGTCTGATACCGAAGTGATCCTGGCCGCTTACCACCATTACCGGGAGGCCTGCCTGGAGCAGTTTGACGGCATGTTTGCTTTTGCCATCTGGGATAACCAGGAACAGACCCTGTTTGCCGCCCGGGATCGTTTTGGCGAAAAACCTTTTTACTATGTGCAGCAGGATGGCTGCCTGCTTTTTGCCAGTGAAATGAAAGCCCTCTGGGCAGCCGGTATTCCCCGGCAGATGGAGGAATCCATGCTCTATAATTTCCTGACCCTTGGCTATGTGCAGAACCCCTGGCAGCCAGGCGCTACTTTTTATAAGGGTATCCACAAACTACCGGCAAGGCATTACCTGCAATACCAGCCCGGCACGGATACCCTGAGCCTGTCCGCTTACTGGGACCTGGACGCCACCGTCTGCAACAATAATATTACCCCGCAAGCAGCTGTAGAACAGTTCACCGATCTCTTCCGGACCAGTGTACAGCGGCGCCTTCGCAGTGATGTCCCGCTGGGCACTTCCCTCAGCGGCGGGCTGGACAGTTCCTCGGTGCTGGCCACTATCATGCAGCTGAGCGGGGCCAGCAGCAATTGCCAGACCTTCTCCGCCACCTATCCCGGCTTTCCCAAAGATGAGTCGGCCTACATAGCTATAGTGACCCGGCAGCTTGGGGTCAGCAACCACCAGGTACAACCTGATGCGGATAGCTTTATGCGGGATTTTGAGCAGCTCTGTTATCACCAGGAAGAACCCTTTCAATCCTCTTCCCTGCTGGCGCAGTTCAATGTATACGCCCTGGCAAAAGAGAAAGGCATTACCGTGCTATTGGATGGACAGGGTGCTGATGAAATACTGGCGGGTTATACGCATTATTACAGTCAATACTGGCAGGAGCTGTACAGGAAGGATAGGTCCGGCTTCCGGCGCGAGCTGGCAGCAGCCCGGGCAGCAGGCATTACGGCTGACTGGAACTGGAAGCACCAGCTGACCGCACTCTTTCCTGCTTTTTCTGCCGCCTTCCTGGGCCGGAGCAAAGCCATCCGCCAAAAGCAACAACCGGACCTGAACAGGGATTTTGTGGCGGCACACGGCGCCTCGCATTATGCCAGACCCCACCTGGATTCACTGAACGGACTTTTATATTATAACAGTTTCCAGAACGGACTGGAAACACTGCTGCAATATGCAGACAGGAATTCCATGGCCCATGGCCGGGAACTGCGCCTGCCTTTCCTGTACCATGAACTGGTGTCTTTTGTCTTCAGCCTGCCCGCTACCCTCAAGATCCGCGAGGGATATTCCAAATGGCTGCTGCGTAAAAGCATGGAGCCTGTATTACCGGCAACTATAGTCTGGAGAAAAGATAAGATAGGTTTTGAAACGCCGCAGCAGTCCTGGATGCAGGACAGGCGGATCCAGGAGCTGATCCGGGGCGGCAAGGAAGCGCTGGTACAGAAAGGCGTTCTGAAGCCCGGGGTACTCACCAAAAAAATACAGCCGCAGGAAAATCATGCGGCTGATAATTTTGACTGGAGATACCTGGTGGCCGGTACGCTACAGAGATAGATAGACTTAATTCAGGCTGAGACACGCGCACCAGCTACCGGTTATCCTTTCTTATATTTTTCGTAAACAGTGCAGTTACCTGACTCGTCTACTTTTACAGTTACCCAGTGTTTAACATCTTCCATCTTCACATAGTAAGCCACTTCGTTGCTGGCAGTAGTGATCTCAGTAACACCAAACAGGCTTTTCTTGGGAAACTCTTTCTTCAGCCTGGTGAAAAGGTTCAAAGGTAATTGCTGGGGTTTGTAGTAACGGATAGATCCCAGCATGTTCCCGTCCTTGTCGTAGTTTACTTTGGAACGGATATCGCCGGTCACAAAACTGACCGTAAAGTAGTTGTCGTACTCCTGCCATTTCACCTCTTCGGCATTGGCAAAGGTTTCTTTGAACGACTTTAATACTTTTTCATTGGGGTCGGCAAATACGCCGACGCTGAACAGCATCGTGCATACGATGAAGAATACTTTTTTCATGGCTATACTTTTTATTGGGTGGATAATCTGTTGGCTACAGATTGATGGCCCAAAAGTAATAGCGTTTTTTACATTCTGCAAGTGATTTGGTACAACCGGAAGGCACATGATAAGCAATACGAATATTTTCGGAGAAAAGAGCAGGGACGACTGTTAGGAAACAGGCCTCAAATCCAGTCCCACACCCGTTTTCCCAAATGTTACAGGGTACACGAAAAAAGCGGGTTAAGCTTCTGTTAAACTGGAAATAAGGCATCGGCCCACACTGAGTAGCAAATACACAATACGCAGCTCAACATTATTCCGCATCTTTGTACCCCAATTCTACAATCATGAAGATCGCCACTAAATTTATACATGCCGGCGCAGAGCCGGATCCTTCTACCGGAGCTATTATGACGCCTATCTACCAGACTTCCACTTTTGTACAGGAAGCTCCTGGCAAGAACCAGGGGTATGAATACGCCCGCTCTCAGAATCCTACCCGTACAGCGCTTGAATCCGCACTGGCCCAGATAGAGAACGGACAATACGGTCTGGCTTTCAGCAGTGGCGTAGCTGCTACAGATGCAGTGCTCAAACTATTACAGCCCGGTGATGAAGTGATTGCCGGTAATGATATGTACGGCGGCACTTACCGCCTCTTCACCAAAATATTTGAGAAGTTCGGGATCCGCTTCAAATACGTGGACCAGGGCAATGCGGAAAATATACGCGCCGCTATCAGCCCCGCTACCCGCCTGATCTGGACCGAAACACCTACCAACCCCCTGCTGAATGTGACCGATATTGCTGCTGTCACCGCTATCGGCAAAGAACATAAAGTACTGGTTTGCGTAGACAATACATTTGCCTCTCCGTACCTGCAAAACCCGCTGGACCTGGGCGCAGACATTGTGATGCACTCCTCCACCAAGTACCTGGGCGGTCATAGTGATGTGATCCAGGGCGCCCTGATGATGAACGACCAGTCCCTGCGTGACCAGCTTTATTTCATCCAGAAAAGCTGCGGCGCAGTACCCGGACCAATGGACTGCTTCCTGGTACTGCGCGGGATCAAGACCCTGCATGTACGCATGCAGCGCCATTGTGAGAACGGAGAAAAGATTGCGCACTTCCTTCGTAATCATCCCAGGGTAGGCAAGGTATACTGGTGCGGATTCCCGGACCATGCCGGTTATGCCATTGCTCAGAAACAGATGCGTGGCTTTGGCGGTATGATGAGCTTTACCCTGAAAGATGACAGCGTGGAAACAGCCATGAAGCTGCTGTCTTCCACCCATCTCTTCTCCCTGGCCGAAAGCCTGGGCGGTGTAGAGTCCCTGATCAATCACCCCGCTTCCATGACCCATGCCTCCATTCCCCGCGAAGAAAGGATCAGGAATGGTCTTTCCGATTCGCTGATCCGGTTGAGTGTTGGTATTGAAGACGCCGACGACCTGATAGAAGACCTGCGGCAGGCCATTGAAAAATAAGCTGCCCATGCCCGCTACTACCAGGAGATTGGCTGAATTCCTGAACAGGAAAGCCGCTGAATATAACCGGCCTTCCTTTATCAAGGATGATCCCATTTCAATTCCGCACCTGTTCACCCGTAAACAGGATATTGAGATCGCCGGCCTGTTTGCCGCCATCTTTGCCTGGGGCAACAGGACCACTATTATCCGCAAGACCACGGAGCTGATGCAGCTGATGGATAATGCGCCGCACCAGTTTGTGATGGACAGTGCTCCCCGCAAGCTGAAAGCGCTGGAGGTCTTCAAACACCGCACCTTTAATACTACGGACCTCTATTATTTCATAGAATTCCTCCAGCACCATTACACGCAGCACGAGAGCCTGGAAGCGGCTTTCACCAAAGGCATGCAGCCCGGAGATACAGATGTGGAGAACGCCCTCACCGGCTTCTATGAACATTTCTTTTCCCTGGAAGCCGTGCCTGCCCGGACCCGGAAGCATATTGCCACGCCGGCCCGCAAATCTTCCTGCAAAAGACTCAATATGTACCTGCGCTGGATGGTCCGCAAGGACAATAACGGCGTTGATCTTGGTATCTGGAATACCATCAGCATGGCGCAGCTGGTTTGCCCCATTGACCTGCATGTGGCCCGCGTAGCCAAAAGATTTGGCCTGCTGCAACGGCCCCAGGCAGACTGGCTGGCAGCGCAGGAGCTGACCGGTTATCTCCGTAAGCTGGATCCTGACGATCCGGCCAGGTATGATTTTGCGTTGTTTGGCCTGGGCGTAGTAGAAAAATTTTAACGGCTCAGAGACCGCTGCCAAACTTCCGGAGGTTATAGATAAAGCTCAGCAGGCAATATCGCTGCAATACTTCCGTCTGCATATCCTGGATATACGTTTGGGTTACCGTGCGCGAGACATTGGTGCTTTGCTTCAGCACGTCATAGACTGCAAAACGCAGGATACCCTGTTTCTTTTTGAACAACTGGTAGTTGACAGCGGCATTCCACATAGTAACGCCTTTACGGAATCCGGGTGCAATGCGGCTGTTATAGCTATACTGGATATTGTTCTCTACAATAAGGCGTTTAGGCCAGTTGGTGAATACATCCACGGTCAGCTGGTGATTGATGGTTTGCGCATCGGCCGCATCCTGGATGGAATAGCGGGTATCACTGAACTGGATATTGTAGGCAGGCATCATGGTGAACAGCTCCTTATAGGTGACGCTCATGCCTGTACGGGAAGAAAGCCCATACGTTTTTGAGTTGTTGCGCACCTTATTGGTGAACACGATATTCTGGCTGAAATTGCCCGCCAGGGTTGCATTCCAGCGCAGGGACCAGTCACTGATCTTCCAGGTCTTACTGTAAGTGGCGTTGGCGCTCATATTGTAATTGCCGTTCACGTTCAGCGGTCTGCTCACCTGCCGGCCCACACTGTCAAAATATGTTTCATTCACAATCATATTGCTGGTAGTGGAAAAGCTGCCGCTGCCATACCAGTAATTCTGGGCGCTGGCCTTCCTGAACGAGATATTGACATTATGAAAGAAGGAAGGCCGCAGATCAGCGTTACCCAGTTGAACATACAGGGGATTGCTGTTGTCCGGCACCGGCTGCAGCTGCTGCAGGGAGGGCTGCTGGTTGCTGCCATTGTAATTGATGCCGAGTTCCGAGGTACGGCTAAGCTGGTAGGCAAAAGAAGCGGAAGGAAATATGCTCATGTATTGCTGGGCCAGGTCGGCCTTGCCAACCGTAAAATTCTCCTGCGTCAGCCACTGTACGCCCAGCCCGGCATTGGAGCGGATCTTGCCTTTGCCGCTGTACACGATATTCAGGTCCGGGTTATGCGTTTCTGTATTGTTGCGAAAGGCGGTACTGTACAGGCTATCGCGGATATCATATTCGCCGGTAAGGGCATTGTAGCGGTTAGTGACCTTATCAGAGCGGTTATTGCTGCTGCGGTAATTGTACCGGAACAGGAGGGTCAGCGCTTTGCTGACCGGCTCGGAATAGCTGAAAGAAATACCAATGGACTGGTTCAAATTATTACCAATCCCCCGCTGGTTGATACTGTCCGCCGTATTGGGTCCATCCGTTTTAAAATATTCGTTCTTCCCGATATTCCTGTCTTCCAGGTTCTGCTTATCATAGTTCATATTCAGGCTAAGGGAGATGCCGCGGCCTTCTTTCCGCAGCCTTCGCCCCATGAACAGGTCGGCGCCTACGCCATTGTTACGCGTCTGGCTGAACACATCATTGGCGCTGGTATTGATGGTATCCCCCTTCATGCTGAGGGAGGAAGCCTGGTTGCTGCTGGCGCTGGTACCGGAAGTATTGTTGTAGAAAGCATTCAGGTACATGCTGGTCAGGGAATCAGGCCGGAAGTCCATATTGGTATGTACGCGCTGGCTGCGATTGTTACTGCCATTGCTGGTGGCAGAACGGTACAGGAAACTGGTATCGGGTAAAATGTTCTCCCGCTGCAAACGGGTGGTATTGGACACAGCGCCCGAATTATAAAAATAGCTGCCGGTCATGGTCAGCCGCGGATTGAATACATTGCTGAAGTTCAGACCTGCTGCTTTGGATTCGGTCCGTCCTGAACTCCCTCCGCCAAAACTACTCTGGGCGTTACTGATGCTGAAGTTGCCGCCACCAAAACTGCGGTTGGTATTATTGGCATTGGCAATGAAATTGGCCTGTCTTTTATCATCAAAAAAATTGAGGCTGGCGCCGGCCTCATAGCGTTCTTCTGAACCCAGGGCGCCCATCAGCCTGCCGAAGACGCCCTGCTTCTGGTCTTTTTTCAGTGTCAGGTTGATCACTTTATCTTCATTGCCGGTGGTGAGCTTATTGAACTGGTTCTGCTTTGTTTTGTCGTCCGCCACCTGGATCTTGTCAATGATATTGCGCGGCAGGTTCTTCAGGGCTACCAGGGGATCGTTGCCAAAAAAATCCTTCCCGTCAATAGTTATCTTGTTCACTTTTTTTCCGTTGACCAGGATATTACCATCCTTATCCAGTTCCACGCCCGGCAACTGTTTCAGCAGGTCTTCCAGCAGGGCGTCAGGCGCTGTTTTAAAAGAGCCGGCATTGAATTCCAGGGTATCTTTTTTGAGCAGCATGGGCGGCCGCTGGCCTACCACCATCACTTCTTCCAGTTGTTTGTACCCGCTGCGGAGCCGGATAAGGCCCAGGTTGAGTTCCTTTTTATCGGCCGGCACGGAAAAGCGCCGGATATAGGGATGCATATCACTGAAGGAGATCAGCATTTCACAGTCCGCATCCAGCGGAACATCTTTGATCAGGAATTCGCCTCTTCTGTTGGTGAGGGCGTAGCCTACAAGGGAGGAATCTGCCACTTCGAAGACGGATACAGTGGCGGCTTCTACCGGCTGCCGGAGCAGGGAGTCCACTACTGTTCCTTTGAGGGTACCAGTTGGTCTCTTCTGCGCGTGGAGGGTGGCAGTAAGCAATAAGTACAACAACGACATAAATAGGCACACACCTAACCGCATAGTCAGGAAAAGATTTGTCAGTAACAAAGGGGAAACTATGTTACCGGATCAGGAAAAAGTATGTCTTACATTTATGTCGAGTTCGTAAAATTAGCCAATTGAGCCCAGAAAAAGACATATTGTTTGTACAGGAAAACATTTACAGGGAATTTAACGTGCGGCTACCCAACGGGGACGCACAGTACCTGGAACTGGCCACAAGGATCAATGAGCTGATCAACCAGGATTTTTCCGGCCTGGTCACTATCCTGTACCGCCTGGATGTAGGGGAAGAAAAGGTAAAACAGGCGTTGCGTGATCAACCGGGTACAGATGCAGGCCTGCTCATTGCCCGGCTGGTAATAGAAAGGTTACTGGAGAAAGCCAGCGCCCGGCAGCAATTCCAACCAAAGTCAGGTATTCCCGATGACGAGAAATGGTGAATAATTCCTAAGTTCGCTGCATGAACGCCATAGAGGTACATGACACCCGTACAGCCCGCGAATTCATTGAGCTGCCGGCCCAATTTTACAGGAACGACAAAAACTGGATCTGCCCCCTGCAGGATGATGTTGAGGCGGTATTTGACCCCGTACGGAATGTTTTTTTTACCCATGGCGAATGCACCCGCTGGCTCCTGCGCAATGATGCCGGGGAAACCATTGGTCGCATAGCGGCTTTTATTAATAAAGAAAAAGCCCATAAGAATGTACAACCCACCGGCGGCGTGGGCTTTTTTGAATGCATTAACGACCAGCAGGCTGCCTTTTTCCTCTTTGATACCGCCAAAGCCTGGCTGCAGGCCCGGGGCATGGAGGCCATGGACGGCCCCATTAACTTTGGAGAGAATGATAAATTCTGGGGACTGCTGGTAGAAGGCTTTAAACCGCCCAGCCTGGGAATGAACTATAACCCGCCCTATTACGTACCCTTTTTTGAGCAATACGGTTTCCGCAAACAATATGACCAGCTGACCAATTTCCTGGATGCCACTGTGCCCTTACCGGAACGGTTCACCAAAATTGCCGACTGGGTCATGCGCAAACCGGGTTACTCTTTTAAACATTTCGATAAAAAGCAATTTGATAAGTTCGCTGCTGATTTCCAGGAGATCTACAATGATGCCTGGAGCAACTTTGAGAATTTTACCCAGATAGAGATGGGCACTATCAAGGAATCCTTCCGCCAGATGCAGGCCATCATGGACGAAAAGATCATCTGGTTTGCCTATTACAATGAAGAACCTATTGCTTTTGTACTCTGTTTACCGGATGTGAACCAGATCCTCAGGCATGTGAATGGTAAACTGGACCTCTGGGGCAAGCTTAAATTCCTCTGGTATAAGAACACCACAACTATTGAACGCCTGCGCATTATTATCATGGGCTGTAAAAAGAAATACCAGAACCATGGCGTTGAATCAGCCCTGATCCGCTGTTTGCAGATTGAGGTATTACCCCGCAATACCATCAAAGGCGTGGAACTGGCCTGGGTAGGTGATTTCAATGATAAGATGCTGGCCATCCATGAAGCCACCGGCGCCAAAAAAGATAAAGTACACCGCACCTATCGTTGCGTGTTCGGAAAGGCCAGCTAATTTTTGAACATCAGTTCCTGCACCTTTTCCTTGTCTTCTCTTTCCTTCTTCAGATCAAACATGGTACCAAACACACGGTCCCAGATAGTAGTGCTGACACCGTATCCCTTGTGCTCATCCTTGTAATGATGCAGGTGGTGATTGCGCCACAGGGGTTTCATCCATTTAAAAGGCGGGTTCCAGGCATGGATAGCATAGTGCATGCTGCCATACATCAGGTAACCCAGGATAAACCCGGGGAAGAACATGAAGGCATTGTTCCGCATGATCAGGTACATAATGCCGAAGATGGCGGAAGCAATGATCAGGCTGGGTACCGGCGGCATGAACAGGCGTTCCCTGTCCCGCGGGTAATGGTGGTGGTTGCCATGCATGATATAAATGAACTTCTGCGCCCGCTGGCTGTCAGCTATCATGTGGAAGATATAACGATGCATGATATACTCAAAGAAGGTCCAGAAGAACATACCGCCCAGATAGATGAGGGCCATCCGCCAGCCGGGATAGCCCAGTCTGCTGACGGCATACCAGGGCATGCCCACAAATACCGGCAGGTACATCCCCCAGATGAATAACGGATGGGTCTTGGTGAGCATTTCCAGGAACCGGTTATTGAATAGCCGGGCCTGTCCTTTGTTGTGGATCTTTTCAAACTTCATGTGCCGCCTATTTATACAAATATAATTATAAGATACCTCAGTACCCTTCTACCCCTATTCCTTACATCATTCCGGTAAAAAAGTTTGCCGGGGTCATTAATTTTCAAGGCCTGAAGGGATTTGCAAAGAAGCTGCCAGGGCAGGCGCTGGTGCGGATCAGCACCGGACAAATGGCGTATGACCCTGACACCTGTTCGGCAACAACGTTAACGGCGTGGTTCCTGGTCGTTAGAATAATTGAAGCGGAATGCTGACAGGTTGGGCTTTACAGGACGGGACCTGCCCAGTTCATACTGGTAGATGATGTCACCAATTTCACGAAAGAAGGGATAACCGGTTTCCTCGTACTCGTATTTATTGTCGTTCAGTACGCCATCCTTGTTCACGTAGATCACGGCGCTCACCATGAATTCCACACCCTGTTGAAGATCCACTACATAAGCAGCATCTGTCAGGAAGCCGTAGGCCCAGCCAGCCTTGTTGAAAGAGCGCATGGAACCCGGTATCCTGGAACTGTCCGCCCGCCAGTTAAAGAATTTGGTATAGCTGTCGAAGAACTCGGTGGTATCAAAAGTGGGGTTGCTGCTTTCGGAAGGAAGCTGTGACATGTACTGCCGCAGGAAGCGGTAGTCGGATTGCTGCAGCCGGAAGCGTTTGGCCAGCGGGGTAGCTGCGGGGAACAGGACGGCCTGGAGGATCTGCTGCAAATCTTCCAGGGGTAAGCGATTATGGGTGGAAAAATCCATGGGCGCCAGCACCAGGCTATCGTTCCGGTTATAATGCGCCTTGCCGATGGTATCCGTCCTGCTGAAATCAAAACTGTCCCTGTTGAAAGCAGGCGGCAGCCGGCAGAGCAGTTCTTTGTTGCGGACAAACCGGATGGCATTGGTATGGCGGTTCTGGTCGGCGCTGAGGGGCACAAAGCGCCGGGTGATCCGGGCATCTTTATAGCCCATTCCCCATAAGCGCCTGTTGAGGGTCCGCTGCCCCACCAGTTCATACAGCCGGTTATAGGCATCGTTGTCACTGACCAGGAAGATCTTGCGGATATAGTGGGCTACCGACGGATAGCCGTCGGCAGAAGTGCTGTCCCAGCTGACCAGCTCCTGCCCGCTGTAGCTGCTGTCGGTCAGCATGGTAGTGAATTTATTGACACCGTATTTCCGGAGGCTGTTGATCTTCTCCAGCGCCAGCAAAGCAGTGGGCAACTTGACGGTGGAAGCAGGATTGAAATACCGCCTGCGGTCCACATTGAGGTAAAAATTAGTGAAGTGCGGGCGGTTCTGGGCATCTCTGTTGATCCTTGTATAAATGACCTGGTATTGAAACGTCTCCGGCTGGTCAAGCACCTGTTGCAGAAAGGGAGAGGCCCGCTGCCGGACCAGTTGCCGGAGCCAGGGATCAGTCTTTGGCTGGGCAGTCAATGAGCTGGTCACTAACAGCAACAATACAGCGAGCAATGGTTTCATGGACAAAAGATACGAACAAATAGAATCCATTGCCGTAATCCACCCGGATGGGCTATCTTGCAAGCCTTAAATCTTTGCCGTTTATGAAATTGGTGTCTTATTTACGGGATCATCAGGATCGCCTGGCCTTACTGGTCGATGGATTATTGTACGATGCAGAAAACCTGCACCCCGAGCTGCCGCAGAATATGAGCATGCTCCTGCATTACTGGGAAGATTTTATCCCTATGGCAAAGGGCTGCGAGATCATGATCAGAGAAGGAAAGATCTCTTCCGACAGGGCAATTCCTTTTGACGCAGCACCGTTGCTGGCGCCTGT
The DNA here is from genome assembly GCA_029202545.1 of Candidatus Pseudobacter hemicellulosilyticus. Classification (GTDB taxonomy): domain Bacteria; phylum Bacteroidota; class Bacteroidia; order Chitinophagales; family Chitinophagaceae; genus Pseudobacter; species Pseudobacter hemicellulosilyticus. The sequence continues at coordinate 1,080,565 of CP119311.1, forward strand.
TCCCTTCCCTGCTTCCTGCAGGGACGGATATGCGTTCAGGCAACACGTTGAAGCGGCTCGTCGCAACCGTAAAGTAGCCATGATCCCGGAATTTGACCAGTATCCCATTCTTTATTTCACCAATCACCTCGCTGTACAGGGCCCTGGCGAAATTGTCTGCATGCCCGATCATTTTGAAAAGCTCGATTTTGAACTGGAAGCTGCCATTGTGATCTGCAAACAGGGCCGGAATATCCGGGCTGAAGAAGCTGACCAATATATCGGCGGCCTCATGATCATGAATGATATGAGCGCCCGCAGGTTGCAGATGGAAGAAATGCTGCTGAACCTGGGACCGGCCAAGGGCAAGGATTTCAGCACTGTCATCGGCCCCTGCATTGTGACCCTGGATGAGCTGGAGCAATATGAGATACCCGCCAAAGTGGGCCATACCGGCAAAAGCTGGAACCTGCGCATGCAATGCCGGGTGAATGGTCAGCAGGTAAGTGAAGGTAATATTGGCGATATGGACTGGACCTTTGCCGAGATCATTGAACGCGCTTCCTATGGCGTTACCCTGCACCCCGGCGAAGTGATCGGCAGCGGTACCGTAGGCACCGGCTGTTTCCTGGAACTGAACGGTACCGGCAAGCTCAATGACCCCAACTATACCGAACAATGGTTGCAGGAAGGAGATGTAGTGGAACTGGAGATTGATGGCATCGGCGTACTCAGCAATACCATTGTCCGGGAAGATGATGATTTTTCCATACTGGCCAGAAAGAAAAACAGCTAAGCCACCCCGTTATGATACTCGACCTGCAACAACTCAGCCCGGCGGAAAGACAGCAGTACCTGCAACATGCCATTGCTCCCCGCCCTATCTGTTTTGCCAGTACCATTGACCGGGCAGGTCAGGTGAACCTGAGCCCTTTCAGCTTTTTCAACCTCTTCTCTTCCAACCCGCCTATCGTGATCTTTTCACCGGCCAGGCGGGTGCGCGATAATACCACCAAGCATACCCTGCAGAATTTGCAGGAGGTGCCGGAGGTAGTGATCAATATTGTGGACTATGCCATGGTGCAGCAGACCAGCCTGGCCAGCTGCGAATTCCCCAGGGAAGTGAACGAATTCAGTAAGTCGGGCTTTACACCCGAGCCGGCAACACTTGTTCAACCGCCCATGGTAAAGGAAAGCAGGATCAAAATGGAATGCCGGGTGCAGGAGATCAAATCCCTGGGCACCGAAGGCGGGGCCGGCAACCTGGTGATCTGCGAAGTGCTGCGTATGCATATTGACGATAGCCTGCTCAATGCGAAAAAAGGCATTGACCAGCGCAAGCTGCAACTGGTGGCCCGGCTTGGGGGCGACTGGTACTGCAAAGTGGATGAAACCAACCTGTTCCAGGTGGAGAAGCCCAATATTAAATTAGGTATCGGCGTGGACGCCCTGCCTGAGCCCATCCGCCAGAGCAGCATCCTCACAGGCAATCACCTCGGACAGTTGGGCAACGTGCATGAAATGCCGGTTATTGATCCCGCCTTTGCCGATGACAACCTCAGGAATATTTTCCAGTATTATTCCGTGAACCCGGAAGAAATGGAAAAAGAGCTGCACCGCTATGCACAGCAATTACTGGATGCCGGCAAGGTGACAGAAGCCTGGCAGGTTCTGCTGGCCAATAATTAACTACATCCAGTTCCTGTCAGCACTTTCAATAGCATATAGCGCATAGTTGCGGATTCGCTGTGCCAGCGCCAGCGGGATCCAGGGAATGCTGATGGCACCGCCGGCTGTATTGAGCAGCAGGGTGGCCAGGCCTTTGCGCCGCTGAAAGATGGACTGTTTCAACACCACCTGCTGGATCTTGTACCATTGCACCACTTCATATTCCCTTCCCCATACCCCCCTCTTCACCTGTAAAGCGCCCGGCGAGAGATAGAGCCTGAAATTACGCCGGAAGAAGATGGCATTCAGCCATACATAGGGTATCCAGAGCAAGGTCCAGAGCAACCCCGCCTGCCAGTACCAGATAGCCGTAATAGGTAAAGCTATCAGCAGGGGCAGCACCCCCACTATCAGCGCCCGCCGTAACGGATACTCCGGGGCGATCCGGTGTTCCGAATCCGCATTCGGTTGCACGGCAGGGTGATACTGCTGCAGCAGCAGGTCTATAAAGGATGGCCTGGTAACAGGCACTGTAACTTTTCGCTTTTGATGGTTATTATCCAGCGAGCCTGTCACCTGGTGGAATTCCAGGTTATACAGACCAAGCATGCGCCGCACCCAGTTGCCTTCCCAGGAAATATACTGGATCTTGGTATAGGGCACCAGGTTCTGCCGGCTGTTGATGAGCCCGCTCCTGATCTTATAACCCTGTGCTGTTTCCGCCAGTTCAAAATTGAAATAGGCCAGCAGGATGCGGGTCATGGACACCACTATCAGGATCAGCAGCACCAGCATAGTAATAATAGCGATGGAAGCAATAGTGGCATGAAAGGCTTTGGAAGAGGATTTGATGGTCTGCACCACCCGGCTGCCGAAAGCTTCGTCCAGGTTATTGAGTGAGGTGATGGCAAAGGCCAGTACCACAAAGAAGGCCTGGATATGATTGGCGGAGAGGCCCAGTTTCAGCAGGTCGCTGGCGCCCAGGGTAATGATAGGTGTTTCAATGGTGGCGGCCACTGTCCCGTCTTCCGTGTACACCTGCAGCTCCTGTAACAGGAAGGTCTTGAGCTGTTCTGCTTTGGCCATATCCAGCGCTTCAATAGTGGCTTCGGTCTTGTCGGACCCCGCCGTATCAATGCGGACCCGGGCCACTTTTGTCAGCTGGTGCAGGGGGCCCTGTTCAATATGAACGGCCTGTATTTTTTCCAGGGGGATAATGATGGTCTTTTTACTGAGCACGCCTTTGCGCACCACCAGTTCCCCGTCCAGGATCTGGAAGCGGAAATAATAGAATTCTATCAGGGAGCGCAGCAGGAAAAGAACAGGCGCAATAATAAAGAGTATCTCAAAGCTGTCCAGCCCGCGGCTCCCGCGGCGAAATACCAGTACGATCAGGGCCGGCCAGAAGGTCTTGATAAAACTGATGATCGTTTTTGTCAGGATCACCCAGATACCCCCTCTTGCCTGCCGCTGCGGCTGGCTCCAGCTATTCTGCATGGGCGGCATCAGGTTCATGGACTATTTTTTTGGTGATCCATTCTTTCAGGGCATAGGCATCGGCTTCTACCAGGCCGGGGATCTTCAGGTCGGTATCATTGGGACCGGCGGAATACAGGACCAGGGCCGCCAGCCCGTAGCGGCGCTCAATAGGACCGGCCGTTACCGTACTATGCAGTACCCGGTTGAAAGGGCAGGTATGAATTCTCTGGACGAACCAACCGGTCCGGTAAATGATATCCCGCTCGCGGACAGCATAGGCTTTTACGGAAAAGCCTTTTTCCATCGCCAGGCGCCAGACCAGGCATCCGAAAGTAATGCTTCCCAGGACCAGCATCCACCAGCGGGGCTGGTACAGACCGGGGGTCATAGCCACCACGCCGGCGCCTATGGCCAGCAACACCAGCGTGCTCAGGCCCCACTGCCAGCGCAATACCGTAAAGTAACTGCGCTCAATAGGCTTGAACGCCACATCTTCCGCTTTGGGAAGGGTTTCCGTGTCAACCGGAGCATTCAGAAATTCCATACCTTAAAAATAGGTCCTTTGCGCTATTTTTGCAGCCGCTTTGTTTCGGACGGACCGGAACAGCTAACCATATCAATATTATTTAGCATGCATTTATCAGATCAGGAGATTATCCGCAGAGAGAAAATGGCCAGCTTGCAGGAAATGGGCATCGACCCTTATCCCGCAGCTTTGTACCCCGTTAATTCCAATGCCGCCTTTATCAAGGCTAATTATAAAGGAGAAGAGAATAAGGCAGATTTTGCTGAAGTATGCCTGGCCGGCCGCATCATGAGCGTCAGGGACATGGGTAAGGCCAATTTTGCCGTACTGCAGGACAGCACCGGTAAGATCCAGCTCTATATCAAACGCGATGAGATCTGCCCCGGAGAAGACAAGAGCCTGTACGACAAGGTATGGAAACACCACACTGATATCGGTGATATCATTGGGGTAAAAGGATATGTATTCACCACCAAGACCGGCGAAACATCCATCCACGTACTGGAGCTCACTTTCCTGACCAAGGCGCTGAAGCCTTTACCCGTTGTGAAAGAGAAAGACGGTGAAACCTTTGACGAGGTGACCGATCCTGAATTCCGCTATCGCCAGCGCTATGCCGACCTGATCGTTAATCCCCAGGTGAAAGAAACCTTTCTGAAGCGCACCAGAATGATCAATACCATCCGCGATTTCCTGAACAGCCAGGGCGCGCTGGAAGTAGATACCCCGGTACTGCAGGCCATCCCCGGCGGCGCTGCCGCCCGGCCCTTTATTACCCACCACAATGCGCTGGACGTACCTTTCTACCTGCGTATTGCCAATGAATTGTACCTGAAAAGGCTGATCGTAGGCGGGTTCGACTGGGTCTATGAATTTTCCCGCAATTTCCGGAACGAAGGCATGGACCGCACCCATAACCCGGAGTTCACCGTACTGGAATGGTATACCGCCTACAAAGACTATTTCTGGATGATGGAGATCACCGAACAGCTCTTTGAAAAAATTGCCGTTGCCCTGCATGGCGGCACAGAGCTGACAGTAGGCAGCAACACCATCAATTTCAAAGCGCCTTTCAAACGCATCAGCATCCATGATGCCATTAAAGAATATACCGGCTTTGACGTCAGCAACCTGGATGAGGCCGGTCTCCGCGATGTTTGCAAACAACTGGGCCTGCATGCAGATCCCAATCATGGTAAAGGCAAACTGATAGACCTGATCTTCGGGGAGAAATGCGAAGGCCATTTTATCCAGCCCACTTTCATCATCGACTACCCGGTGGAAATGAGCCCGCTCACCAAAAAGCACCGCAGCAAACCCGGCCTGGTAGAGCGTTTTGAACTGATGGTCAACGGCAAGGAAATTGCCAATGCCTACAGTGAGCTCAATGACCCTATTGACCAGCGGGCACGCTTTGAAGAACAGTCCACACTGATGGACAGGGGTGACGACGAAGCCATGTACATCGACAATGATTTTCTCCGGGCGCTGGAATACGGCATGCCGCCCACAGCCGGTATCGGTATCGGCATTGACCGGCTCTGTATGCTCATGACCAATGAGGCCAGCATCCAGGATGTATTGCTGTTCCCCCAGATGCGGCCTGAAAAGACCAGCGAGCAGACCCCAGAGGAGAAAGAAAAGTAATTACAGGAAAAGATCCTTCATCAGCTTTTGCTCCGGGTTCACGGCATAGTTCGTGAAATCCCGGACGCCTTCTGCTGCCAGCACCTCTTCATCAATGAAGAAATTACCTGTGCATTCCGCCGATGGCCGGCGCAGGATATGGTAGGCTGCATCGGCCACAATGGCCGGCACCCTGCTCCGCTGTATCAGCTGGTCGCCGCCCAGCAGGTTCTGCACGGCTGCCGTGGCAATAGTGGTCTTTGGCCAGAGTGCGTTGGCGGCTATCCGGTGCGGCCGCAGCTCTTCCGCCAGCCCCAGCACAACCATACTCATCCCGTATTTGCTCATGGTATAGGCCAGGTGGCGGGAAAACCATTTGGGGTCCAGGTTGATGGGCGGGGAAAGATTGAGAATATGGGGATTGGCCGCCTGCTTCAGGTGCGGGATACAGGCCCTGCTCATAAAGAAGGTACCGCGAACATTGATCTCGTGCATCAGCCCCCATCGCTTGAACTCCGTGTCTTCCGTAGCCGTCAGGCTGATAGCGCTGGCATTGTTGACCAGGACATCTATCCTGCCAAAGCGCTGTACCGTAGCTTCCACTACCTGCTGGATACTCTCTTCATAACGGATATCTCCCTGCAAAGGCAATACATCGCTGGCGCCGGCCTGGCTGATCTCCTCGGCGGCGGTAAAGATTGTGCCCTCCAGTTTGGGATGTGGTTCGGCAGTTTTACCTACAATGGCAATATTGGCGCCTTCGGCGGCCAGGCGGAGGGCAATGGCCTTTCCGATGCCGCGGCTCCCGCCGGTGATAAGGACTGTTTGCTGTTGAAAGCTCATATGACAGGCTTTTAATTGGTGGTTATACACTCAATTTAAGTATAAATGTGCTTGGTTATGAGCACAATTGCTACAAAAAAGTAGTTGTACGAGTTAACTGCTAAGTAGTTTTACGCAAGGGCTGGTAATTCATGAAATCTTAAAATAAAGCAAATATGCTCTTGCCTCCAGGGCCGTTTGATTTTATGTTTGTAGTGTTGATTGATTGATACAAGGCACCAATATCCAAGCGAAAAACCAGTTTAAATCCGAGTTCTTTTTGAAAAGCCAGTTCCTTTTAAGAAATCCAATATCTCTGAGTGACCATTGCCTGCATCTTTCAGTGAACGATTAAGAAAATCCAATGCCCGCTTTATCCATGATCCTACGAAACGACAGTAAAATTTGTACCTATTGATGACCCCGCTCTGTTGGTTTAGGTTTCGTACAAAGTTCTTGAACAGTCCTGGAGTATTCCGGGACTGTTCGTTTTTAGGCCCTGCCACCCGGTTTGCGGTTAATTTTCCAATTCAGGAACTCTTTAGGCTGCGGATCGTTATTATGCTTGTAATTCTGGCAATGCCGTAAATTTGCAGGAATTTATAGTTTGTATGAGTGAAGTAATTACCCCAACGCTCACCGCGAAGGATTTTTCCACCGACCAGGAAGTACGCTGGTGCCCCGGTTGTGGAGATTATTCCATCCTCGCGCAGGTGCAGAAGATCATGCCGGGATTGGGCGTTCCGAGAGAGAATATTGCCATCATTTCCGGGATCGGCTGCAGCAGCCGTTTCCCTTATTATATGAATACCTATGGGATGCACTCGATCCACGGCCGGGCCACGGCCATTGCCAGCGGCCTTAAAGCCGCCCGCCCGGAGCTGAGCGTCTGGATCGTTACCGGTGATGGCGACGGCCTGAGTATTGGCGGCAACCATACCATCCACCTGCTGCGCCGTAATTTTGATGTGAACATCATGTTGTTCAATAACCAGATCTACGGCCTGACCAAAGGACAGTATTCCCCCACCTCAGAAGCGCAGAAAGTGACAAAATCAACTCCTTTCGGCAGCCTGGACCATCCTTTCAATCCCCTGGCCCTGGCCATGGGTGCAGACGCTACTTTTATTGCACGCAGTATGGACCGTGACCCCAAGCACCTGCAGGAGGCCCTGGTCCGCAGCCATAAGCATAAAGGCGCTTCCTTCCTGGAGATCTACCAGAACTGTAATATCTTCAATGACGGGGCTTTTGAGCCTTTCACGGAGAAAGCTACCAAACCTGACAATACCCTTTTCCTGGAACAGGGCAAACCCCTGGTCTTTGGCGCCCAGCGCAACAAAGGCATCCGGCTGGATGGATTCCGTCCTGCAGTAGTGGAATTAGGGGAACAGTTCTCTGCAGACGACTGCTGGATCCATGATGAAGCTGATTTCTACAAAGCCCAGATCCTGGTGCGTATGTTTGACGATCCCCGCGTGGAAGGTCATCTGCCCAGGCCTTTCGGCGTGTTCTATGAAACAGACCGCCCCTGTTATGAAGAAATGATGGACCTGCAGATTGAAGAAGTGATCCGGACCAAAGGTCCCGGCGATCTCGACAAGCTGCTTCGTGGCAGGGAAACATGGTCCATTGCCTGATCGGAATCAAATCATTTTTTATAAAACAAAGTCCCGTTACTGACGGGACTTTTTATTTCATCTGGTAACCGGACATCTTCGGACTACTTTCTGTTGGTTATTTATAATGCAAAAAAAAGCCAGCGATGGAAATCGCCGGCATGTGCTTACCTCTGAAACCACAAAAAGAAAGAAGTTTAGCAATATGTTGTGTTTACTATTGTCAAGTCTATATAAGTTCCCATTAAGTGTATTGGATTCTTCCTGCGGGGAAGAGAGCATGCAGCCTTGCTGCATGGCATAGGATGTTCGAAGCTGTCATAGGAAGCTCCGGCTTTGGACTGTCAACACCATTCAGCATTAACAGCGGGAGGCTTGGCCAGATAGCAAATTGCCATCAATGACCTTGGCCATCGGGGGTAGTTTCAACAGTTGAGGTAAGTGATTTTATTTACAAGGGTTGGATACTATGATCACGAGTTCATTGGAATCCTGCTTGAAATAAGGGAAATTGGATGCGGTTGGAGATGAGGAGATTGGATAGTATAGGGGGTGCTTTGTCGGTGAGGGTTATGGTTCAGCGCATAAGCAGGGTAAAAGTAATCACTGTTTTCTTAAAAATCAATATTTTTTGTAAGATTTTTTAAGAAGCAAGAGATCAGGTACTATAATTTGATCAATTATCTGACACTGAACGCTGTTTAACCTTCAACACTACCTACTTTCCATGAGCAGCATTTCTTTACCGGCTGCTTTAAATACTTTTTCGCGTTTATAATCATACCACCACCTGGGGGCGGTCCTTTTCATCAGTGTGTCTATTCCCCGCATGCCAAACAGGTTCCAGGCGCCTTTCAGCTTACCGCCTACAGAGTTTTGCAGGGCCCGCAGGCTCATGGCAAAGCCGCTGTCCAGGTACTCCATATGGTGCCAGTAGCCGGCAGGCATGAACAGGGTATCCCCATGGTTCAGCACCACTTCATATCCCTGCGCCAGCTTTACCGCCGGGTACTGCTGGTAATCCAGTTTCCCGCTCTCCAGGTAATAGTTGGAGAAGTCGGCCATGCTCAGCACTTCAAATGGTTTACGGTAGAGCTTGTGTTGTTCCTCATAGGGGAATAACAGGACCTTCTTCCTGCCGGAAAACTGGGTGTGGAGAATATGTGACAGGTCAATATCAAAATGCATATGGGTAATGCTGCTGGCCCCACCTGTGAACAGCATCGGGAATTTTTTAACAAAGCCTTTCATGATATGCTCGGGCCAGGTAAAATCCTCCGCCAGTTCCGGGGCATGGTCAAAAATATTAAAGAGGAAGATCCGCCATCCGGCAGGTCCCTGGCTGATCATATCAATATATTCACCAAAGGTCTTGTAATCATCAGCCGTATTGATAGGCGTATAGGCGTCACTCTTTACGTTATTGTAGAGCGCAACCCGCTTGTCGCCCACTACCTGCTTAAAATATTCCCAGTTCCATTTTTCAAAAGCCGGCCATTCTTTAGCCAGGTTGGTGATCACCACCGGCTTCATAGGCGAGTAATAACGCTCCTGAAACGCAGAGCCGCTGATGGAATCTACCCGGTCAACAGGTTGTAAACGCATGAGGAGAATTTTGCGCAAATTTAATGTTAATTTCATCTTCTTCGTTCAGGCCCTGCCGGAATATAGTTATGGCTTGGTTATTACAGTAGTTCTTGGCAATTTTACACGCAAATTGGTTAACCGTATGTTGCTGCCCATCCATCCAGAAAATCCACAGCCCCGGAATATCCGGTCGGCCGTTGCCTCCCTGTCAAAGGGCGGGGTCATTATCTACCCTACCGATACTATCTATGGCCTGGGCTGTGATATCTTCCAGCACAAAGCCGTGGAGCGGATCTGCAGGATCAAGAATATTGATCCCCAGAAGGCGAACCTCTCGTTCATCTGTTCCGACCTCAGCGATCTGAGCCAGTACACCAAAAGCATTTCCACCCCGCTCTACCGCCTGCTGAAAAGTTACCTGCCCGGCCCCTATACCTTTATCCTGCCGGCCAGCAAGGAAGTGCCCAGGATCCTCAAGAGCCGCAAGGATACCATCGGCCTGCGGATCCCCGACAACCTGATTGCACGCGCTATTATCCAGGAACTGGGTCACCCCATCCTCAGCGCTTCCCTTCCCGGTGAAATGGTAGAGGAATATACCGACCCTGAGCTCATGCACCAGAAATTCGGCAAGCTGGTTGACCTGGTCATTGACGGGGGTATCGGCGGCATGACACCCTCCACCATTGTGGACTGCACCGGCGATGAGCCGGTAGTCACCAGGCAGGGCGCCGGAGAATTCATTCAGCAGTAAACCCCATCAATAATATGACCGAGACCATTTCAGCATACGAACAGTTCTTCCCTGCCTCCTGCACTTTCGAAACGCCCCGCGTGATCCTGCGTTTACTGGAGCCGGAAGACTATGACCAGTTCCTTCCCCTGGCAGCAGCCAAAGACACCTGGACCTATTTTGTCAAAGACCTCAGCGATCCGCATGCCCTGCAAAACTGGGTGTACCAGGCACTGCAGGAAAGAGCGCAGCACAAACGCATGCCCTTTACCATCATTGACCGGGATACCCGCCAGGTATGCGGCAGCACCAGCTTCGGCAATATTTCTTTTTATGATCAACGGATAGAGATCGGCTGGAGCTGGCTGGGCCCGGACTACCGGGGCATGGGTGTTAACCGGCATGCCAAATTCGCCCTGCTCAGCTATGCCTTTGAAGTGATGAAAATGGAGCGGGTGGAAGTCAAGACAGATAGCCTGAATGAGCGGGCCAAAGCAGCCCTGCTGAAAGTAGGGCTGATACCCGAAGGCGTATTGCGCAGCCATATGCTGATGCAGCACGGCCGCCGAAGGGACTCCGCTTATTTCAGCCTGCTGCGCTCCGAATGGAAGGAAAGGAAAGAATCCTTTTTCCCGGACCTCTTGTAACATCCTGCCGGCATCAGGAAGCGCAGCCCCTGGTTCGTCCCAAAATGTCTTTCATAAAAAAGCCCCCGCAGACTGCGGGGGCTTTACCATTTATACTAACCTTATAGGGTGCGTATTAAGAACGGGGCCGGCCGTTGTTCTTATAATGATAGATCCTGTGGCTGGCCATGCGCTGGTCCTTTTTCAGTTCCTTGCGCTCACGGCGGCTGAGGCGGCCATCATTGCATTTGTATTGCCTGGCCTTCTGGTGGATCTTATGCTGGTCGCGGTTCAGGCGATGCGCTTCTGCTTTGGTCAGGTCTCCCTTCTTAACACCTTCGTGTATCCTTGCACGCTGATGAGCGGATTTATCACGAACAGACTGAGCATTCACGCTGCTGATACCTACTCCGATAAGAAGTGCTACGGTAAGAATAAAACTCGCTTTCATGGTTTTTAATTTTTGCGTTAGTAATAAGAGCCGTTATTAATCAGACGCAATACAGGAAGCGGAGTTTAATGGGACCGGTCCCGGAAAATGTTATAAAAATGATAATCCCTACGGCACTATCTTCCACTGGCCATTGTAGCTGACTTCAATCCTGGACAGGTACCAGGATCTTCCCTTGTCCTTATTGCCCTGGAAGAAGAGATAATGTTTGCCATCCTTAGCTTTAAAAATATCCGGATGCCCGGATTCACTTTCATTCCATTCACCAGGCGCGCCACTGGGCAGGAAGGGCGCCGTGGTCACTCTATCCCACCGGATCCCATCTTTACTCCTGGCCAGCCCAATCTGCTGCGGCTCATTATTGTAACCACCGGCATAGAACATGTAGAGGTATTTTCCTTTCTGAATGCAGGTAGCGGCTTCTATACATTGTTTTTCCCAGGGCAGTTCGGGCTTCAGGATGGAACTATCCACCAACTGCGTCCATTCATCCCTGTTAAAGCTGGTCCTGGTGGAAGCGGTAGCAGCAACACCCTGCATCTGTACTTTGAATGCAGTATCCCTGGTAGCGAAGTATAAGAAATATCGGTTCTTAAATTCCACGACTTCTGCATCAATGGCCCGGCCACAGGTCCAGTTGCCGGTGGGATGGAAGATGGGATTGGTGGGGTTGCGGGTGAAGTTGATGCCGTCTTCAGACCAGGCATGGCAGATAGCATCCTTGCGACCATTACCATAGGTCTGGTAGAACAGCTGCACTTTCCCATCCTTGAGGATAGCGCCGGGAGCGCAGAGGCCATTCTTTTCGTAATCGGCGGCGGGCTGGATAACGCCCACTTTTTTCCAGTTGGTAAGATCCTGGCTGGCGGCAATGCCGATGCTCCATTGCTGGTTGTCGCGACCGGGAACAGAATAATACATCAGGTACTGCCCTTTGAAGTAAAGCAACTTGGGGTCTTTGGCGATGGGCCTGGCGATTACGCCGGAATCACTGAAATACATTTGAGGCAGGGATTGGGCAGCAGCAGAAAAGCTGACGAGGAGTAACAATGAAAATAAGGATCGCATGTGAACAGCAATTTTATTTTCAAGATAGCCCTTTATGCTTACAATTCAAGTTCCAGCTGCGAAGGCAGACACTGGAAGGACTTACGGTGGAAGGGGCTGAGGCCGTGGGTGGCAATGGCCCGGCGATGGGCCACCGTTCCGTAGCCCTTGTTGCTGTCCCAACAGTAATGGGGAAAATTGTTGTGCAGCTCCTTCATGTAATCATCCCGGTAGGTCTTGGCCAGGATGCTGGCGGCTGCAATGGATGCATAGATCCCGTCCCCTTTGATAATACATTCATGCCGGAGTTGTTTATACGGTATGAAGCGGTTACCGTCAATGAGCAGCAACTGGGGCGCCGTGACCAGTTTGTCCACTGCCAGGTGCATGGCTTTAAAGGAAGCCTTGAGGATATTGATGCTATCAATCTCTTCATGGTCCACCATGGCTACAGCGAAACTGAGGGCATTGGCTTCTATGAAGGGGCGGAGTTCGTAGCGGTGCTCTTCTGTCACTTGTTTGGAGTCATTGAGCAGGGGATGGTAGAAATCACGGGGAAGAATGACGGCGGCAGCCGCTACGGGACCGGCGAGGCAACCGCGACCGGCTTCATCGCATCCCGCTTCAATCAATTCGTCCTGGTGAAAGTTCTTCAGCACTACGCTACAAGTTTGACTCAAAAATAAGGGACCTTTCCTTTCTTACAGGAGAATTTTACCCACAGGTCAGGGCTTTTAAAAACTTTTGGACGAACCAATGGACCCGCAGACAGGTAGCCAATTGCAGCAAGTTTTTAAGCGGTAAGCGGCTTCTCCCAAACTTTCCTTTCCTTTGCACCGTTTTCCATGGAAGTAATTGGTTATATCATTGCCGTATTAATTGGCATCTCGCTCGGTCTTGTAGGCGGCGGGGGGTCCATTATTACCGTGCCCGTACTGGTATACCTGATGGATGTGGACCCGGTAATGGCCACCACCTATTCCCTGTTTGTGGTGGGCAGCTGCAGCCTGGTGGGCTCAGTACGGGCTTACCGCAAGGGACAGATCGAATTCCCGGTGGTCTTTGTGTTTGGCGGCGCATCCATGTTATCTGTCTTTATTACCAGGCATTTCCTGCTGCCCGTTATACCGGAACATATTATCACGATCGGTTCCATGGTCATTACCCGTGGACGCTTCCTGATGGTGCTGTTTGCCTGCCTTATGCTGGTGACTTCCGCTTCCATGATCCGCTCCGGCAAGAGACCTTCCATGCAGGTGGTGGGCAGTGAAGCGGAAGGACGCAATATGCTGCCGCTGCTGCTGCAGGGCATCGGCGTGGGCATGGTGACCGGTCTGCTGGGCGCAGGCGGCGGCTTCCTCATCATCCCGGCCCTGGTGCTTTTTGGTAAGGTAGCGATGAAAACCGCCGTTGGCTCTTCGCTGACCATCATGACCTTCAGCTCCCTCTTTGGCTTCTTCAGTACAGCCGCTTTGCACACCCTCAACTGGACCCTGCTGCTTTCTTTTTCCGCTATCGCCGTGGGCGGCATTTTTATCGGCTCCGCCCTGTCCGACAAGATCTCCGGCGCCTCCCTTAAAAAAGGGTTTGGCTGGTTTGTGTTTTTGATGGGACTGGCGGTGTTGCTGAGAGAAATACTACCTTTGCCCCCGCTATGAATACAATGTCGTTGCAGCAGCGTGGCGATCGCGCCGTAGCCAACTGGATCCTGATAGGTGTTGGCATGTTACTGATCCAGGTAGTACTCGGCGGTATCACCCGCCTGACCGGTTCCGGCCTTTCCATCACTGAATGGAATGTAATAACGGGCGCCCTGCCTCCGCTCAACGAACAGCAATGGCTGGAAGAATTCAACAAATACCAGCAAACGCCGCAGTTCCAGCTCCTCAATACAGAATTCAATCTCGCCGATTTCAAATTCATCTTTTTCTGGGAATGGTTCCACCGCTTCTGGGCCCGGCTCATTGGTGTGGTCTTCGTAGTAGGCTTTGTATACCTGCTTGTTAAAAGTTACCTGAAAAAGGAAATGATCAATCCGCTCCTGATCCTTTTCCTGTTCGGCGCCTTCCAGGGCGCCATCGGCTGGATCATGGTGGCCAGCGGCCTCACCGGCGATGCCGTGTATGTAAAGCCCACCCGGCTGGCCATGCACTTTATATTTGCCCTGCTCCTGATCTGTTATGCCTTCTGGTTCGCCCTGCAGCTACGGGTGCCGGTCACAGAAAAAATAAAAAATTATCCTCTCCGCAAATGGACCGGCTGGATCAGTGCTATTCTGCTGGTACAGCTGATCTTTGGCGCCCTCATGGCTGGTCATAAAGCCGCTATCACCGCACCAACCTGGCCTACCATTAATGGCAGCTGGGTGCCGGAAGTCATGCTGGGCCATAGTCCCACCCTGATCAATTTTATCGAGAACAGGATCACTATCCATTTTATACACCGGGGCCTGGCTTACCTCCTGCTGGCGCTGACCATTGTGTATGCCGTCAAATGTTACAAGGCAACCGCCATCAGCAATACTTTCCGGAAAGCCAGGCTCTACCCTATCCTGCTGATCAGCCTCCAGGTCCTGCTGGGGATTTTTTCCCTGCTTGCCGCACCCGGTATTGTCCCCAACAAATGGGGCCTGTTTGAGTGGATAGCCCAGCTGCACCAGGTGGTTGGTATGCTGCTCCTGTTAAGTATGACAGCAATGCTGTACCTGCTGCCGGGCAAACCATTATTTCCCCGGGCATAATTCTTCCGCTGCTGTGGCGTTTTAGTGTAAATTGGCGTAAAAGACCGGTAACCTCCGGCCTCGCTTTTACCGATGACTCCATTTCTCAAAGGACTATATTGCTCATTCCCGGTGCAGTTGTGTTTACTGCATCTCAAAAAGTTTCAGGCGCTGCTGATCTTCTGGTTTGTCCTGTTCAGCACCCTCAACGGCAGCTTCATGAAAAGCTTTGGCGCCGACTCGCTCTACCTGGCGCCCGAATACCTCGGTAATGTCAATGCCCTCAGCACCGCCCTGGTAGGCGCTACCATCGG
Source organism: Candidatus Pseudobacter hemicellulosilyticus (assembly GCA_029202545.1). Lineage (GTDB taxonomy): Bacteria > Bacteroidota > Bacteroidia > Chitinophagales > Chitinophagaceae > Pseudobacter > Pseudobacter hemicellulosilyticus. Next base: position 1,095,761 of record CP119311.1, read on the forward strand.
CATTTTCATCATGAGCTGGAATATCACCACCTTCATTTTGTTCAGCAGGCATTTCCGTTTCCTGGCCACCACTTCCAGACCCTTTCTTAAATACTGCATCAACAATGCCGTTATACCGCTGATCTTTGTGGTTTTCTACCTGGTCAAAATGGCCGGCTTCGCCAGCGAAAAGGAATTGATGAGCGGCGGCCAGGTGCTGCTGCTGATCCTGGGCTTCCTGGCCGGACTGATCCTGGTGATCGCCATCAGCCTGCTATATTTTTTCCGGGCCGATAAAACCATTATCCGGCGCCTCACTCCCGTGATCAGCAACCCCCAGCTTTTTAAAGCCCAGTTCAAAAAAGGGCAGACAAGAGTGTCCGATAGCCGGCTGGTAAAAGTGGAATGGTACCTCAATTCCCTGTTCAGCGTCAAAAAAGTGCGCGATGTATCGCATTACAGCCGGGAGTTCATTGAAACGATCTTCAGCAGGCACCACTTCTCTGCTGTGCTGTCCATTTTTGTGGCGTTCATTGTGCTGATCGTAATGGGCTTCTGGCTGGACAATCCCCTGTTCCAGGCCCCTGCTGCGGCCGGCATTACCTTGTTCTTCGCTATCCTGATAGCGGTCTCCGGCGCTTTCTCCTATTTCCTGCAAAGCTGGAGCATCCCCGCCATGGTGCTGCTTTTCTTTGTCCTGAACCTCCTGTACCTCTACAATGTTATTGACCCCAGCAATAAAGCCTACGGTCTTAATTATACCAATAAACAGGAACGACCGGTATACAGCCAGGATTCCATCATGGCGCTTTGTACACCGGAAAAAATTGAACGGGATAAACAGGTGATGGTTTCCATCCTGGAACGCTGGAAGAAAAAACAACCGGAAAGTAAACCCGTTCTCTTCCTTATTAATACCAGCGGCGGCGGCAACCGCAGCGCCACGTTCACGATGAATGTGCTGCAGCGACTGGACAGCCTCTGCCAGGGCCAGCTAATGAACAAGACCTTCCTGATCACCGGCGCTTCCGGCGGCATGCTGGGCGCCGCTTACTTCCGGCAACTGTCGGCCGAAAAGGACAAGGGCAAACCGATCCGGCTCCAGGATAAACAATATGTGGAAGATATTTCCGGCGACCTGCTCAACTCGCTCTTCACTTCTTTTGTGGCGCGCGACCTGGCCTCACCCGCACAGAAATTCAGCGTGGGCAATTATCAATACATCAAGGACCGTGGTTATGCTTTTGAGGAAAAGCTGAACAGCAATACCCGCGGCCTGCTGAATATCCGCCTCAAAGACCTGGTGGAGGATGAGCAGTATGCACGCATACCACTCATGCTGTTCAACTCAGTGATCACCCGCGACGGCCGCAAGATGATCATCAGCACCCAGCCTGTCAGTCACCTCATGCGCCCTGTGTACGATACCAGCCAGGAGGGTGATACCGAACCCGACGCCCTGGACTACCAGGCCCTGTTCCACCGGCAGGATCCCCTGAATCTGCGTGTACTCACCGCTCTCCGCATGAATGCAACTTTCCCCTATGTGCTGCCCAATGTATGGCTGCCCACCAAACCCGTGATAGATGTGATGGATGCAGGACTGCGCGATAATTACGGCCAGGAAACAGCCACCCGCTTTCTGCAGGTGTTTGAAGAATGGATACGGGAAAATACCAGCGGCGTAGTACTGATCCAGATCCGCGACCGCAAAGCAGGCGGCTGGGAACATCCGTTTGAATCCGAAGCCATCACGGATATTGCTACTAAACCCATGCTACTGCTGCAGTATAACTGGTATAAAATGCAGGAATATAACCAAGGCGAACAACTGAGCCTTTCACAGGAGCTGATGGATGGCAAACTGCAACGCCTTTCTTTCCAGTATATCCCCAAAAAAGAAGAAGCCCGCGCCACCCTCAATTTCCATCTTTCCAAAAGAGAAAGACAGGATATTGCCGAAGCACTGGACAGCGAGCAGAACCGCCGGCTGTTCCATCATTTCCGGCAACTCCTGTCGCCCGCCGGAAAAGTCGTTGCTAAGCAGGGTGAATAAGCCTGAAATGTTTGGGCAGTACTTTAATATCCAGCTGGGGGATGCTGTCCCTGGGCTCCCCATCAATATGCAGGGGCGCATGATCCGTATTGGAAATGGTCAGTTCCTGCGTCTGGAAATAAATGACCGGTGAACGCAGGGAGTTTTCGATCCGCTTCAGCTTGCCGGCCAATACCTGCCTCATAACGTTCAGCAACAGGAGCGGTTTGGCAATTTTCTTAACGATCACTACATCCAGCAAACCGTCCGACAGATCAGCCTTGGGAGCTATGGTGAAATTATTCCCGAATTGATTGCTGTTGGCGATACTGATGAAAAAAGCTTCGGTATTAAAAGCGATCTTATTGGCATTGACCAGGAAGGGATAGGACCGGGCCGAGAAAAAATTACGGGTGGTCAGCGAAGCATAGGTGGCCAGTCCCCGTTTGGGCTGTACCGCAAACTCATGCGCCACCTGCGCATCAAAGCCCAGGCCGCAAAGCATACAGGCAAACTGCTCATTCACCATGAATCCATCTATCAGCACAGGCTTACCGGTAAAAACAATCTCCAGTGCTTTTGCGCTGGCCTTGGGAATACCTGCCGCAAAAGCCAGCCCGTTTCCGGAGCCCATGGGCACAATCCCAAAATTGACCGGGCAGCCGGCCAGGGAATGCACCACCTGGTTCACAGAACCATCACCGCCACAGATAACAATATCTGTAATACCTTCTTCCGCTATCCGCTGTTGCAGGAACCGGTAATCGCCACTGGCTTCGGTAGGCAGGATCTCAAAAGGGATCCCCACTTCTGCAGTGCGTTTAGTTACCAGTGCTGTCAGATTTCCTTTTCCGCGGGTGCCGGAAATCGGGTTGATTAAATAAATGATCTTTCTGGTCATGCGCCGCAAAATTCGGCAAAAATAGAAATAACTAAAATTAATACCGGCTGCGGTTCCCAGATATAACATTGCGCAGTAGATTTGACTATACTAATGTCATCTTATGGAGCAGCAAGCAGGACAAAACCAGCTACCGGATCAGGCAGGAATTTCTTCCCCACCTTATTTCAACCGGGACCTGAGCTGGCTTTCCTTTAATGAACGGGTGCTGCAGGAAGCCGGGAGGCAGGAAGTCCCGCTAATGGAAAGGATCCGGTTCCTGTCTATCTGGTCGTCCAACCTGGATGAGTTTTATCGTGTCCGGGTGCCTGCCCTCATGGCCCTTGAAAAACTGGGGAAGAAAAAGCAGCGCAGCCGGCAGGAGGATACTTTTGCTACTGTCAGCGTACCAGCCGTTAGTGCAGTGATCCACCGGCAGCAGGAATTGTTCGGCGCTACCCTGGCCGCTATTCTCCCGCAGCTGTCGGAACAGCATGGTATCAGCCTGGTCTATAACCAGCCTATACCCGAAATTATCCGCACCGCAGCCACAGACTATTTTTACAACCAGGTGCTGGCCTTCCTGCAACCTGTTCACCTGGCTGATCCCAACATCCGGTTCTTCCCGGAGAACAATAAACTGTATTTCCTGGTTTCGGTCAGCGATGCGCAGCATGCGGATACTTTGCTGATTGTCGCCATTCCCTCCGACCAGCTGCCGCGTTTCCATAGCATCCGTGCCGGAGGGCGGTTATACATCCTGTTCCTGGACGATATCATCCGGGATAACCTGGCAGGGGTGATGCCACAATACAACATACAGCAGCTGTACAGTTTCAAGGTTACCCGTGATGGAGACCTGGGCATTGCCGATGAATATGAAGGCGATCTGGCAGAGAAGATCGAGAAACAGATTGCCCGCCGCGACCTGGGCTTTGCCACCCGCTTCCTCTATGACGCCCAATTGCCGGCGCCTGTCCTGGAGTCTATCACCAGCCTCCTGTCCCTGTCCAATGCCAACAATATGGAAGGCGGCCCCTACCATAACCTGAAAGACCTGTCCACCCTGCCTATCAATGATCCTGCTCTGTTATACCCGCACTGGCCTGTCAGCACGCATACAGTAGCCGGTAGCTCCCTGCTGGATGAGATCGGGCAGCGCGACCTGCTGCTGCATCCACCCTATCAATCCTACCATACGGTGCTGCGCTTTTTCAATGAAGCAGCCATTGATCCCTGGGTGGAAGAGATCTACATCACGGTATACCGTATTGCCAGTGATTCAAAGATTGCGCATGCGCTGATCAGCGCCGCACGCAATGGCAAAAAAGTGGTGGTCTTTGTGGAATTGAAAGCCCGCTTTGATGAGGCCAATAATGTCCGCTGGGCCAAACTGCTCAAAGCCGCCGGCGTGCAGCTGATCTACAGCATCCCTACCCTCAAGGTACATGCGAAAGTAGCCCTGGTAAAGAAAATACATTTGGGACGAACCAATTATTACGGGCTGCTGTCCACCGGCAACATGAACGAAAGTACCGCCCGGTTCTATACAGATCACCTGCTGTTCACTTCCCGCAGCTCCCTGTTGCTGGAACTGGAGCAGCTTTTCCGGTTCCTGTCGCAACGAAAGAAACCCCAGCCGGGCCCTTCTCTCCCTTTCTCTGAACTGTTAATAGCACAGTTCAACCTGCAGGAAAGGTTCCTGCAGCTCATGGACCGGGAGATCGCAAACGCCCGCCAGGGATTACCCGCCGGCATCCGGATCAAGCTCAATAACCTGGAAGAAAGGGTACTCATCAATAAACTGTACGAGGCTTCCGCAGCCGGTGTACCCGTGGAACTGCTGGTGCGCAGCATCTGCTGCTGCCGGCCGGGCATACCGGGACTCAGTGAGAACATCCGCATCAAAAGGATGGTGGACCGCTACCTGGAGCATGGCCGGATCTTTATTTTTACCAACAACGGGGACCCGGAATTATACATGGGATCGGCTGACTGGATGAACCGGAACATTTACCGCCGGATAGAAGTTTGCTTCCCCATCCTGGACCCGGCACTGAAAGCCACCATGCTTACCCTGGTGGAGGGGCAATGGAAGGACAATACCCAGGCCGTATGGATCAGCCCTGAGCTGGAGAATATACCGGTAACAGATGAGGAACCGCGGGTGCGTTCACAGGAGATGATCAGCCGGCTGCTTTCCGGAAAAGAAGCATAGCCTTACCACCTGAGCAGGGCGCTGGCCCAGGTAAAGCCACTGCCAAATGCCGCCAGGCAGACAAGATCGCCTTTTTTTACCCGGCCTTCCTGCCATGCCTCGCAAAGGGCGATAGGCACAGAAGCCGCTGTAGTATTGCCGTAGCGTTGAATATTATTAAAGACCTGATCGTCCCGCAGCTGTAATTTCTGCTGTACAAACTGGGCAATACGCAGGTTGGCCTGGTGCGGGATCAGCAGTTGCAGATCGGCCGGCTGATAGCCATTTTTATCCAGGGCCTCCTGGATCACTTCAGGGAATTTGACCACTGCCTTTTTGAATACGGACGGTCCATCCATAAAGGGAAAATTCTGGGCATTGTCGATCATGGCATGGCTCATGAACATCTCCCCAATTTCCGCATCATTGAAATCCGCCAGGGTCTGGTCCATCCAGTGGTTGGCATGTGTGCCGGGATTGTACATGGCCAGGATCTCTGCGCTCTCGCCATCACTGTGCAGGTGGGTGCTGAGCAGGCCGCGACCCTCTTCTTCCGTGGGCTGCAGCACTACGGCGCCGGCGCCATCGCCAAAGATCACGCTCACATTGCGGCCACGGGTACTGAAGTCGAGCCCGAAAGAATGCTTTTCACTGCCAATGACCAGGACATTTTTATACATCCCGCTGCGGATGAACTGATCCGCCACACTGAGGGCATAAATAAAACCGCTGCACTGGTTGCGGACATCCAGGGCGCCTATCTCCTTCATCTTCATGGCGCGCTGCACCAGTACACCACAGCCCGGAAAATAATAATCGGGGCTAAGGGTGGCAAATACAATAAAATCTATATCCTGTGGGGTGATGCCTGCTCTTTCAATAGCAATGCGCGCCGCTTCCACACCCATGGTGGTGGTGGTTTCTTCTGTACGGTGTGCGTAGCGCCTTTCTTTGATACCCGTACGTTCCTGGATCCACTCATCGTTGGTATCCATATACTTTGTGAGGTCCTGGTTGCTGACTACCTGTTGGGGCACATACATCCCGATGCCGGCTATACATGAACGGATCATATGAGGAGCTGTTTAGTTCCGGCAAATTACGGAAGAAACAATTGCAGGGGAAATGAAACTATTGCAGCTGAAACTATTGAGGGCTGAGGCCCAGTGTTTCTGTCATAAAGCCATTGATGGCCGCTTCTACCCCTTCAATATCATGGGATTTGATCCAGGAGCCTATCACATGATTGCCGGCGCCGGGAATGGCCATGGCAATATTCTGGCTGGCCGGGGAGCCCAGGGCTTTCACCATGTCCAGGATGGCGGATACTTTCACCACACTGTCCTGGTGAACCTGGTCCTTAAAATAATACAGGGTGAGGGTTGGTTGTTTTACTTTGGCAAAAGTGGCATCGGTCATGGCCGTCTCCAGCAGCTCCTGCAGGCTGACGGCCGCTTCCAGCCTGTATCTGGGCGTCCAGTACTGTTTATATACGTCACGGGTATCCTGGGTGGAGTGCAGGTAATCGGATCCTTTTACCAGCCTTGCTATCTGCAATCCCCAGGGATTATTGAGCAGCCAGGCATTGCCGTCATTGATGGCAATATTGGGCGAAAGCAGGACCAGTGCATACACATCGGGATAATCGGCCGCCAGTTTGAGCGCCAGGGTGCCCCCGGTGGAAGTGCCCATCAGGATCACCTTACGCCCCAGCTGCCGGCCAATGGCCAGGGCTTCCTTGGCAGATTCCCAGTAGCTGTCGGCCGTGAGGTGCAGCATATTATCCGTGGTATCCAGTCCATGTTCCGAGAGGCGGGACAGGTACAGGTTGGCGCCAAAGCGGCGGGCGATATCCTTGTGAACGGGATCGCCCTCTTCCTGGGAAGCAGAAAAGCCATGGAGGTATACAATGGCTACCTCGGTAGGCTGACGGAGCGAATCATTGGCCCAGACAATGCGGGCTTCGTTATCCGGTTTCAGGTGATGGGCGGCCTCATGGGCAGTCACGTATTGCTGCAGTTGTGCAGGATCAGCAGGAACGGCCGGCATCTGGGTGGAATAATGCGGTTGCGCCGGTTTGGGGCCCAGCAGGTAAACGATCAGGAGCACAAGCGGGACAATGAATAACCATTTGCGTTTGCGCATGTACTAATTTTGGGTGAAATTAACCTGTTTTTTACTCATTCCATGAATGCTGAAACCGGAAAATACCTGTTATTGATCGGGGCCTGCCTGGTGCTGGCCGGAGGGATCATTTACTTTTTCCACGATAAGCTCCACTGGATCGGCCGGCTGCCCGGTGATATCCGGATAGAAAGGGAAAATTGCCGATTTTACTTCCCTTTAACTACTATGATACTCGTCAGTATTGTGGGGAGCGCCCTTCTCTGGCTCCTCCGTAAACTCTTCTGATATGCATAAGTTACTGATAAACAGATCAATACTAAAATTATCGGTTGGTCTTTTCCGGGGCTAGTTTATCAAAATATAAAGTTTGTGGAACATCCTTGCCGACCCGTTGAATTGACGTACCTTTGCGGCTTCTTTTTTATACATATGCAAATAAGAAATATCGCGATCATCGCCCACGTAGACCACGGGAAAACCACCCTTGTAGATAAGATCCTGCACGCCACGAAGGTTTTTCGTGATAACCAGGAAACAGGTGAACTGATCATGGACAGCAATGACCTGGAAAGGGAACGTGGCATCACGATCTTCAGCAAGAACGCCGCCGTTACCTATAAAGACGTTAAGATCAACGTTATTGATACACCGGGTCACGCCGACTTTGGTGGTGAGGTAGAGCGTGTACTGAAAATGGCCGATGGCGTCTGCCTCCTGGTGGATGCTTTTGAAGGACCCATGCCCCAGACCCGCTTTGTACTCCAGAAAGCCCTGCAGCTGAACCTGAAACCCATCGTGATCATCAATAAAGTGGACAAACCCAACTGCCGCCCTGATGAAGTACATGATGCCGTTTTTGAACTGTTCTTCAACCTGGACGCCACCGAAGAGCAGCTGAACTTCCCTACCTTCTACGGTTCGGGCAAGAACGGCTGGTTCAATGATTCCCTGACCCAGGTGGAGGGCATTGATCCCCTGCTGGATGGTATCCTGAAATTTGTTCCTCCTCCCCAGATAAGTGAAGGTCCCCTGCAGATGCAGATCACCTCACTGGACTACTCCTCCTTCCTTGGCCGTATCGCCGTAGGTAAGGTTACCCGTGGTTCTATCAAAGAAAACCAACCCATTGCCCTCATGCAGGCCGATGGCACCATTAAGAAATCAAGGGTGCGTGAGCTTTATGTATTTGAAGGCATGGGCAAGAAAAAAGTAACAGAAGTAGTGGCCGGCGACCTTTGCGCTGTAGTAGGCCTGGAAGATTTCAATATCGGTGATACCATTGCCGATGCTGAAAACCCCGAGGCGCTGCCCGTGATCAGCGTGGACGAACCCACCATGAACATGCTCTTCTCTGTAAATAACTCCCCCTTCTATGGTAAGGACGGTAAGTTTGTTACCAGCCGCCATATCCGGGACCGTCTCATGAAAGAGACAGAGAAGAACCTGGCCCTCAAAGTAGTTGACAGCCCCGATGGCGATAGCCTGATTGTATACGGCCGTGGTATCCTGCACCTTGGTATCCTGATCGAGACCATGCGTCGCGAAGGATATGAGCTGACCGTTGGCCAGCCCCAGGTAATTGTGAAAGAGGTGGATGGCAAGAAATGTGAGCCCTACGAAACCCTGGTGGTGGATGTGCCGCAGGAATTTGCATCCAAAGTGATTGACCTGGTATCCCGCCGTAAAGGAGAGATGCTCATTATGGAAACCAAAGGTGAAATGCAGCACCTGGAGTTTGATATCCCTTCCCGTGGCCTGATCGGTCTGCGCACACAGATGCTGACCGCTACCACCGGAGAAGCTGTGATGGCCCACCGTTTCAGTGAATACAAACCCTGGAAAGGACCCATCCCCGGAAGGAACAACGGCGTTCTGCTCTCTAAGAACACCGAAAAGACTACCGGCTATTCCATCGACAAACTGCAGGACCGTGGTACCTTCTTTGTTGATCCGGGTGAAGATGTATATGCCGGCCAGATCATTGCCGAACATATCAAACCGGGCGACCTGGTAGTGAATGCTACCGAAGGTAAGAAGCTCACCAACCACCGTGCCAGCGGCAGTGACGATGCTACCCGCATTGCGCCCAAGACCCTGATGACCCTTGAAGAATGCATGGAATACATCCAGTTCGACGAGTGCATTGAGGTTACCCCCAACTTCATCCGCATGCGTAAAGTAATGCTGGACGAAGAAGAAAGAAAGAAACACGCCAAGTCTATGAGCGCTTCCAACGCGTAAATAGCCTGCTGATAAAATTGAAGCCCGGTGTTACCACCGGGCTTTTTTTATGTCGGATCAACTTACAGAGACAACCCACCCCGCATAGTCCCGGTTTCACCGGTAAAACGAGGCCCCTTCGCCGAAACACCCTTGGCAGAGGGGGTTGCGCGGCCCTATCTTGCTGTAGATTTTGGTTCGAGCGGTAAAAGAGCTGTACAAAAGGAAGTAATTGTTAAATACCAGTACGCTCAAAAAGAAGTTGTAACATTTTAAAAAGTCCTGCGTCTTATTTACTGTACGCGCAAACGATCGAACGCAAAGCAAAAACAACATCACTATAAAATCATTAAACATGAAAAAGAATTTCCTCGTAGCCGCCCTGGTCATGCTGATGGGCATCAGCGCTACCTTCGCCAACACCAACAAAGACATTGTCAATGAAAAGATCAGCAGCGCCTTCCAGAAAGAGTTTGCAGGCGCCAGTGAAGTGAACTGGGAAAACAGCAAAACCTTCGCCAAAGCTACCTTTCGTATAAACGAACAGGTTATGTTCGCCTTCTACGCTCAGGATGGACACCTGCTGGCAGTAACCAGGAATATTGTTTCCGGACAGCTGCCCCTGAACCTGCAGGCAGACCTGAAAAAATATTATGCCGATTATTGGATCACCGACCTGTTTGAAATGGCTGCTGATAGTGAAACAAACTATTACCTCACTATACAGAATAGCACTCAGACCGTTGTTTTGAAATCTTCCGGTACAACAGGCTGGACTGTTTTCAAAAAAGAAAAGAAAGAGATTTAGTCAAGGGAACGTATAGCCAAAAACAAACCCCCTTCTGCAATAGCGGAAGGGGTATTTTTTTGCCCATATAATTCCGGGAAAAATCACAGGTAAATCATGGGGTAATAACGGTGCCGGATAAATGCAGTATGGTATTTTTGCTGCGCTGTTGCTATCGCCATGATCCCATTGAAAACATTAACATACCTGATCACGCATAGAATGAAGGATGCCCGGGTCCTGGCGGACAAGCGACGCTTCCTGGCAGCCGTATATATTGCAGGGTATGCGGTGGAGCTGGCGCTGAAGTATAGGATCTGTCTGCATCTGCAATTTGAATACGGTTTTCCGGAAACAAAAGCTGAGCTTGTCTCCGAATTGACTAACGTCAATAGATCCGCTGAAATAAGGTTTTCTGTAACCCTGCCTGAATTAAAGAGTCATAATTTTGAAGGACTGAGTGAAATAAGCATGGTAAATATTATTCTGGAGAATACAGTTCCAAAGGAATGGAAGCTTGTTAACACCTGGGTTCCTGCAATCAGGTATCAAAAAAAGAGATTTACTGAAAAACAGGCAGCTATCTTCCTGAAGGCAGCAGAAAGAATTATACAGCTTATGCAATAAATCATCTGTTATGAAAAAGAACCATTCAACCAAAAAAGAAGTACCCAGCTTTGAACTGATCAAATTAGGAAAAGCCTGGTTATTGCGCAGGGAAACGGACTCCAATATTATTCATTTCGGCAAAAATAAGTTCATCCTGATCGCAGACAACAAACGGGATGCAATGCGACATGCAAAAAGCATTACCAGCCTGAACAAGGGAAAGCTGATCGTGTTTGACCGGAACAGGGTTATCCTTCATAAATTCTCCTGTATAAATGGCACCTGCACCACTCAATATCCCCGGGCCAAAGCCCTCCACTAAACCCAATCCCTGTAACAGCCCCATCGAACCACAGCTCCAACCCGCTCATTAACAACCTCTTCCCATTCTTTAATCCTTCTCCTATTGGCTCGTCCAAAATCCGCCTTATCTTTGCACTTCATCCAACAATAGTTATGCAAAAGTGCCGTTTGTTCCTGCTTGCAGTAGCGTTCTCCCTGCTTTCCATAGCCGCCAATGCGCAGGGATGTTCTATCTGTACCAAAACAGCCGCCCAGCTGGGCGAAAAGCCAGCTAAGGCATTGAACACCGGTATTGTTTACCTGGCTTTTACACCTATTGTTATCCTGGGGGCTATCAGTTATTACTGGTACAGGAACAACTATAAAAACTCCGAAGCTTAATTATTCATGATCTCCTGTACAAACCGGTACAGGTTAAAGTCATTTCCCTGCAGGGCCTGCGCTATTTTTTCTTTCAACTCTTCTTTCCGGATATCCTTCATCCGGTACTGCTGTACCAGGTGGTAAGCACGTTCCGCCAGCAGCCAGGCTTTCTGCGAACCATGCCCAGCCTGCAATAACAACTTCTGCAGCTGCTCAAACAATTCCGTTACCCCGGTTTGCTGTGAAGCTATGGTCTTGACCACAGGCACTTCCTGCTGGTGCGTGGAAAAAGCCGGCGCCAGCATGAGCCGCAGGTTCTTTACAAAACGGTCTGCATCCGGCCGATCGGCCTTGTTGACGATAAAGATATCTGCGATCTCCATCAGGCCAGCCTTCATGGTCTGCACTTCATCCCCTGCTTCCGGCACCACTACCACCGCTGTTACATCCGCCAGGCCAACGATCTCCACTTCACTTTGCCCAACGCCTACCGTTTCTACAAGTATATAATCAAAGCCGGCCGCTTTCATCCATTCCGTGATCTCAATGATGCGGGGATGCAGCCCACCCAATGCGCCACGCGTGGCCAGCGAGCGGATGAAGACTGCCGGGTGGTCATACCATTCGGACATGCGGATGCGGTCGCCCAGCAGGGCGCCCAGGTTAAAAGGGGATGAGGGGTCTACGCACAAAACGCCCACCCGCTTTCCCTGTGTGACCATCACTTTGATGAGGGCGTCCACCAGCGTACTCTTTCCGGCGCCCGGCGGACCGGTGATGCCAATGATCTTTGCTGCACTGTCGGGAGGCAGCGCAGCCAGCAGCTCCTGGTAACCTGGTCCTTCATTCTCTATCCAGGAAATGCCACGCGCCAGCGCCTTTCGGTCGCCGGTAAGCATGCGTTCCAATATGACAGACCAGTTGTTCACCAGCTCAGATCAGCTTATAATTTTTATAGGCAAACAGGCGTATGCCTGTCTTTTTCTCAAACCAGTACAGGAGACGCTCTTTCAAATTGAACTGCTTTCTGGAAAGGTCAAAGTCCAGCTTCCACTGGCTGCCGGCAACCCGCGACTGCATCACATTAGGATGGGTGCCTTTGAATTTTTCCAGGGAATCAAAATCCGAATAATCAAATACCTCCATAGCATGCAGGGCTTTGAGCTGCTCGGTATCAGACCAGAGCGGCACCACATTCTTCTGCTTCTGCAGCATCTGTGCGGGGCTTTTTACCCAGCCATAATGATAGATATGGGCGTCCACGGGTTTCACCCGCAACTTTTCCCCTGCTTTGCGGAAACCCTGCGCGTCCAAATAAGATCGGATGGTCTTATCATTGCGGACCAGCCGGATCTCTTTGTGGTACCAGCGACGGCTGTCGCCCACATAATCATAGGTGCCGTAGAAATGGGTATAGTTGAAGAGCAGGCCTTCCACCCGCTGATCAGTTAAATATTTTTCTGCAGTAGCCCGGATGCTGGCGTGGTACTGCTCATGCACCACCTCATCACCCTGGATATAAAAGGCCCAGTCGCTATCCGCCGGCACCAGGTCAAATGCTTTGTTGGTTTCTATGGCCAGGATCTCCCCGCCTTTTATCACCGAAGGATCCCAGACAGAATGATGGATGCGGATCTTATCGGAAGGAATACTGCGGATCAGCGCTTCGGTACTGTCCTCACTTTTCCCTACCAGCACGATCATGTCATCCACCACCGGAAGTATAGAGGTAATAGCCTCTACAATGGGATAATCGTTGAGCACCGCATTCCTGATGATAGTAAACCCGGTTATTTTCATGATTCTTTTTTCAGTTGTTGTTGGTCGATGGCCTCCTGCACAGCTTCGGGACTGATGGCCCGCATGCAATGGCATTCGGCCCCTTTGTTCCCACAGTTCTCGCAGGGCTGGTCCGCAACAAAGACCTTTATGGACGAACCAATGGGCGCCCACCGCCCGGGATGGATAGGCCGTACAGGCGGGTAAATGCCAAAAGCATCTTTCCCCATGGCCGCTGCCAGGTGCAGGGGACCGGTGCTGCAGGCCAGCAGGCCATCGGCCGCACGGATAAAGGCCATGAACTGGTAAAGGTCCATCTGACCGGTAATATCGGTCACGGCTGTTCCCAGCTCCTGCAAAAGTGGTTGCAACAAAGCCCCTTCTTTGGCGGTACCGGAAACAAAGATATTGTACCTGGCAGGGTCCAGCAGTCGCACCAGGGCCGCATAATGTTCCATAGGCCATTCCCGGGCGCTGCCCTGCGATTTGGGATGCAATACCAGGTTATACCGGTCCGGGCGCAACAGCTGCTGAAGTGCTGCCGGCAGCGGTACCGTTTTCTCCAGGCCTGTCAGCACTCCCAGCTCGGGTAAACTATATTGCTTGTCTATACCAAAGGGGCGCAGCAGCACCAGGTTAAGCTGGGCCTCATGCAGGTCCGACTTCTTCCGGCTCAGCTTCACCAGCCGGTTGCAGGTGAACCAGTGATACAGGCGGTTGGTAGTGCCAATCCGTAAAGGAATACCCAGCTGCCTGGCTCTTCTGGCAATGGCAGGCAGCGGGAACACATGAATGATGGCATCGGGTCTTTCACCAGCCATCAATACCTCCTCTTTGAGAAAGCTGTCCACATCAATGAAAGTATCCACGTATGTACAGGCTTCTATCACGGGCCTGGTATAGGCCTTGCCCAGGAAGCCGATCCGGCAATCCGGGAAATGCGCTTTCAGGACAGCAGCCACCGGCAGCGTAAGCACTACGTCGCCGATACTGTCCGTCCGGCTGATAATAATATTGCGGGGCAACGGTTTCACGTTGGATCGTTGGTTGTTTTTTTAGCCGCGTTGTGCAGGTCCCAGAGTTTTACATAACGCGAGAAGCTGGCATGGGCCCGCATGACGGCCAGTACAAAACCATGCATGCCATCCAGCAGACCCAGCTTGAAAAAATAAGATTGCATAAAGGTCCACCAGGGACTGAACAGGATCTTGTAGACCGGGGCTTTTTTACCACGCTCAAAATAATCCAGCGCTGTCAGGCTGGTATAGCTGTCCAGCTTACGGTGATGCTCGCTGAAGCGGTAATAGGGATAATGCAGCAACCAGCCTTTCAGCAGGGTAACGGGCGTACCTGCGGGCATATCCAGCGTTTCATGGACCCGCTGCTGCCCCCAGCGTACAGTATGGCGATTGAATAAACGGATCTTCCGGTCAGGATTCTCATCTCCATGACGGATGAATCTGCCATAATAACTGCTGAGCCTGGATACCTGGTAAACGCCTTTCAGCCCGGTTGCCTTTGCCTGCCGGATGGCTTCTGTCAGGACGGGGTCCAGCGCCTCATCGGCATCCATGGACAAAATATAATTATGCGCAGCCGCATCATTACCCACATTTTTCTGCTGACCAAAACCCAGCCAGGACTGCTGGATCAGCTTCACGCCTTCTTCCCGGCAGATGGCGGGTGTGTTATCAGTGGAATGATCATCCACCACAATGATCTCGTCCGCTACAGACTTCAGGGAATGGATGCAGCGGCGGATATTCCGCTCTTCATTTTTTGTAATGATCACTGCACTGATTGGTTCCATGTTGTGGTTTGTTTGATATAAGGTACCAGGCCCGGCAAAAATAGGGTTTTAGGGCCCAACTTAAAAAGTATTAGATTGCAGCAGAAATGAGGAGTAAGCATGACTAATTTCATTCCCATATTCCCCCTGGGGGTGGTTATATATCCGGGAGAAAAACTGCACCTGCATGTGTTTGAACCACGCTATAAGCAGCTCATCACTGAATGCAGGGAAAGCGGTAAACCCTTCGGTATCCTTACCGTAGTGAACAACCGGATGCAGGATATGGGTACACTGGTAGAGCTGACGGATATTGTGCAGACCTATGACAATGGCGAGATGGACATCAAAACACAGGGACTGAAAGTGTTCAGGGTACTGGAAGTGATCCGCTCTATACCAGAAAAGTTATACGGTGGCGCCATTGTGAATTACCCCGGCAACGTGGAGCAGGTCAGCGACCGGGAGCTGATGCAGAAAGTAGTGGCTGGCGTAAAAGAGCTTCACCGGCTTCTCAATATCAGTAAGGATTTCCGGAAAACCGATGAGGAACTGCGCGCCTATGATGTGGCCCACCATGCCGGTCTGTCCCTGGAAGAAGAATACGAGGTGCTGGGCCTGCTACAGGAACTGCAGCGCCAGGAATATATCCGCCGTCACCTGCAGAAAGTATTGCCCATGCTGCTGGAGATGGAACAACTGAAGGAGAAAGTCAAGCTCAACGGGCATTTCCGCAATCTCTCCGCCTTCGACCTGGATATGGATAGCTGACCACTACCTAATTTTCACTCAATCCCATACAACTTTGACCCCCATCACACTTTGTTTTGACTTTGGCAACACCCGCCTCAAGTGCGCTGTATTTGAAGGGTCGGACCTAAAGGAGGTGCTGGTCCTGGACAATGACCATGATGAGACCATCCGGCAGCTGCTGGAGAAGTACCAGCCCCAGCAGTCTATCCTGTCTTCCGTGATCCAACATAATCCCGGGGCGGAAACCCTGCTGGCCGGGGCCACCCGTTTCCACAAGCTCAGCCACCAGTCAAGGCTGCCTTTCACCACACCCGTGGGCAAACCCCATGAAATTGGCGCGGACCGGCTGGCCATGGCCGCTGCCGCTATTCATCTCTTCCCCTCGGCCAATAACCTGGTCATTGGGCTGGGCACAGCCATTACCTATAATTTTATTAATAAGGGGCACCAGCTCATCGGCGGCAATATTTCCCCGGGCATGGAGATGCGTTTTAAATCGCTTCAGGCTTTTACGGCCAAACTGCCCCTGGTAGAGAAGGACTGGAACTTCCCCCTCTTTGGTTATGACACCAAAACCAACATTTTAAGTGGCGTTATCCTTGGAATGGCCAAAGAAATCGACGGAATGATTGATTTATATGACGAAAAATATGGGAACTTTAACGTCCTCTTAACCGGGGGTGATGCACCCTATTTTGTCTATCATTTGAAAAACAAGATATTTGCAGACCCTAATTTAATCTATAAAGGGCTTTATGCTATCTGCGAACATAACCATGTATAAGAAAATCAGGCTATTAGGAATTGTTTGGAGCTGTTCACTCACTGTGGCTCAGGCACAAACGGAAAA
Source organism: Candidatus Pseudobacter hemicellulosilyticus (assembly GCA_029202545.1). Lineage (GTDB taxonomy): Bacteria > Bacteroidota > Bacteroidia > Chitinophagales > Chitinophagaceae > Pseudobacter > Pseudobacter hemicellulosilyticus. Next base: position 1,112,432 of record CP119311.1, read on the forward strand.
TTCGCCTTATTCCCGTTACGGATTGGGCGACCTGGTACCCACCCAGAATATGGCCACCCGCGGGATCGGGGGCGTATCGGCTGCGTACTTTGACCAGACTTCCATCAATTTCGTCAATCCGGCCTCCTATGGTCGTTTGCAGTCCACCATCCTGGACATCGGCGTGGAGTGGAACACCCGCACGCTGAAAGCCACAGATCCCGTCAGGAAATTCAACTCGTACAGCCCGAATATCTCTTATGTACAGCTGGCCTTTCCCATCAAAAAGAATGGCGGCTGGGGCATAAACCTGGGGCTGCGTCCTATCACCCGGATCAATTACAAGATCACCGACCAGGACTCCCTGTACCGGCCCGGCTTTACCGATACCCTTGACGTGAATACCTTGTATGAAGGATCCGGCGGTACCTACCAGGCCCACGTGGGTACGGGTTTCCGCATCGCCCGGAACTTTACAGCCGGCATCAATGTCGGCTATACCTTCGGCAGTAAGGATTACAGCACCAAGACCACGCTGGTAGACACTTCTACCTTCTATTATAAATCCAATCACCAGCGCAGGACCAGCTATGGCGGCTTCCTGTTCAATGCCGGGCTTCAGTATGTAGCCAAGCTGAACAAAAGCACTTTCCTGCAGATGGGCGTATATGGTAACCTGGAGCAAAACTTCAACGCCAAAGAAGATTACAGGGTGCATACCTTTGAATACAATGCCAACGGCGGTATTGACACCATTGATAACGCCTCCCGACAGGATATTGACGGCAAGATCAAATACCCCGCCTCCTATGGCGCCGGCCTGATCCTGAACAAACCCGGCAAATTCCTGATAGGTGTGGATTATGTGATGCAGAAATGGTCTGACTACCGGTTCTACGATCAGAAAGACCTGGTGGACGATAGCTGGGAACTTCGCATAGGTGGTATGCTGGCCCCCAGCGGTGGAAAAACTTATTGGACAAATGTTGGCTATCGGGCTGGCTTTAATTTCGGACAGGATTATATCTTTGTCAACGAAAAAGAGCTCAAAAAATGGGGTATGTCACTCGGTGTGGCCCTGCCAATGCGTAAGCCCGCTTATACCAACCAGTTCTCGGTCATTAATATCACCGCCGAGTATGGTCAGCGCGGCAACAACGACAACCCCATCCGCGAGAACTATTTTCGCCTGGGTGTCGGTTTTTCCCTGACCGATATCTGGTTCCTGAAACGTAAGTACGACTAAGACATGCAAGGCAACTGGTCATTATATCTTATTTCAAGGGCAGCCCTATTCACAGGCTGCCTTTTTGTTCTGAGCGCCTGTGAGAATACCCAGCAGGAAGTGGACGCCCTCTTCAAAAAAAGAGTGGCTGTTGAAGAAGGCGTCAAAGTAGAAAGCTTCCTCAGCCAGGATGGCAAAACCAAGGCCCGGCTCCGGGCCCCCTATATGATCCGCCAGCAGGTGGACTCCCCCTACATTGAATTTCCCAAAACCCTGCACGTGGATTTCTTTGATGATTCTCTCCGGATAGAGACCATCATGGACGCCCACTACGCAAAATATTTCGACTACCAGGGTAAAGTGCTGCTGCGGGACAGTGTGGTAGTCATCAATATCAAGAACCATGACACCCTGCGCACACCAGAACTCTGGTGGGACCGCAATAAGCAGGAGTTCTCCACTGATAAGCCCTCCCGCATCAATAAAGCGGATGGCACCATTACTTTTTCCCAGAAAGGTATGCGCGCCAAACAGGATCTCTCCTGGTATGAGCTGTACGGCAACTCCGGCCAGCTGCCCATGCCCAAGGACAGTCTGCCCTGAGGCCCTCAAACGTCATCCCATCGTTATCTTTCCTAACTGTCAAACAGTTATGCCTCAATATGTGTAATTTCAAAAACTAAATTTGACCATACTATGGAATATCGCAGATTAGGACGCTCCGGACTTGAATTAAGCGTCTTGTCTTTTGGCAGCTGGGTCACCTTTCACCAGCAGATGGATGACAGCCATGCAGATGCACTCATGAGCCTCGCCTATGACCAGGGTATTAATTTCTTCGACAACGCGGAAGTATATGCACTGGGAGAAAGTGAAAAAATGATGGGCCGCATCCTGAAGCAAAAGAACTGGGATCGCAGCTCCTATATCATATCCTCCAAAGCCTATTTTGGCTGGCGCGATAAGCAGAACAAACCCAACCAGACCGGCCTCAGCCGCAAACACCTGGTGGAAGCCTGCCACGAAGCGCTGGAACGTTTACAGATGGATTACCTCGATCTCTATTATTGCCACCGCCCCGATCCCAACGTACCCATTGAAGAAGTGGTATGGACCATGCACAACCTCATCCAGCAGGGTAAGGTCCTGTACTGGGGCACCAGCCAGTGGAGCGCAGCCGAGATCATGGAAGCCCATCGCGTAGCCCGTCAGTACAACCTGATCCCCCCTACCATGGAGCAGCCGCAATACAATATGTTCGAGCGCTTCAAAGTAGAACATGATTATGCTCCCGTATACAGGAATGTAGGACTGGGCACCACCATCTGGAGTCCACTGGCCACCGGCTTCCTGACCGGCAAATACAATAACGGTATCCCGGAAGGTTCCCGTCTCGCCAATGACGGTATGGACTGGCTCAAGGAAAGATGGCTGCAGGACGAAAAGATCCAGAAAGCCAGGAAACTCACCGAGCTCGCCAATGAACTGGGTGTTTCCCTCGCCTCCCTGGCTATAGCCTGGACCATCCGTAACCCCAACGTGACCACGGCTATCCTGGGCGCTACCAAAAAGGAACAGCTCCTGGAAAACCTGAAAGCACTGGAGGTCATCAAAATACTGACCCCCGAAGTGCTGGACCGGATAGAAAAAATATTGCTGAATAAACCGGGAATGGACCTGCGCTAAAGCTATTTAGCCGTTCTGACCAGCTCTTCCCAATATTCCGCAGCCCTTCTCGTGTGCGGGACAACGATAGTTCCGCCCACGATATTGGCTACTGCAAATACTTCATATACCTCCTCGGTGGTAAGCCCTTCTTCATGGCAGGCCCCGAGGTGGTATTTGATGCAATCATCGCAACGCAGCACCATGCTGGCTACCAGTCCCAGCATCTCCTTTGTCTTTGCATCCAGGGCGCCCGGCTCGTACGTATTGGTATCCAGGTTCCACAGGCGCTTCATCACCAGGTTGTTCTTGCTGAGGATCACCTCATTCATCTTAGTCCGGTAATCATTGAATTCTTTAACCAGCTTGCTCATATCATCAATTTAGTCCCCTAAAATTATAGAAAGCTGACCGTTCATCCTGCACCGCTTTCCCGGTTTGCATTGAATTTGTATATTCATTTACAAAACCTGAACGCATTATGAGAAAATCAAGCTGGATCACCCTGATCCTGTTGCTGCTTTGCTATACAATACAGGCACAGCAGGGCACGGAACCGGTCAGGGTCACCGACCTGCTGAAGATCCGATCTGCCAGCAGCATCACCCTTAGTCCTGATGGCGCCAACCTTGTCTTTGTAGTCACCAGTATAGAACCTGACGGCGATAGCAAGCTGGACTATACCTACCAGGGCCAGCTCTGGATAGCGCCCACCGATGGCAGCAGCCCTGCCCGCCCATTGACCAGCAAAGAAAATGCTTCCCAGCCCACCTGGAGTCCCGACGGTAAACAACTGGCCTTTGTACGGGCAGCCGGCGGTAAGCCACAGCTTTTCCTGCTGGGCATGAATGGGGGCGAAGCCATACAGCTCACCAGTTTTAAATATGGCGCCAGCAGTCCATCCTGGAGCCCCGATGGTAAAAAACTGCTGTTCACTGCAGGCATCCCTTTTAATGACCTGCTCAAAGACTCTCTGCTCAATCCCAATAAAGGCGTGCCGGCCTGGTCACTGGAGAAACCCGGCTTTGCCAATAACCAGTACCTCCAGGCCACCGCAGCCAAAGCCGATCCGGATGGCAATATGGAGCAGGTACGGGCCTACCTGGAGAACAATGTGCGCGACAAAAAAGCAACCGTCCTCAACAAGCTACAGTTCCAGGATGAAATGACTATCAATAGTGGTCTCAGCTTCTCCCATATCTTCCTGGTAGATGCCCGGCCCGGCGCCACTCCGGTGGCCATTACAAAAGGCTTTGCCCGCTTCAACAGCGCCGCCTTCAGTCCTGACGGGTCCAGCATCCTGCTGGCCGGTGCTGCCGACAGCAGCACTCACCCGGACCGAAACCTGGAAAGCGCTATCTACAGCGTAGCCGCTGATGGCAGCCAATTAAAGAAATTATTGGGCGAAAAAGGAAAGGTCTTTGGTTCTCCCCGGCTTTCGCCTTCCGGCAAATGGCTGGCCTTCCTGGTAGGCACCACTTCCTTTGTCAGTGTTCAGCAGCTGGCCCTGTTGCCAATGGACAAGGCCGGCGCTGCTTATACGTTGCTACCCTTTGACCGGTCCAAAGGCAACCTGACCTGGAGCCAGGACGAACAATACCTCTATTTCACCGCCCAGAGCAATGGCGGCGTTCCCCTGTACCGTGCCGATATCAGCAGCAAACAGGTGCAGCGGCTCACTGACAGCAGCACCGGTATCAGCAGTTTTGCCCTGGAAGGCAATACCCTGGCCTATGTGCAGACAGCCGTCAGCAACCCCTATGAAGTATTTGTGGCTGATGCCAGCGCCGGCAAACCCAGGCAGCTGAGCCAGCTCAACCAGGAATGGGTCAGCAAAAAGCGCTTATCCATGCCCGAGAAATTCAGCTTCATCAATAAAAAAGGACAACCCATTGAATACTGGGTCATGAAGCCCGCCAATTATGAACCCGGCAACAAATATCCGCTGGTACTGGAGATCCATGGCGGCCCTTCGGCCATGTGGGGACCCGGCGAAAGCAGCATGTGGCATGAGTACCAGTTCTACAGCAGTAAAGGGTATGGCGTGGTATATTGTAACCCCCGCGGCAGTGGCGGCTACGGCGAACAGTTCCTGCGGTCCAATATCAACGACTGGGGCGCAGGTCCCAGCAGTGATGTACTGACAGCGCTTGACAAGGCCGTGGCCCAGGGCTGGGCGGATACGTCTAAACTACTGGTCACCGGCGGCTCTTATGCCGGTTACCTGGTGGCCTGGATCATTGCACACGACCATCGCTTCAAGGCAGCCTGCTCCCAGCGCGGCGTGTATGACCTGCCCACTTTCTTTGGAGAAGGCAATGCCTGGCGGCTGGTGCCCAATTATTTTGGCGGCTATCCCTGGGACCCCAAAGTAAAGACTGTATTGCAAAGGGAATCTCCCATCAATTATGTACAGAACATCACCACACCTTATATCATCTTCCATGGCGATAACGACCGGCGTACCGGCTTTGTGCAAAGTGAGATGCTGTACAGGAGTTTAAAAGTGCTGGACAGACCGGTGGAGTACGTGCGCCATCCCAATGGCACGCATGAACTGACCCGTAGTGGCGATAACCGCCAGCGTATTGATCAGCTCCTGCGTACCTGGGAATTCTTTGAGCGCTATATCAGGTAAGCTGGCCGGGAGCCAGTTGTTTTTTATTGTGCAGGCTGCGGTAGGCCACCCAGGCGCTGACCAGCATCAGGGCGCCACCCAGCAGGAACGGTGCGCCGGGCAAATGCACGGGCGCTGTCTTTCCGGTGAAGTAGGCAAACAGGCTGGTCATGATGGGCGGACCTATGACAGCAGTGAAACTCATCAGGCTGGTCAGCCCACCCTGCAGTTCGCCCTGCTCGTTAGCCGGCACCTGGCTGCTGATAATACCCTGCAAAGCAGGACCGGCAATACCACCCAGGCAGTACACCACTGTGAAAGCATACATCTGCCAGCCGCTGAAAGCAATGCCAAAAAGGAACATACCGATGGCATACAGGAAGAACCCGGTATAGACGCTTTTTTCCATACCCAGCAGCGGGATGGTCTTGCGGATCAGTATGCCCTGAACCAGGCCTACCATCAAGCCCACCACACCCAGGGAGATGCCGATCTCTTTTTCATGCCAGTTGAATTTTTCCATACCATAAAAACTCCAGGTGGTCTGTACGGCATGGGAACCTATATACAGCAGGATCAGTGAGACCACCAGGCCTGTAATGGCCGGGTATTTTTTCAGGTGCAACAAAGAACCAACAGGGTTGGCCCTCTTCCACCGGAATGGACGCCTGTTCCCCTTGCCGAGGGATTCCGGCAGGACAAAGAAACCATAGAGCCAGTTGAGCAGGGTCAGCCCGGCGGCCACCAGGAAAGGCACGCGCAAACCAAAACTACCCAGGAGCCCGCCGATGGTGGGACCCAGGATAAAACCGATACCAAAAGCAGCGCCAACAATACCAAAGTTCTGGGCTCTTTTGTCCGGGGTACTGATATCCGCTATATAGGCAGTGGCGGTAGTAAAGCTGGCGCCGGTGATACCGGCAATCACGCGGCCAACAAACAACCAGAACAGGCTGGGCGCAAAGGCCAGGAAAAGATAGTCGATCCCAAAACCGAATAAGGAGAACAGCAGTACGGGCCGGCGGCCGTACCGGTCGCTCAGGTTGCCCAGCAGCGGGGCAAACAGGAATTGCATAATGGCGTAAGCAAACAGCATCCAGCCTCCGTATCGGGAAGCGGCGCTGAGGTCCGTATGGCCCAGTTCCATAATAAGCCTGGGCATTACGGGCATCACGATACCAAACCCTGTCACGTCAATGAGCAGGGTCACGAAAATAAATCCAATGGCGGCAGAACCAGTAGGTTTCATACAGGAAAAACTTATGAATGGGTGAATGAGGTTGCAAAATAAACAGAACCGGACCAGGAATTGACCAGCAAGGGGATGGAACAGGTAAATTTTTGGTTAAACCCGGAGGGCAACCGGTAAAAGATTACCTGTTGGTCAAGTGGTTGGCAGAAGCGCCTCAGACGGGGAGATGATGCCGGGGAGGATTCTCATAAAAAAAGCCCTGCCCGAAGGCAGGACTTACTATCGTAGAAACAATCGGATTAATAACGGTTGTTGCTGCGGGAGAAAGAACGCCTTTCACCACCACCACCATTGCTGGGACGATCTTCACGGGGACGAGCTTCAGTTACTTTGATAGCCCTTCCTTCCACGATGCCGCCATCCAGTTCTTTGATAGCTTTATGAGCCGCTTCGTCGTCAGACATTTCCACAAAACCGAAGCCGCGGCTTCTGTTGGTGAATTTATCCATGATTACTTTGGCGGAGGAAACTTCTCCATACTCGGCAAAGAAATCGTTCAAATCCTCGTCGGTGACGTTGTAGCTCAAATTAGAAACATAAATGTTCATACAAATGACTGATTAAATTAATAATGGATCTGAGGGAAGGCAGAGTAAAAGAAGACTTAACTAACTAATAGCAGAAGTGCGTAGCAGACTATATCGTTCACTTACTAAATGCTCAATCGCTCAAATTACTCCGCAAAGATAATCCCTTTTAATCATAGTTCAGGAGAAAAGAATATTAAACCTTTATTAAGGCGTGGCCTGAATTAGCGGCCGCCGGCCATACCCCTAACGGGCCCTTTCTTTATCCCTGTTGTCCGCGCTTATATCATTTTACCTAATTTTGCTTACTTATTAATTTATAGCATGCCTGCACAAACATTCGACTTCGGAATGGTCGGCCTGGGTGTCATGGGGAGAAACCTCCTGCTCAATATGGCGGATCATGGATTTAAGGTCATCGGATTTGATAAAGACAGCCAGAAAACAACCGCCTTTGAACAGGCAGCCAATCCCGGCACTACGGTAAAGGGAGTCGGCGAACTGAAAGGCATGACCGACCAGCTCGCCGTTCCACGGCGTATCATGTTGCTGGTGCCTGCCGGCAAACCCGTGGATGACGTGATCGAGAGCCTCTTACCCCTGGTGGAAAAAGGCGATATTATTATTGATGGCGGGAACTCCCACTATACCGATACCCTTCGCCGGGTACAATACCTGTCCGGAAAAGGCATCCACTTTATGGGTGTTGGCGTTTCCGGTGGTGAACAGGGCGCCCGTACCGGCCCCAGCATCATGCCGGGGGGCGACCAGGAAGCCTATCCGCACGTACAACCCATGCTGGAAGCCATTGCCGCCAAAGTGAAAGGAGAACCCTGCGTAGCCCACCTCGGTAAAGGCGCCGCCGGCCACTACGTGAAAATGGTCCATAATGGTATTGAATACGCCATCATGCAGCTGATCAGTGAATGCTACGACCTGCTCCACCGCGGCGCCGGCCTCAGCAACGACGAGCTGCACCAGGTATTTGACAGCTGGAACAAGGCAGAACTGCAATCCTTCCTGGTAGAGATCACTGCTGATATCTTCCTCCAGCAGGACGATAAAAGCAATAACCGCCTGGTAGATATGATCCTGGATAAAGCAGGCGCCAAAGGCACCGGCAAATGGACCTCGCAGGATGCCATGGAGATCGGCATGCCCATTCCCACTATTGATATGGCCGTGACCATGCGCAATATCTCCTCCCAGAAAGAAGAAAGAGTAAAAGCAGCAGCCCTGTACCAGCACAAGGCCCTGCCCATTGATACACCCAAAGAAAAATTCATTGAGCAGGTCCGCGATGCCCTGTTCACCGGCGTCCTGGTCAGTTATGCCCAGGGCCTGGCCATGCTGCGTAAAGCATCTGTTGAACTGGACATGCAGATCCCCCTGCCCCAGGTGGTCAGGGTATGGAGAGGCGGTTGCATCATCCGCTCTTCCCTCCTGGAACTGTTCTCCGATATCTATCAACAGAACCCTCAGCTGGAAAATTTGTTATTGAATGATCAGATAGCACAGCTCCTGCAACAGAAAGAGGCCAATACCCGCGCAGTAGCCGCAGCAGCCATCCAACACCAGTATGCCGCCGGCGCCCTGTTCAGCGCCATCGCCTGGTATGACGCCTGCCGCACAGCTGAGCTACCTACCAATCTTTTGCAGGCCCAGCGTGACTATTTCGGGGCACATACGTACCAACGGAAAGACCAGCCCGGCAGCTTCCATACAGAATGGAAGTAAAGGGCCGCCTTATCCCAACTGAATTACCCGATAACAGAAAATTATGCAAAATCACAAAAGACCACCGGCTTCCTTACTGTTCATTTTCGGAGGCAGCGGAGATCTCAACCATAGAAAACTCTCTCCCGCCCTTTTCAACCTGTTCATCGATAACTGGATGCCTGAGAAATTTGGCATTGTAGGGATCGGCAGAAGGCCTTTTAAGGACGAAGACTACCGCCAGCACCTGCTGAACGGCATTTCCCAGTTCTCCCGCCGTAAGGACGAAGAGAACAGCAAATGGGAAGATTTCTCCCAGCACGTATCCTATCTCCAGATGGATGCCGAGCAGGAAGAGGAATACCAGCAGATCTCCGAGATCGTAAAACAAAAAGAAGCCGAATTCGGAGAACACCCCAATGTGATCTTCTACATGGCCGTGGCCCCGCAGTTAGTGCCCGCCATTGCCAGCAAGCTGGGCCCGCTCAATATCTGTTCCGATACCAAATGCACCCGCATTGTAGTGGAAAAGCCTTTCGGCCATGACCTCCAGAGCGCTCATGAACTGAACGCCCTGCTGGCCTCCATGTTTGATGAGGAGCAGATATACCGCATTGACCATTATCTCGGTAAAGAGACCGTCCAGAATATCCTGGCCCTCCGTTTCGCCAATGCCCTCTTTGAGCCCCTGTGGAACAGGAGCTATATTGAGCATGTGCAGATCACCGCTGCAGAGACAGTAGGCGTGGAAGGCCGGGGCGATTATTACGAAAGTTCCGGGGCCCTGCGCGATATGGTGCAGAACCATATCCTCCAGCTCATGTGCATGATTGCCATGGAAGCTCCCGTGTCTTTTGACGCCAACGAGATCCGCAACAAGAAAGTAGACGTACTCAACGCCATCCGCCGCATGTCCCATGAAGATGTGCATGCCCATGCCGTACGCGGCCAATACGCGCCCGGCTGGATGAAGGGTGAGCAGGCGGCCGGCTATCGCCAGGAGAAAAATGTTTCCAAAGATTCTCCTACCGATACTTTTGCTGCAGTCAAATTCTATATCGATAACTGGCGTTGGCAGGATGTGCCTTTCTACGTACGCACCGGCAAACGGCTGCACGAGAAATCCACCATCATTACCATCCAGTTCCGTCCCGCGCCGTTTTATGCCTTCCCTGCGGAATCCGCAGAGTCCTGGCGGCCCAACAGGCTTACCATCAGTATCCAGCCTGAGATGGATATCCGCCTTCGCTTCCAGGCCAAACGCCCGGGTCAGTCCATGACCTTGAATCCTGTGGACATGATCTTTAGCTATAAATCCTACGAGGAAGATGAACCGGAAGCCTACGAGACCCTGCTGCTGGATGTGATGGAAGGCAATGCCACCCTGTTCATGCGCTCCGACCAGGTGGAAGCCGCCTGGAAAGTGATCATGCCCATCCTGGAAACCTGGGAGAACCGTCCGCCGGTAGATTTCCCCAACTATTCACCCGACAGCTGGGGACCGGAAGATGCTGAAGCCCTTATTGCCAGGGATGGCAATAACTGGGTCAATATCCCCCATCGCGAATAAACCAACCCAACGCTTACATGGTACATATCTATAACGATCCTGCCGCCGTCAGCGAAGCCCTGGCCCAATGGATCACGGAACTGATAGAACAAAGATTGAAGCACCACCATTCCTTCACCTGGGTGGTGACAGGCGGTAATTCGCCCAAACAATTGTATGAGCTCCTGGGTAAAGCGCCTTACCGGGACAGGATCGACTGGTCCCGGGTACATATTTTTTGGGGAGATGAGCGGGCCGTTCCCTTTGATGACGCCCGCAACAACGCAAAGATGACGTATGAGCACCTGCTGAACCATGTGCCCGTAGTCCCGGAACAGGTACACGTTATGCGTACAGACCTGGACCCCGAAGCCTCGGCCCGGGTCTATGAAGAAATACTAAAAAAATATTTCCCGCCGGCCGGCCACAGCTTCGACCTGGTGCTGAACGGCATGGGTGATGACGGTCATACTCTCTCCCTGTTCCCGCATACGCCCGTTATTCACGAGACCAAAGCATGGGTAACTTCCTTCTGGCTGGAAGCACAGCAGATGTACCGCATCACGCTCACGGCCCCAATTGTGAACCGTGCGCATAAAGTGGTGTTCCTGACCTTTGGCGCAGGCAAGGCCAAAGCACTGTTTGAAGTACTGAAGGGAGAACGCAATGTGGACCAGTATCCTTCCCAGATCATTGATCCGGTGGAAGGGCAACTGCATTGGTTTGTGGATGAAGCGGCAGCGGGTATTTATACAACGTCCACTGAATCGTAGACCACCACCTTGCTCCAGAGCGCCGAGCATTCCTCAATAAAGCGGAGATGATCCGGATCTGTCTGGTAGCTCTCCTGGTCGGCCGCATTGCTGAACACCAGCAGCCAGGAAACCGCATAGCTCCGGTCAATTACTTCCCGGTTGGTATTGGCAGGCTGGCCGATATGGAATTCCCGGATGGTCTTCACCGCCGATAATTTTTTCAGCCCGGCTACCAGCCGTGCCTTATGCTCCGCATTGTCCGGCTCTTTCAGCCAGAAATAAACATGGTGGATGAATTTGTTTCGGATGCCGGCGGCAGGTTCCGGGACGGCCAGCACCCCGGCGCCGGAAGCAAGGGCCAGCTTACCGCTGTTGGCCAGGAACTGGCGGCGACTGTTATCGTTCATACTGGAAGGTTTAATAGTGATTGTCCCTGAAACTACTGATATTTTTGAAATAATCCGCGTATAAAAAGCAAGCGCCGCTGTACAGAATGGTACAGCGGCGCTTGCTTTTTTATATAATTGCTTACAGCGGGTATTTATTATCACTGATCAACCGCTCTGCAATCCTTCTCCGCGCTTCCTTGCTGTTGAAGGGTTCTGTTTTGGTGAATCGCTTCAGCCCCAGCAGCATCATGCGCTGCTCATCGCCATCGGCAAATGCATTGATAGCATCCTTGCCATGTTTGTTGATGCGGTCTGCGGCATCATAGAGCCAGGTGCGCATGATATCCAGCTCAAAGCCTACAGCGGCTTCCCCTTTCTTTTCCACCAGCTTGATAGCCCGCAGCAGGGCGCTCTCCGCATGGAAGGCGTCTATGGCCATATCAGCAATATGCATCAGCACTTCCTGCTCCTGTTCAATTTTCATCATCAATTTCTGCACCGCAGCGCCGGCCGTCATCAGGATGGCTTTCCGGAAATTAGCCACCAGCTTCTTTTCTTTGGCGAAAGCTTCTTCCTCACCACTGCCAAAATCAGGAATGCTCATCAGTTCTTTCTGCACTGCCATAGCGGGGCCCATCAGGTCCAGCTTCCCTTTCATGGCGCGTTTCAGCACCATGTCAACGGTCAGCAACCGGTTGATCTCATTGGTCCCTTCATAGATGCGGTTGATCCGGCTGTCGCGATAGGCTTTGGAGATCACATACTCATCGCTGTAGCCGTTACCGCCATGCACCTGTACGCCTTCATCCACTATAAAGTCCAGCATTTCACTGCCAAAGACCTTCAGCATGGCGCATTCAATGGCATATTCTTCAGCAGCGCCCAGCAGGGCTTCATTGAAAGGCTTTCCGGCCTTCAGTAATTCCTGCTCTTTATCATCGATCCATTTGGCTGAGCGATACAGAGCGCTTTCCGCCACCCAGATCCGGATGGCCATTTCTGCCAGCTTGTGTTTGATAGCGCCAAAACTGGCAATCGGTGTTTTGAACTGCTCGCGGGTATTGGCATACTGGATGGTAGTGCCGGCCGCGAGTTTGGCGCCGCCCAGTGCAGCAGCGCAGAGTTTGAGGCGACCGATATTCAAAATATTGAAGGCAATGATATGGCCGCGGCCTATCTCCCCCAATACATTTTCAACCGGGACTTTGGCGTCCTGGAAATACAATTGTACAGTGGACGAACCCTTGATGCCCATCTTGTGTTCTTCAGCACCCTGGGTGAAGCCCTCGATGCCTCTTTCCACGATGAAGGCGGTGAACTTATCGCCATCTACTTTGGCAAATACGGTATACACATCGGCAAAGCCTCCGTTAGTGATCCAGCATTTCTGCCCGTTGAGCAGGTAATACTTCCCATCGGCGCTCAGTGTGGCCGTGGTCTTGGCGCCCAGGGCGTCACTGCCGCTGTTGGGCTCGGTCAAACCATAGGCTCCTTTCCATTCACCGCTGGCCAGCTTGGGAATGTATTGCTGTTTTTGTGCTTCTGTACCAAAATACAGGATAGGCAAAGTTCCGATACCGGTATGGGCAGCTACTGCTACGGAAAAAGAGAAACCGCCGCCCAGGCCTTCATTGACCAATGTGGAAGTGATAAAGTCCTTACCCAGTCCGCCATACTCCTCCGGGATGGAAGCGCCCAGCAGGCCCTGCTCACCGGCTTTCAACACCAGGGAGGGCATGAGGCCCGGTTCCATTTTATCTATCCGGTCCAGGATCGGCAGGATCTCGGCACTCAGGAATGAGGTACACATATCCTTCACCATCTGCTGTTCCTCATTGTAATCCTCGGGTATGAAGCTGTCAAAGGGGGAGCTTTCCCTGATCAGCCATTCGCCCCCCTTCAGAACGGATGACTGTTGAACGGAACTACTCATATTAAAGGTTTTTTATCGTGAGTGGATAGAACGTTACTTGAGATTGTCGTAAACGATCTGCAATACTTCCTTACAGATCTCGATACGGTCAGGGGGTACGCCTATCAGGGCTTCGTTGAGGGTTTCTTCTGCAATGCCCATGCTTTCATCCTGCAGCTTCTGCGCCTGTTTGGTGAGAAAGATCAGGTTCATCCTGCGGTCGGATTCGGAGGCAACTCTTTTCACCAGTTGCAGTTTTTCCAGGTTGTCCACCAACCGGGTGATGCTGGGCTTATCACGAAAAGTGGCGTTACATAGTTCCTGCTGGCTGATCCCATCCTGTTTCCACAAATGATACAATACGCTCCACTGCTCAATGGTCAGGTGCAGGCCGGCAGCATTGAATTTTTTCTGCAGCCGCCTGGCAATGGCAGTGGATGCTTTACCCGTAATGAAACTATACAGTTCGCCTCTTTTGAATTGGTTGTTTGGCATATAGTTGTTTATACAACTAACCAAACTTAACATTTTTCCCTCGCATTGTCAAGGTCTCTGTGAAAAATTTAGAATAATTGTATTTTTAGGCGCTTACCGCAATTTCCCTTTCCACATCAAGAAGCTGGTTCCCTTTTATATTAACCTGATTACATGAGGACTATACCTATTCTATTCTTGTTGGCGGCCCTGTCTGCCGGCGTCAGCGCCCAGCACCGCCTGGTGATCATTGGCTCTTCCACCGCCGGTGGCACCGGCGCCAAACCGCTGGACAGCTCCTGGGCACGCAGGCTGGACCACTATTACCGGGTGGAAAAAAAACTGGTGGATACCAGCTATATCCTGGCGGTAGGAGGATATCCTTCTTACAAGGGTATGCCTTCCCGTTATGTGCCGCCGCCCGGGCGCGACTGGCCCGATACTGCCGTTAACATCTCCAAAGCCCTGCGCGTACTGGACAACCTGCCCCTGCCTGCCAACGGCGTGGTGATCATCAACTATCCTTCCAACGGATACGATCATTACAGCATGGACGAGATCCTGTTCACGCTGCAGACCATGTATGATTCCGTAACGGCCAAAGGACACCGCTGTTTTATCACCACTACCATACCCAGGACAGACAAGGCCTTCCGGCCTTCCGCAGTAAAACGCAAAATGGCCCTCATCAGGGATTCTATCCTGCATCGTTTTGGTTCGTCCCATACCCTGAATTTCTATGACGGCTTTTTCAACCCTGCCGATAGCTCAGTGCCTGACGCCATTGCCGCCGGCGACCATATCCATTTCAACAACGCCGGCCACCGGGCAGTCTTTGAAAAAGTGCTGGCCAAAAATGTACTGGGCCCGGAACTGCCTGTTCAGTTGCCCAATTTCCAGGGCAGTTTGCAGTCAAAGACCGTACAGCTGCAATGGACAGCCAGCCTGCATGACCCTAAAGCCGGCTTCCTGCTGCTGCGCAGCACGGACAACAAAGCCTTTGATACCATTGCCAGGATCCCTGCCAACAAAAATCTGACTGCATCGCCCTATTCATTCACGGATGCGCAACCTGCACCGGGCAATAACCGGTACCGCCTGCTGATCCGGCAAGGCAGTGAATACATCCGCTCCCGGGACCTGACCATCCAAAACCCGGAACCCGGTATCCAGGTCCTGCACCTAAACTGGCAGGCCGCCCCGCAGCAGCTGGCCCTTTCCGTGAACGCCGCCCGGGACTACCAGCTCACCTGCACCATCCTGTTCCCCTCAGGCATTGCCTGGCAACAGCTGAAACGATCCGTTAAAAAAGGAGACAACCAGCTGCAGCTGCCCGGAAGCCTGCTGCCCGCCGGCCATTACCTGCTGCAGCTGCAGTACGGCCAGGAACAAACCCTGCTGCTGCCTTTTACCAAATAATCCAGGTGGCATGACTGGCGGGACCTTTGAAGACCGAAAGACAACCTGCACTACGAGGCTGCGGCAGATCAGACTGCCAATGACCAATACCATGCACAGCAGTTGATCAAACAATTGTAGCTTTGGCGATTGTACAGTATGCAATCGGCCAACCTCATATTTCGGCATTCCACTATCCATTACAGCTACGGTGGTAATGGACAGGAGCTTTTACTCTGCCTGCATGGGTATGGAGAATCCGCTCATACCTTCCATTTCCTGCAACCTCATTTGCAGGACCGGTACCAGCTGGTGGCCATTGACCTGCCCTTTCATGGCCATACTGTCTGGAACGAGCAGGCGCCGCTGACCGTTGCCGATCTCTTCATTTTAATAGAAGCTATCTTCAAAGAACTGGGCCATGCCGGCAAACCCTTTACCCTGCTGGGTTTCAGCATGGGTGGCCGGATAGCCCTGGGCCTTACTGAATACGCACCGGCCACCGTAAAGAAGCTGGTGCTGCTGGCGCCCGATGGACTGAAAGTGAATTTCTGGTACTGGCTGGCCACGCAGACCCGGATCGGCAGCCGCCTCTTTTATTATACCATGAAACATCCCGGCTGGTTCTTTTCCATCATGACGCTGGCCCACCGCTTTGGCTGGGTAAATCCCAGCGCCCTGAAATTTGCCCGGCATTATATCCAGGATCAGGACCGGCGCATGGAGCTGTACCAACGATGGATGGCCTTCCGGAAGATCAGGCCGCAGCTGGGCCGGATCAAATCCCTGGTACGGCAACACCAGTTGCCGGTACGCCTGCTCTATGGCGGCTTTGACCGGATCATCGTCTCCTCCCGTGGAGCGCTTTTCAGAAAGCATATAGAGGAACATTGCAGCATCACCATCATCAAAGCAGGACACCAGGTGCTGCAGGATAAGTATGCGGCGGAGATCATTGGGTTACTGTAGCAACAGCATAGCCTTCATCCTCTCCGGCAAGCGGCTGAAGATCCAGCGGAAGCCATTTTTTGGTTCGAACCAAAATAGTCCCTGTACAATAGTAACAACCGGCGCCACCAGGGATCCGGATTACCAGCCTTGCGTGTATGGCCTGATGCTGGTTTCAGAACACAGTCACCGTTGTTGCCCACTGCTGCCCCATAGCAACCATTTTGTGCGGGCAGTCATACAGTTGTATATTTAGCCCGACGAAACCGACCGGATGCCTATTTTCCTCCTGATATTTTTTTTATTGCTGCTGGCCTATGCCGTGCTGATCAACTATTACCACCAGGCATGGTATAAGCTGCCGGTTTACCAGCCGCCCGCCACCAGGCCGGACACGGCTATCTCAGTGATCATACCCATGCGCAATGAGGCCGAAAATATCCCGGCCCTGCTGGACTCCCTGGAACAGCAGGATTATCCCGCGCAGCTGGTGGAGCTGGTCCTGGTAGATGACCATTCTACAGACAGTACGGCAAGCCTGCTGGAAGCCGCCGCTAACCGCTCCGGCAGGATCAAAGCCATCAGCCTGGAACAGTGGCTGCAGCAGACCGGCGATTCACGGGCCTTTAAAAAGAAAGCGATTGAAGCCGGTGTGCATCACGCTACAGGCACGCTCATCGTTACCACCGATGCTGACTGCCGCTTCCATCCGCAATGGCTGAGCACCCTGGCGGCCTTCCAGGCCAGTACTAATGCAGCTTTTATTGCGGCGCCGGTACGCATCATCCCCAAAGGCTCCCTGGTATCGCTGTTCCAGACGCTTGACTTCCTCACCCTGCAGGGCATCACCGCTGCGGCAGTATCCAAAAGAGCCCATTCCATGTGCAATGGCGCCAACCTGGCCTACCTGAAACAGGTGTTCCAGGAAGTAGGCGGCTTTGCCAATATTGACCAGCTCCCCTCCGGCGATGATATGTTCCTCATGCATAAGATCTATACCCGATATCCCGAACGGGTATTCTACCTGAAAAGCCCATCGGCCATTGTGGATACAGCGCCGGTAGAAAGCTGGAAAGCCTTCTTCAACCAGCGGATACGCTGGGCCAGCAAGGCCGACAGCTATGACGATAAACGCATTTTCTGGGTCCTGCTGCTGGTATACCTGATAAATGTGGCATTCCTGGCACTGGCCGTCACCGCATTTTTCAAAGGACTCTGGGCCTTTTTCTTCGGCCTGCTGCTGCTGGCCAAACTACTGATCGAATTTCCCTTTGTACATACTGTGGCCATCTTCTTTGGACAGCAGCGCCTGATGCGCTATTTTCCGTTCTTTCAACCCTTGCATATCGGGTATACCATCATTGCCGGCTGGTTAGGTAAATTTGGTAAATACGAATGGAAGGGCAGAACCATCACCAAATCCACTACATGAGCAACTGTTCCCAACCATCAGCCTGGCGCCGTCTGCGGCGCAATAAAGGGGCCCTGGTGGGCATGGTCATTATCCTGCTGGCCCTGCTGACCGGCCTGTTTGCCTACCTGCTGGCGCCGGACGGAACGCCGGATGCCAACCGCATGATAGTAGAGATCGGCGGACAGAAGCCTGGCTTCACCCAGCAGTTCCTGCAATTACCCAAAGCACAGGCGCCAGCGTCCGTTCCATTTTTCAGCCGGTTGCTGCGCGGACAGGAAGATGCGTTTGTCCTCATACCCATCAGCTCCTATAGCCTCAGTGCCGATAGCCTGTTCATTGAACAATACATTGACGAAGGCATTTCTGAACGTGTAGCTTATCCCCTGCCCCAGACCCGGTATACAATCGTGCAACAGACTTTCCACCTGGGGACTGATAAATACGGACGGGATATCCTCAGTCGACTCCTGGTAGGCGTTCGGGTAAGCCTTAGCGTTGGACTGGTCACCCTGCTGATCTCCCTGAGCATTGGGGTGCTGCTGGGCGCCCTGGCCGGTTATTTCCGGGGGCGGGTAGATGATGTGATCATGTGGGGCATCAATGTTATCTGGAGCATTCCTACGCTGCTGCTGGTCTTTGCCATTACGCTGATGCTGGGAAAGGGATTCTGGCAGGTGTTTATTGCCATTGGCCTGACCTTATGGGTCAATGTGGCGCGGATCATCCGCGGCCAGGTGATGAGCGTGCGGGAGATGGAATATGTGGAAGCGGCCAGGGCCCTGGGTTATGCTGCGCCCAGGATCATCCTCCGGCATATACTGCCTAATGTAATGGGGCCGGTAATGGTAGTGGCGGCCGCCAATTTTGCTACGGCTATTGTGATAGAGGCGGGACTGAGTTTCCTGGGTGTAGGCGTTCAGCCGCCCCAACCCAGCTGGGGCCTGATGATCAAAGAGAATTATAACTTCATTATTACCCATAATCCCATGCTGGCGCTGGCTCCGGGATTTGCCATTATGTTGCTGGTGCTGGCCTTCAACCTGCTGGGCAATGGCCTGCGGGACGCCTTACAGGTAAAATCCTGATTGATCTATTTACGGGAATAGCGGTAGCTGCCCGTCCATTTATTGCTGTTACAGCTTTTGGAAGTGATGGTGATGTCCACTATACAGCTGCTGGCTGTGGGTGTATTGGTGATAGCAATGGTATTGGTCCCTGATACAGCATTGGTGGACGTAGAGAAGAAGCTGTTATTACCGGCTTCCGTCCGGGCCTTCACTTCCAGTGATGCCCCGCCGGAGGGATACCCGCCGGTGATATTGACCTGCAAAGTGAAATTAGGTCCGGGCGCCGGTTGTTCAACCGTACCTATGGCCGGAATAGTGGTTACCTGCATGGCTGCTTCTGAGCAGCTGTCGCCACCCTTATCGCTGCATCCGCCTGTCATCAGCCCGGTGGCCGCCACCAGTAAAAAGCCCATGATACATTTCTTCATATCGGGTAAAATAGGGACTTATAATAGTCTTTTAAAAATACCATTATAAATCAGTGTTCCGAAATTAATATTTATTGTGCGGAGCGGCCATATCACTGCCGGAACAGCCGGCTATGGGACGAACCAGGAGACATGCCGCCATCATCGGCTGCTCCCGAAGAAGGACCTGCTCAGGGAGCAAAGACCTGCACATTGCGGTTAAAACTTTCTTCCAGGGAGATAAGGGTTTCCGTACGTTCAATGCCTTTGATCTTCTGGAGGCTGTCGTGCAGTACAAATCGCAGCTGGTTGATATCCTTGCAGATCACTTCGGCAAACATGCTATAGTTACCGGTGGTATAATTGAGGCGGATGATCTCGGGGATCTTCATCAGTTCTTTGGCCACCGAATCATAGAGGGAACTTTTCTCCAGGTAGATGCCAATAAAAGCAATGACATCATAGCCCAGCTGTTTCATGTCCACATTTAATTTGGTACCTTTAACGATACCCGCTTCCTGCAATTTCTTGATCCGCACATGAATGGTGCCCCCTGACACAAAGAGTTTCTTGCCCAAGTCGGCATAGGAGATCTCCGCATTATCTATCATCTCATGAATGATCTGGAGGTCCAGTTTGTCAAGATTCAATTTAGCTCCCATTTTGCAATCGCTTTTTAAATAAGTTTGAATTAACACTGCAAATATTTGTATATTTTCTAAATATTCAAAATTTTTGTTTGAAAACATTCAATAAATCGGGTATTTTCTTTAATATTGCATTGTCGTTCTTAACATAACAAACAAACACTGTGGAGTGATGGAACTTTGGCAGACATGCCCTCTTGTCTCGGGGGTGGGGATCACAGGATAAACGTAGTGTAATGCCGGGACCGCTTCGGCGGGACTGACTGGGGTTGACCACCACAGATTGCGCTATAGCTAACTGCCCCGTGGAGGTTCGAATCCTCCCTCTACAGCCAAATGTCTCTTTTTGATGTCAAACGGCCTGTTCACCGATGGTGAACAGGCCGTTGCCGTTTAAGGGGGATGAACCGAAAACCCCGCCCAATCCTTACTTTTGCGCCCATGGGACAAAAGAAACTCAAGCGCTTTGCCGAAGTACTCACTTTTCCGAATGTATTGCAGTACCCGGAGAACATGCCGGGCAAATGGAAGGACTTCTTTAAAAATGAGCAGGCCATTGTACTGGAGCTGGCCTGCGGCAAAGGAGAATACGCGGTAGGCCTTGGAGAAAAGGATCCTGGTAAAAACTTCCTGGGCGTGGACGTGAAAGGCAACCGCATCTGGGTGGGCGCCAAAAAAGCCCTGCAACAGGGCCTGCATAATGTGGGATTTCTCCGCACCCAGATAGACCGGATAGCCACTTATTTTGAACCCGGCGAAGTAGCAGAGATCTGGCTCACTTTCCCTGATCCCCAGCTACGGACCTCCCGGGCTAAAAAAAGACTGACCCACCCCAAATTCCTGTCCCTTTACCAGCAGTTCCTGCAGCCCGGCGGCAGTATCCACCTGAAAACAGATTCCCCCAGCCTATACCGTTTTACCAAATGGGTGATCCAGCTGCATGACCTGCCCCTGGTACAGGACATCAACGATGTGTACTCCCTGGCCGAAGTGCCGGAAGAACTGAGCATCAAGACCCATTATGAAGGATTGGATATTGCCCAAAGCAGCAGGATCCATTACCTGCATTTCAGACTGCCCGCTACCCCCCTGCCCGATAAGGAAGCTGAATTAAAAGAACTGTTGCTTGAAGAAGAAACTGACAGAAGGCGTTGACTTTTATTATAACGAGCAGGGATACGTGGTATTGACCGCCAGCTATCACCTGGAAAGAGGTCATTGCTGTGGCAATGGCTGCCTGCATTGTCCCTATGCGTATAGCCAGGTACCCGAACCCCGCCGCTCCGAACTGTTAGCTAAAAGAAAAAACGATGGCCAGCAAAAAGACTAAACCTGCAGTAAGCCGCTCCACCCACGTCAGTGCAAAGAAGAAAAAAGCTACGCCGGTACCCGGAAAAGTTGGCCCTGCGCTGCCTTCCGGGAAGAAAAAAGCCGGCACTGCTCCTGCACGTGAAAAGAGCAGCTCCGCTCTGTCGAAAAAATTAAATACGGTTACACCCTCCGGCCAGCGGGACAGCAGCTTTTTTGAGCTGGTATTTGACGTTGCCCGGCAAATACCCCGCGGCAGGGTCACTTCCTATGGCGCTATTGCCGCGGCATTGGGCGCACGCTCTTCCTCCCGGATGGTAGGCTGGGCCATGAACCTGGCCGGCAGCGTAACGCCCAAAGTACCCGCCCACCGGGTAGTGAACAGGAACGGTATGTTGTCAGGTAAACATCATTTTGGTTCGCCCACCCGTATGCAGGAACTGCTGGAGAAAGAAGGGATCAGCGTAAAAGAGGACAAAGTGGTGGATTTCCAAAAACTGTTCTGGGATCCGGCGGACATCATGCTTTGATGATCATTTCATGGAAGCGCTGAGTATTTCCATGAAATACTCTTTTATAGAGGGACCAAAATTATAGTACTGGTCAAAGTCTTTGCAAATTGCCTCTTCCAACGCCACGATCTCCCTGTCGGAAAGTCCTATCTCCTGGCTGCTGGCCCACCTGAACAATTTGTTCAGCGGATGTTTTTTGTAGGCCGTGTACAGGAGCCTGGGCCCATCTTCCTCTGTGAACACCCCGTCAAAATACCAAAAAGAGATGCTGACAGCCCAGCCCACTATAAAATTCAGGTCCGCATCTTCAGCATACTGGGTTTTGAACTGGTGAGCTGCCCTGTATAATAGCGCAGCCAGATCGGCTTCAGGGAAACTCTCGCAATCTTCGCCTTCCAGGAGGGCATACCATAACAGGAAAATTTCTTCTACCAATAAGGAATTGTCTCCGGGACGCCGGGCCTGATTTGCTTTTACATCAATCAACAGGTCATTGATGTTCAACATAGCTAAAAGTTATAACCTACACGGAATTTGATTGCCTGTGTTTGTGGGAGCTGCTGGTAACTGAGGAAGTCCCAGAATAATTGCAGCCTGGTCTTTTTGAAGGTCTTGCTCTTCAGGGAAACAATCTTACTGATCCCCAGCAGACCGCTCTGCTGCCAGCCGTCCAGCGCCTTGATCTGCCCTATGGAGTTGAAGGGCTGCTGGTAGTTGTACTCAAATCCACCGGAAGCAAAGAAGCTGCCTTTCAGTTTAACATCCAGGAAAGACCTTAGTCCCACCCCTTCGCTGGACATGGAAATATTACGGATATCACTACCCCAGCCTACTTTATAGCTGGCGCCTACCCCGATAATGCTTTTATCGCTGAGCTTATACCCAACGGACAGACCAATATCAGTTGTTGTGGGGAAGAAACTGGTGGATTTGGCGCTTTGTACATTGGTGCCGTATTCCAGGCGCTTCAGGAAACTTTTGGTCTTCTGGGTGTTGGGCTTGAAATCAGGCATATCTCCATCAGCGCCCGCGCCGCCAAGGTCATTGAGCTTGTCTTTAAGCTGGCTGAGCTGGCTTTGTGCGGCCTGCAGGTTCTGTTGCAACATGGCCTGTGCGTTGGGACCACCAGCGGCAATTCGGTCCTGGATCAGGGATTGTACACTGGCCCTGGTCTGCAAGCCGGCCAGGCTTTGCGGTGTTCCGCTATTGTCCGGCAACCGGAACAATCCCGCCAGCTCTGAATTCTTTTTGAAGAAGTCCTGGAAAGCAGGCAGTTTCTGTATCAGTCCCAGAGCCTTTTCCGTCAGCTTGCCCGGATCTTCCAGCATATTCTTGTATTCCTGCAACTGCTGACCATAGTAGTAGGCCTGCTGGTTGTACTTCTTCAGTTCTTTCATCATCCCCAGGTTACTGAGCTGCTCTTTCAGCTGCTGGCGACGGTCGCGCAGGATCTTTTTGATCTGCTCCGCCTGCTGCAGTTTGCCCTGCATGCCATTCACGGAACCCAGCGCATCCTGTATTTTACCGGTCAGCGCAGGGTTCTCCGGTAACAGGTCTTTTGTGGACGACAGGAATTTCAGGGAGGTCTTGAGTGAATCCAGCTGAGGAATATATTGTCCCCCTTTTTTAGTCAGCTCAGCAGGCTCTTCCAGTTTGCGTTGCAGCGCAGCATACTTCTCTTCCACATTACCGAATACCTGTTCTGCTTTGAGGGAGTCTTTGCGGGCCAGCTTTTTCTTCATGCGGGCTTCCTGCTTTGCCAGCTTTTTGAGGGCTTTTTCAGAATCAGCAATGATCTTTTCTTCCATTGCTGCGGATTGCTTCTGTACTTTATCCAGGAACCTGGTGGGAAAACTGGTGATGCGGGATAGGCCGGTAGGTTCATCCTGGGCTAAAAGGATAGTCGGTGTCAAGAACAACAGCACCAAGTATACGACTGAAAATTTCATAGTCGGTCAGGGGGTTAAGGCAATGGTAAAAACCAGGAACATGCCTTCTATGGCAGACTGTGCGCGGTTTTGATAAAGATAGCAATTTTAAAACAGGGAAACCTGATTTTCCTCAACCGGCGGGTAGCTGTGCAGATTCAGCAGGTAACCGCGCCGGATTACCTTGTAACCGTGTTACCTGATGGATAATAAAATCAGAGCCCAACCAGAAAAAGACGAAGAGATGTTATTCTGGCGGCAAAGGTATTGCACCTGAAGACCCGAAACCTGTGAAAAATCCCCTATTTAACTGCTTTTATTCACGATCAGCAATGGGGGTTTTCAACGGGTTTTCCGGTGGCTCTATTGGAGGGATTTATTGTCCCTTTCCTTCCAGCTGTCCCAGATCAGCTTCGGTCAGCTGTAACAAAACAATAATATTCTGCTTGCGCGGCATAAAGAGGAGCAGGACCAGCAAATGAAAACCGGCCAGGGCTACAAATGCGTAGTTGCCCACCATAAAAAAGCAAAGCAATGCCAGCATTGCCGGGGCGTCCATCAGGGCCCACCAGAGAAAGCAGGCGCTCATGTATAAACGTATCCGGCCGGCAGCAGGCCCATCGCTGTTCCTGGCAGCCAGTATTTTCCGTTTGAAGACATTGAAACCAACCACTGTGGCTGCAGCAGACAACAGGATCGTGATCACCTGTAAGGTGCGGTCCAACTCCGGTGCAAAAGGATGGTACATGCCTGTTTCCAGGGTAAGGATCCCCATTACCAGGAATAGCAGCAGACCGAATATCATACCCAGGTGTACCAGCCGCAGGGTTCTGAAATAATTTGGCAGGAGCATAGGAGGGTTATTGAGGATGATAAAATGAATAGGGTAATGAGCCGCTATGCATAGTAAGGGCTGATCAGTATATAGACCAGCACACCGGTAGCAGCCACATACAACCAGATAGGCCAGGTGATCCTGGCCAGCTTACGGTGACGGGGCCATTCGGCAATCATACCCCGGTAAGCCGTGAACAGGACAAAGGGCAGGATAATGGCCGCCAGTGGGATATGGGTGGCCAGGATGATATAGTAGAAGGTGCGTAATCCACCCACAGTCGCTTTTTCATCAGCAGAAACGATGCCATCCAGGTTGGTATCGCCGAACCTGGTTTCGCCGGCAAACAGGTGGTGGCAGATATAGGATACCAGGAACAGGATGGAAAGCACCATGGCGGTCATCATGAGCTGCTTGTGCAGCTGGTAACGCCGCTGCTTAACCGTTACCAATCCGGCAATCAGCAGAATGGTCACCAGGGAATTGATGATGGCATTCAGTTTGGCAAAAAGATGTACATCAAAGCCCAGGTCCACTTTCACCTGTACACGGGAAAGCAGCACCACGGCAGCAAAGACCACGAAGGAGAATACGGCGATCAGCCAACGGGCCTGTCTGTCGTTTTTCCGGAGAACTGGAGGTAACATAATTAATTCGGTTTTGCAGTTTTAGGTTTACGGGCAATACGGACAAAGATAGCCAGGGCCGCCAGGGCGATCAGGTAGGCCGGCCATAGGGATAATAATTGTGCCAGGATGGGTGAGGGCTTGTTCTTGTCCTTTTCCAGCATCAGCAGCGTGAGGTCCTCAGCCAGTTTGGACAAAGACATATTGTCCAGTCCATTATAGTAGCCCCTGATCACGCCTTTTTTGTCGATCAGGATAAACTTCTCCGTATGGATGAAATTGGAATCCACGCCTTCTCCATCCTGCAGACCGATCTTCAGCTCGTTGAGCGCATAATCGTAAATGGTTTTCTTGGGACCGGTGAGCATCCACCATACATCATGGTTCACCCCATTCTTGTCCGCATATTTTTTCAGCACCGGCACCGAATCCCTTTCGGGGTCCACGCTGAAGGAAAGGAACTGTACAAAAGTGGTATCAATGCGCTTGGTGACGTCTTTCAGTTTCAGGCCATCCTGCAGGCCCTTCATATTATGGGTAAGCGCCGGGCAGATAGAAGGACAGCGGGTGAAGAAGAAATCGGCCACTATGATCTTGCCACGCAGGGAATCGATGGATACAGCATTGCCCAGCTGGTTGGTGAGTGTAACATTGGGCAGCTGTCGCCACACGGTATCCGACACCAGTTTACCATCCACTACTTTTTCTGCTACGGAATCGTAATAATACCGGCGGGGCATATGTACTGCGTTCTGGCTCACGTTCTTTACAATGAAATAACTGGCCACGGGCAGCAGGATCGCAATGCACAACGCTAAAATGGCTTTCTGGCTCACGGACTTACTTTTAGATGCGCAAAGGTACCACAGGAATACGGGTTATGGGGAATTTGGGGCAATTTTGTTTAGGCAGTAGCCGCAGGTTTAACTATTCCGAAGGCGCACCATCAGATCAATGGCGCAAGCTGTGCCCCTTGTAAAGGCATAAAAAAAGGTTGTCCTTCCGGAACAACCTTTCAATTATTTTGCTGCTTGTGTTTTTAATGAACTGCACCGGGTTTCTCAGCTTCCTCATGACCATGGGCAGCCGGAGCTTGCTTGGCAGGCTCCGTGGTGTACTGCTTGTGATAAGGATCGTAGGTGTTGCGGAGGTTCTTGTAAGAATTGCCATCCCAGAGGAAAGCAATGATGAACCAGATGAACAGCAGGCAGGGCATAGCCACCGTCATGATCATATTCTTCAGCTCATGACGCAGGTGCATGAACTCAGCAATGATATAAAATGCTTTGGCCAGGGTGAAGATGATATACAGAACGTTGAACATCAGCTTCAGGGAAGGAAAATGCGGGGCAATGAACATACCAATGATCAGTTCCACGCAGGTGATCACCAGCAGGATCCAGAAGGTCCTCATGATGGCCTTCTTGTCAAAACCATGTTCCTCAGTATGTGCGGCAGTATGCGCTGTTTCGTTATGTGCCATAATTAGTTTATTGCTGTTGAGACGTTGATCAATGTTGTTTAGAACAGGTAGAAGCAGGTGAATACAAATACCCATACCAGGTCTACAAAGTGCCAGTACAGACCGGCCTTCTCAATCATCAGGTAATGACCTCTTCTGTCAAATACGCCTTTGGCGGTCATGATCAGCATGATAACATTGATAATGACGCCCGAAAAAACGTGGAAGCCATGGAAGCCGGTGATGGTAAAGAAGAAGTTGGTGAAATTGGTAGAAGCCACAGAACCGTCGTGGTTCAGGAAGGGATTGCTGCCCCACCAGGCGCCCTGGTGATACAGGTGATACCATTCCCATACCTGGCAACCCAGGAAGGCGGCGCCGCCAAGGATAGTCCAGATCAGCCATTTCATCACACCTTTACGATCATTGGCATGTCCGGCGCCTACAGCCAGTACCATGGTCACTGAGCTGGCGATGAGGATAAAGGTCATCACGCTCACAAATACCAGCGGCAGGTGTGTATGTCCTGCAAAAGGAAAGGACGAGAACACCTGGTTGGGGTCAGGCCAGCCATTGCTCGAAAAACGAACGGTGCCATATGAGATCAAAAACGCGCCGAAGGTGAAGGCATCACTCATCAGGAAATACCACATCATCACCTTTCCGTATTCTACGTTAAAGGGACTCTTTCCACCTCCCCACCATTTTTGATTCGCCGCTACTGCTTGTGCCATGTTTCAGTATTAAGATATTATATGAATGACGTTGTTATAATTTCAATAAAAAGAATATGAACAGGTAGATCCACAACAGGTCTACAAAATGCCAGTAAATGCTGGCCACTTCCACAGGGACCGGGTTATAGTTCCGGACCCTGGCGCTGAACGCCCTGAAGAAGATCACCAGCAAGGCGATAGCTCCACCCAGTACGTGCAGGATATGCAGCCCGAAGATGATGTACAGGAACTGTCCGGCTCCGGATCCGCCACTCAGGCTGATACCGCTGGCGGCCAGCTTGCTGAAGCCGATG
This sequence comes from Candidatus Pseudobacter hemicellulosilyticus, assembly GCA_029202545.1. Taxonomy (GTDB): domain Bacteria; phylum Bacteroidota; class Bacteroidia; order Chitinophagales; family Chitinophagaceae; genus Pseudobacter; species Pseudobacter hemicellulosilyticus. The sequence continues at coordinate 1,140,074 of CP119311.1, forward strand.
ATCTGCATCGCAATAAAAGCGATCCCCAGCACAGCCGTCACAATCAGTAGGCGGCGATACTGATGCATCTGCTTTTCCTTGAATGCTTTCAGGGATAGCTGCATGGTCAGGCTGCTAAGCAGCATTACACCTGTTGAATAATAAAAGAGCTGCGGCATTTCTATATTATACCATCCGGGCAGGCTGCCTTTCACAATATAAGCGCTGGTCAAACCTGCAAACATCATGATGATGCTGCCGATGGCGATCCACAAGGTGAACTTGTGGGGATGGATCTTTTGTCGCTGTGAACTAACCATTTCCATGGTATTAACTTGTTATGCCTTTATAAAATCGTTACAACTTATCTGCCAGTAATGCCAGGAGCACGATGGGCAGGTAAATATAACTGCTGAACATCACTCTTCTGGCGGCCTTTGTTTCCATTTCCCGGTACAGGCGGACACTTTGCCAGATCATAAACACATTGGCGCCCAGTACAATCCAGAGGCTGGTCATCCCACTCACCCCTGCCAGGTAAGGCAGCGCCCCGATGGGGATCAGGACCAGGGAGTAGATGATGGACTGGATGGCTGAAAAACGGCCCGGACCTTCCGTGGAGGGCATCAGTTTGAAACCGGCATAGCTGTAGTCCTTGTGTGCAATCCAGGCGATAGCCCAGAAATGCGGGAACTGCCAGAAGAACTGGATCGCAAATAAGGTCCAGCCACCCCAGCTCAGTGCATCCTGTCCGGCAGCCCAGCCAATGAGGCAGGGCAAAGCGCCGGGTACCGCACCTACCAGCACCGAAACGGAGCTGACTTTTTTGAGGGGCGTATACATGAAGGCGTACATGAACCAGCTGACCAGGGCCGTTACGGCTGACAGCAGGTTGAAAAAATAGCCCAGGATGAACAGACCCGCCATCAGGGTAATGATGGCAAACGCCCATCCTTCTTCCACACTCATCCGGCCTGAAGCCACCGGCCTTTTGGCCGTCCGCTTCATCAGGGAATCTGTATCTTTTTCCACTACCTGGTTCACTGCATTGGCGCTGCCTGTTACCAGCATGCCGCCCAGGAACAGCAGGAGGATCATGCCCCAGTCAAAAGCCACCACTTTAGGGGCCAGGAGGTAACTGATCACTGCTGCAAAAACCACCATGAAGCTAAGGCTGAACTTGATCAGCAGCATGTAATCCTTCACCTTACTGGCGAATGCGAAAGAACTATTCGGCTTCACGGTGTCTTGCGTCATCATTTGTATGGTTTTATGAGTACCATTTCTTTGTTCGGGTCCCCTGCCATAGTCAGCGGACCATTTGTTGCGCCACCCGCTGATCAGCAAACTGCCTGGCGGGCCTCCCGGCTACCGGATCACCGGCGCCGCAGGATTAGTGCGCGTGCTCATCCGGGCCCAGGGGCTCGTTCTGAGGAATATGATCCCTTCCATCCTTGCTATAGTCATAGGCCCAGCGGTGTACTTCGGGGATCTCTCCGGGCCAGTTGCCGTGTCCGGGACGGATCGGTGTGGTCCATTCCAGGGTATTGGCGCCGTAAGGGTTCAGTGAAGTTACCTTCCTGCCTTTGAATATAGAATAGAAGAAGTTGAAGATGAACATCAGCTGTACGGAAAATACCACAATGGCTACCGTAGAGATGAACTTGTTCAGTTCTGCAAATTGGTTAAAGGATTCCCAGATGCTGTAATCCAGGTAACGACGGGGCATACCGGCCAGACCCTCATAGTGCATGGGCCAGAAGATCAGGTAAGCGCCGATCAGGGTAACCCAGAAGTGGATATAGGCCATGGTATTGTTCATGTAGCGGCCATACATTTTGGGGAACCAGTGGTAAACACCGGCAAACATCCCAAAGAAGGCGGATACACCCATTACAATGTGGAAGTGCGCAATCACAAAATAGGTATCGTGCAGGTGTACGTCCAGGGTTGAGTTACCCAGGAAGATACCCGTCAGACCACCGGAGATGAACAGGCTCACAAAACCCAGGGCGAACATCATACCGGGTGTGAACCGGATATTCGCTTTCCAGATAGTGGTCAGCCAGTTGAACACCTTGATGGCAGACGGTACGGCGATCAGCAGGGTCAGCAACACGAAAACAGAACCCAGGAAGGGGTTGAGGCCGGTTACAAACATGTGGTGCGCCCATACCAGGAAGGCCAGGATAGTGATGGCGAACATGGAGCCCACCATGGCCATATAGCCGAAGATGGGTTTCCGGGAATTGACAGAAAGGATCTCTGACGCCAGGCCCATGGCCGGCAGCAGGATGATATATACTTCGGGGTGACCCAGGAACCAGAACAAGTGCTGGTACAGGATAGCGCTGCCACCTTCGTTGGGGAGGGCGCCTACACCCGTGATGAAGATATCAGACAGGTAGAAGCTGGTGCCTGCGTGACGATCAAAGAACAGCAGGATAAAACCGGAGAACAGTACCGGGAAGGACAGAACGCCCAACACAGCGGTAAAGAACAGGGCCCAGATAGTCAGCGGAAGACGGGTCATGCTCATACCCTTGGTACGCATGTTCAGTACGGTAGAGATATAGTTCAGACCAGCCAGCAGCTGGGATACCACAAACATTGCCATAGAAGCCATCCAGAGGTCCATACCCGTTTTGGAACCCGGAGAGGCGGAACCCACCGCACTGAGTGGCGGATAGGCCGTCCAGCCACCACTGAAGGGTCCGGTCTGGATAAAGAGGGAAGAGATCATTACAATGCTGCCGCCAAAGAAGAACCAGTAGGACAGCATGTTCATCATGGGAGAAGCCATATCACGGGCGCCGATCTGCAGGGGGATCAGGAAGTTGGCGAAAGTACCACTCAGACCACCGGTCAGTACGAAGAACACCAGAACGGTACCGTGCATGGTAACCAGTGCATAGTAATTCTCAGCGCTGATCTTACCGCCTTTGGCCCATCTGCCCAGGATATCTTCCAGGAAGGGGAAGGTCTGGTCAGGATAGCCCAGTTGCAGGCGGAACAGTACAGACATCAGACCACCAATGATAGCCCACACCATCCCTGTGATCAGGAACTGTTTGGCGATCATTTTATGATCCTGGCTGAAAACGTATTTGGTGATGAACGTTTCCTTGTGATGGTGCACGTGATGCTCGTCATGATGCACATCATGAGTGGTGACTACTTCAGAATGTCCGTGCGATGCTTCGTGGCTCATGATATTATTTTTATAATAATCGGGTATTTCAATTCAGTTATCTGGTTTCCTCAGGGTCCGCGCCTTATTTGTTTGCAGCAGCCAGGGGCTGGGCAACCTGTGCAGCAGCAGTGGCCTTGGTAGTATCTGCCTGTTGGGCAGGTGCAGCCGGGGCCGGAGCAGCAGGTGCTTTTTCCGGGAATGCTGTTACATAGGCCGGTGTCTGTTTGGCCCTCCAGAGAATGAACTCTGCCTTGGTAACAACCTTGATCAGTCCCTTCATAGAGTAGTGACCGTTGCCGCACATCTGGTCGCAGGAGATCTCATACTCAAATTTGGGATTCTTGGTGATAGCCTTCATTTCCTCTGTGGTATACTTGGGGGTGAACCACATAGTAGTAGGCGTACCGGGTACCGCGTCCATTTTCAGGCGGAAATGCGACAGACCTACGTCATGGATCACGTCCCGCGACTGGATGATCAGCTTAACAGGTTCATCCTTTACCAGGTAGATGGCTTCGTTGGTAACAATATCATCAAAAGTAGCAGGGTCTGCTTTGATGTCCACACTACCGCTGATCTTGCCATGGGTATCGGTCTTCCGGATGGTAGTATCGATCCAGTTCAGGCCCAGCTGGTTGTTGGCGCCTTCGTCAATCATGCGGTAATACTTCTTACCAAAAGTCTTGTCCTTGCCCGGATAGCGGTAGATCCATCCGAACTGTTTGCCGGTGATCTCCACCTGCATGGAATTCTCGGGTGCGTCACCAGTGATCTTGAACCAGTAGAACAGGCCAAATCCTACCAGGATACAGAGCGTAATAGCGGGCACTGTGGTCCAGAGGATCTCCAGCTTGTTGTTATGGGGATAGAAGAATGCTTTGCGTTTGTCGTTGTACTGATATTTATAGGCGAACCAGAACAGTAAGATCTGTGTTATAAAAAATACGATACCGGTAATGGCGATGGTGATGAGCAGCATGGTGTCAATCTTCTCTCCATGATCCGATGCAGAGGGATAGGCCAGCAGCGTTTTACCGTACAGCAGCTTGTTGCACCAGAACACACCGATCAGTCCCAATACCAGGAACACGACCATCAGAAATGCATTTACCTTATTGCTTTGTTCAAAAGCTCTCTTCTCGCCTTTCAGCACAGAAACGTACTCGCTGGCCTTGGCAATCTGAAAAGTGATCAGAAAGCCGAGGGCAAGGATCGCCAGGAGAAATATTCCGGTAGTTGTCATGATCTATCAATAAGTTTAATTCGAACAAACAAAGTTTAGACTTTTTTTGAACATCTGCCCTATCCGCTTAGGTATGGTGAATGATACTTTCTTTAATCAGCGGGTGGTTCCTGGCCAGCATCGGGTACTTACTCAGGTAATTACCAACGCAATACATGATAACACCAATGAAACCGGCGGCAATACCAAAATCAAACAGGCTCAGGGTTACATGGTCTTTTTCCACGCTGGCAAATACCATCTGGTAGAAATCCAGCCAGTGGCCGAAGATGATCACGATACCCATGAATACGATAGTGGTATAATTCCTTTTGGCTCCGGCGCGCATCAGTATCAGGAAAGGCGCCAGGAAGTTGATGATAAAGCTGAACCAGAAGATGCCTGCATAAGCGCCGGTCTTGTGGTCTGTAACGATCCTGGACTCAAAGTATACTGTTTCCTCAGGAATGTTGGCATACCAGATCAGCATATACTGGGAGAACCAGAGGTAGGTCCAGAAGATGGAGAACGCAAACATGAACTTACCCAGGTCATGCAGGTGCTCCTGGTTGGTATATTCCAGGTATCCTTTGTTCTTGAAATAAACGACAAACATGGCCATCAGCGCCATACCGGCCACAAAGCTGCTGACAAAAGTGTACCAGCTGTACATGGTAGAATACCAGTGTGCATCGATGCTCATCAGCCAGAGCCAGGGAACGGTGGACATAACTGTTAAACCGAACCATACCAAAAACAAAGAGGCCCAAACGGTGTTCTTATAGAGATACTTTTTAGCTGCTTCACGGCTGGGAAGCGGATTATTGTCCAGTTCACGGGAAAGGCTGCGCATTTTGCGGCCCAGCACATACCAGAGAGCAATGGCCAGTAAAGTCCAGATGATGAAAAATTTCGAGTTGAGGAACCCTACTTTTCCTTCCAGGATCTTGTCTCCATCAGGATGGAGCCAGTGGAAAATGTGGGGGTCTACCGTCACCAGGGCTATCAGTACAACGGAGGCAATGATACCCAGGGGCAATACAGCTGTTGAAATGGCTTCGGCTACCCTTCTGAACGATATCTGCCAGCCGCCAAAAGCCAGTGTGGTGGCGCAGATAAAGAACATAGAGGCGTTGACCATCAGCAGGAAGTAGACACTGTTCTGCAGCAGGGCAGCCCAGAATCTGGCCGTATGCTCACCGGTGCCATACATAAAAAAACCGATAATCAACGACAGCAAGCCTACTCCGATCAGGGCTAATGACCATGTTCTGTATCGCTTCGGTATCTCGAAAAATTCTTTAATAGCCATTGTCAACAATTTATAATTTCTTGTTTGTCTCTTGTCTGATAATTACTTGGCAGTTGCAGTAGAATCTGCGCTGGCAGCGGAGGCTGACGAGCCGCCTTTTGCTTCAGCCTGTTTGGCTTTGATATAAGCAATCACCATCCAGCGCTGGGTAGTGCTCAGCTGGGAAGCGTAGCTGCCCATCTGGCCCTTGCCATAGGTAACAGAATAATACATCTGGCCGGAAGGCATATTTAAATAGGTAGCGTTGCCGATCAGGTTGGCAGGAGCAGCTATATAAGGACCGTCAGTGCCATCGCTTCTCTTGTGCAGCGGACCGGCTCCATCCAGCTTGGTCCCATGACAGATACCGCAGTTGATCAGGTACAGGCGCTCTGCTTCTTTCAGCTGAGCTTCTGACAGAGCAGTCAGCGGATTGACCACGGCTTTGGAAGCTACGTAGTTGGCAGTATCACCCTGTTTGTCCTTCTGGATAGCAAAAGGGAACAACTCACCTCTTTTGATGGTGCCCGCAACGGGGGTTGCCTTATAGTTGATGCCTTGCGCCAGCAATGTATCGTGGGATACATAGGTTTCCAGGGCAACGCTGGGACCCATATCGGTCATATAGGCTCTACCGGGCTCCCTGCGAACACCACTACAACTCCAGGCAACAACGGCCAGTACTAAAACAGCTATGATGGATAATTTTTTCATCGTGCTCTATATTCAGTTCAGTTATGCAGATGCGGTTTCTTGATATAACTTTTGGTCTTTGTCGTAAGTGCCCAGCCACCAGCCTTCTTCGGCCATCTGTACATTTACTTCATGAGCGCCCACGTTGTTCAGGAAAGCCTGTACTTCGGCCTCATCTGTTTTGGGCGTACACTCAATCACCATCACAAATTTGTCATCGGTAGCACGGGCGTGGAAATGGTGCTTTTTAACAAAAGGCGCCAGCTGACAGAGGTAACAGAAAGTGAGCACCATACCTACGGCAGCGCAGAGAACGGTGAACTCAAAACAGATGGGTACCCATGCCGGCAAAGCGAAATGCGGCTTACCGCCGATGTTCAGGGGCCAGTCCTTGGTGAACACCCAGGTAATAAAGCTCAGGGCTGTGGTGGTGCCGCAGATGCCGTAAATGAAGCCGGCAGTGTGCAGGCTGGTATCCCGCAGACCCATAGCCCTGTCCAGTCCGTGGATGGGGAAGGGCGTATATACATCGTGCAGCTTGTAACCGCCCTTGCGTACTTTTTTTACTGCGTCGAACAGGACACCCTCTTCATCAAAACAGCCGACTACGAATTTTTTTAAAGCCATATAGCGATTTGTGTGTGTTAAAATTAATGGTGTGCTGCATGTACAGTATGGTACAGCTCATCAGCACTCTCGTTCTCCACTTTGTCCATGCCTGTCTTATAATTTTCACCGGATTTCTTCAGGATATGCTTGATCTCCGCAACGGCAATAACCGGGAAGAACTTGCTGAACAGGAAGTAACAGGTAAAGAACAGACCGAAAGTACCCAGGTAGAAGCCTACTTCCCAGAAAGTGGGGCGGTAGTAGGTAGCCCAGCTACTGGGGACATAGTCGCGGTAAATGGAGGTAACAATGATCACAAAACGTTCAAACCACATACCTACGTTTACGATAATGGACATAAAGAAGGTCAATACAATATTCCTGCGCAGCTTCCGGAACCAGAAGATCTGCGGAGAAAGCACGTTACAACCCATCATCAGCCAGTAGCTCCAGCCATAGGGGCTGAACGGATCCAGCCTGTTCTTCATGAAGGCGTAATTCTCATAAGGGTTCTGACCATACCAGGCCATGAACAGTTCGGTCAGGTAGGCGATACCTACAATAGAACCGGTGAGTACAATTACCTTGTTCATCACCTCAATATGCTCCAGCGTAATATAGTCCTGCAGGTTGAGCACTTTCCGGGTGATCAGCAGGAGCGTCTGCACCATGGCGAAACCGGAGAAGATGGCGCCCGCAACGAAATATGGCGGAAAGATGGTGGTATGCCAGCCGGGGATCACAGAGGTGGCAAAGTCAAAAGATACGATGGTGTGTACAGAAAGTACCAGGGGCGTACTCAGACCGGCCAGTACCAGCGAGAGGCTTTCATGGCGCTGCCAGTGTTTGGTGGAACCGGTCCAGCCAAAGGACAGCAGGCCATACATTTTCTTCCTCCATTTCAGTTTGGCGCGGTCACGAACGGTGGCCAGGTCAGGCAACAGGCCGCAATACCAGAATAACAGTGATACGGTGAAGTACGTAGAGATCGCAAATACGTCCCAGAGCAGCGGGGAGTTGAAATTCACCCACAGCGGCCCCCGGGTATTGGGGTAAGGCAGTACAAAGAAGGCCATCCATACACGACCCATGTGCCAGATCGGGAACTGGCCCGCGCACATTACCGCGAAGATGGTCATGGCTTCCGCCGCACGGTTCACACCTGTTCTCCAACCCTGGCGGAACAGCAGCAGGATCGCAGAGATCAGTGTACCCGCGTGACCGATACCTACCCACCATACGAAGTTGGTGATATCCCATCCCCAACCCACAGTCTTGTGCAGGTTCCACTGGCCCACGCCATAGGTTACCTCCCGGTAGATGGAGTATACGCCTAATAACAGTAAAGCAACCGAGATAATGAACCCGATCCACCATAAGCGGCTCGGCGGCGCTTCAATAGGACGCACAATATCTTCCGTTACCTGGTGATAATCTTTGGAACCATCCACCAACGGTGATCTTACTTGCGATTCGTACTTTAATAATGCCATGTTATTGAGCTTTGAGCTACGGCGCTTTGGAAAACCGCAGCCTTGAAATTTTTATGAATTCAACGAACGTACTCTCCGATTAATGGTGGCCACCTTCTGTTGCATGCGCTGCAGGAGCATGGGCCGCTTCTTTAACATGCGTTTCCCCGCTCAGGAAACCGCTGTTGCTGATCTCATCGCTGTTCCTCACTTTAGCCAGGTAGTTGATGTTCGGCACCACGTGGATCTGCTCCAGTGCGTAGAACTCACGGTAGTTGTTGGAGCTCCGTACCTTGCTGATCATGCTCTCCGGGTTGTTTGCGTTACCGAACACGATAGCGTCGGCGGCGCAGGCCTGCTGACAGGCGGTCTGCACATCTTTGTCTTCCAGGGGACGGCCGGCTTTCTTGGCATTCAGCTTGCCTTCCTGCAGACGCTGTACGCAGAAAGAACATTTTTCAATCACACCACGGCTGCGCACGGTAACATCCGGGTTCAGCACCATACGGGTGAGGCCGTCATTCATCATCAGCACCACATCATCCAGCTGGCCTTCATCTACCAGCGGCTGCTGGTTGTTGGCGAAGCTGTCGGCGCCGGTATAATCGGCCCAGTTGAAGCGACGTACTTTGAACGGACAGTTATTAGCGCAATATCTTGTACCGATACAACGGTTGTAGGTCATCTGGTTCAACCCTTCGCTGCTGTGGTTGGTGGCAGCTACCGGACAAACGTTCTCACAGGGAGCATTGTCGCAATGCTGGCACAGCATAGGCTGGAATACGGTCTGGATGCTTTCGGGATCATTGGGGTTACCGCTGAAGTAACGGTCAATGCGCAGCCAGTGCATATCATGGTAGCGGGCTACCTCATGCTTACCTACCACGGGGATATTATTTTCAGCGTTACAGGCCACTACGCAGGCGCCGCAACCATAACAGCTGTTGAGGTCAATGCTCATACCCCATTTGATACCAGGACGCTCATAGGTGGGATACAGGGTACCATCCTTGGTTAAGCCTTCCACTCCACCAAAGTGCTTCAGCTCATGCTCGCGCTGGTTCAGGATGATCTTAGGATCCTTTTTGAATTCGGCGAGGGTAGTTTCACGCAGCACTTCCTGGCGACCTTCATAACTGTTGTGCGTTTGCACCTGGGCAATTTTGTAGGTCTTGCTGGTCTTTGCCACTTCTACTTTATCAGCTACTGTCCATTCAACGGTAGAACCATTGAAGGCCAGGAGGGGGTACGCGTTCCTGCCAACAGGCTCTCCGCCGATGGCTACTACTGACCGGCCGATCTCTTTCACCCTGCCAAAACCTACAGCAACCGCTACAGTATCGGGCTGGGTACCGGGAATAATCAGTACCGGCAGTTCCAGCTTCTGGTTGCCTACGGTCAGTTCCAGCACGGGCTTCATCACTTCCACCTCGTAGGTATCTGCCTGGCCGCTATTGCTGATATCAATATTAAACAGCTCTTTGGCCATCTGGGGAGATACCATAGCGTAGTTGTCCCAGGTAGCGCGGGTGATGGGATCGGGCATTTCCAGCAGCCAGGGGTTATTGGCCTGTTTGCCGTCGCCGATGGCTACTTTCTGGTAGATCACCAGTTCCACTTTCCCGGATTTTTTCAGGGCATTGGCAGCGGAAATGGCAGCAGCTACAGGAGCAGCGTTGAAAGAAGCGCCGGAAGCGGCAAGCGTAGTGGATTCCACCACACCGTCCTGCAGGGCTTTGTTATAGTTGTCCACACCACCGAGGCGGTTAGTCCAGAAATTCCGGAAATAAAGATCGTAGGTGGTGCTGTTACCGGTCCAGGTGAGCAGGGTGTCCTGGAAGGGCCTGGTCTGGAACAGCGGGTTAATGGTGGGCTGCATCATGCTGAAGAAACCGGCTTTGGGCTCGGCATCACCCCAGCTTTCGAGGAAGTGGGGAGCAGGCAGGATGAATTTGCAATGCTGGGTGGTCTCGTCCGGGCGATCGTTGAAGGAAACGCTCACCTTCACTTTTTCGAGTGCTTTGGTAAAGCGGGCTCCATCAAAATATTCATAAGACGGGTTCACACCGTATACCAGGAGGGCGCCTACCCTGCCTGCTTCCATATCGCTCACCAGCGCAGTCATATCGCTGTCGATACCCTGGTGGGTGAGGATGGGAGCGGCCCAGTTGATGGTAGTGCCGTTGGCGCCGATGGCCTCGTTAATGGCGTTGACAATGATCTGTACATTGGTATTGTGACTATCGCTCACAACCAGGGCTTTGCCTTTATTGGCAACCAGGTCTTTGGCGGCTTTCTCAATACCTTCTTTCAGCTTTCCGCTTACACCGGCAGCGCCCTGGCCGTTCACTGCGCTCAGTAAGGCGGCGGCAACTACACCGCCTTCAGAGGGGCGGTGTGTATATCTTTCGTCAGCATTGGCGCCGGTCATGGAGAGCATGCTCTCGAACTGGTAATGTTTGCTGAGATCGGGATTGTTCTGATCAATCTTCCTGCCAGCAGTGTATCCCCGCTGGAATTCGATAGGGCTGAGCCAGGTGCCGAGGAAATCGGCGCCGAAGCTGACAATCACCCGGGCATTCTCGAACTGGTAGGTGGGGATCGCTTTTTTACCGTAGGTGGCTTCGTTGGCCAGCAGCAGGGCGCTGTAGGAGATAGCGTCATACTGGACATGGCGGCCGCCAGGGTATTTGGTAAGGAAGTCGGCTACGATCTGTTTTGTGGTAGGGGAAGTGATAGTGCTGGTCAGCAATACCACGGGAGCACCGCCCAGCGCACCTAATGCATCAGCCACCATTTTATCGATGGCCTCATAGGCGGCAGCCGAGCCGTTTGCCATAGGGTGACGTAAACGGGCCGTATCATACAGATCGAGGACAGATGCCTGCACCCTGGCGGTTGTTGCGCCTTTGGTATAGGATGACAGGGTATTTCCTTCGATCTTGATGGGCCTTCCGTCGCGCACTTTGGCTACAACGGGAATAGCTTCACCACCACTTACATAGGTGGTAGCGTAGTAATCAGCTACGCCGGGCACCATGTTTTCGGGTTTATTGACATAAGGGATCGCCTTTCTTACGGGGGTTTCACAGCTGGCGGCGGCCATAGCGGCTGCCGTGCTGAAACCTAAGTATTTAAGGAAATCCCTGCGGGTTGCGGAAGAGTCGGCTAATCCTTTTCCATCGGCACTTTCAAAAGGCAGGTCCTCCTGAAATTCATTCTCTGCCAGTTTTTGGTGGGTCTCACTGTTATTGAGCTCTGTGAAACTCTGCCAGTACTTTTTTTTAGCCATTTATGTAAGATTTGAAAAATTTGCGAATTGTGAACGTTTAATCATCGGGTACGGTACACGGCTATTAGTAGTGACATTTCTGACACTCCAGCCCACCAATATCACTTACAGTCACACTGTCACGGGTCTTGTTCTTGATCTCGTTGTGGTACTTTTCGTAAATGCTGTAGAACTTGTTGCCATTGCCCTTGTCATCCACGAAGTCCACTTTGGTTTCCCGGTGACAGTTCACGCACCAGCCCATGCTCAGTTCGGCAACCTGTTTTACTTCATGCATATTGTTGATCTCACCGTGGCAGGTCTGGCACTGTACTTTACCGGCCCTTACGTGCTGGGAGTGGTTGAAGTAAACGTGGTCAGGCAGGTTGTGGATCTTCACCCACTCAACGGCTTTGCCTTCGCTTGTATATTGTTTCTTCTCAGGATCATAACCGGCAGCGGCATAGATCTTCTGGATCTCGGCGGTACCATCCACCTCTTTGCCTTCTTCGTTGTAGATCGGTTCGCCGGTGTATTCTGTGATGGTGAGGTGACAGTTCATACAGACATTCACAGAAGGAATGCTGGCCTGTTTGCTTTCCCAGGCGCCGCCGTGACAGTACAGACAGTTGATCTGGTTGGTGCCGGCGTGTACTTTGTGGGAGTAGTAGATAGGTTGTTCAGGCTGGTAATCTTTCCTGCGGTCCAGGCCGATAGCGCCTTTTACCACGAAGAAGCCGCCTACAACAAACAATACCAGGGTAAGCAGGGCGATATAAGTTTTATTACGGTAGAAAGGAATGGGCTCCTGCGCAGGGATACCGTCTTTGTCATCCGCCAGTTTTTTCAGGTTGCTGTTCACCTGCAGCATCACCAGGGCTACTACAGCGAGGATCAGCGTCAATACACCATACAGGATGGCGTTGTCAGATTCACCGTATTCAGCTTTACCGGGGGTTTCGCCGGTGGCTTTGTTAGCGGCAGGGGCCTTGAACTCACGAATGTATTTCAGGATCGCTTCAATCTCATCATCGGTCATGTTGGGATATACGTTCATCGGGGTCCTGTTCCATTTCTGGAAGAGGTCGTTGAAGTATTTGTTGCCCGAGGCCAGGACCTTCTGGTTGTTGCGGATCCAGTCATGCAACAGCTTCTTGTCCGGTACACGCTCCTCTACGCCTTTCAGCGCGGGACCAGTCAGGTCTTTGTCCACACGGTGGCAGGTACCACAATTATTATTAAACAAAGCTGCTCCATCCTGCGCGGCCAACTTATTTCCGAACGACAATGCTGTAATCAATAATACACTGAAGAGGGTCCGTTTGACAATTGGTCTGTGATCAATCATATCAGTTGAATATGACGAGATTATGTGGAAAAATTTCCTGAATTGGCTGCAAAAATAAGTCAGGATTTCAACAAAATATCAACATGTTTAAAATTTTTTTAACACAGGCTGGGCGCGGGTTTCAGCCGATTTTTGAAAGGTTTGTTTAATGTGTCATGACATTTATGTCACGTTTTTGTCAGTGTGAAAAAAAATTCCTGATCCGTCGCAATAATCTGGAAAATTTGTTGTAGGTGTTTGTATATGGTCATTTTACTGCACTTTTGCGTCCATGTTCCAAAGGCTACAACAAAAATGGAAAGTCAGCGCCTGGCGCGTTCTCATTATCCTCATCACCTTCGCCACAGGCGGCAGCCTCTGCGGTTATCTCGGCAGGCAGATCCTTGCCTGGCTTGACATTGAGCAGAACCTGATCAGGATCCCCCTCTACATTATTATTGTAACGCTGCTCTGGCCCCTTTGCGTATTGCTGATCAGCATTCCCCTGGGACAGTTCGGCTTTTTTACCCGTTACCTCGCCCGGATGGGCCGGCGCATGGGTATTGGCCCAAAACCCACCAGCAACACCGATGTTGCCCCCTTCCGATTGGCCGTCTTCGCCTCCGGCGCAGGCTCCAACGCCCAGCAGCTCATCAACCATTTCCGCCATCACCCAACCATCAAAGTAGGGCTTATTGTTTGCAATAAACCCGGAGCAGGCGTACTGAACATTGCGCAAACTGAAAAAATACCGGTGCTGCTGATAGAAAAGGAAACATTTTTCCGGGGCAATGGCTATGTGGATGAGCTGAAGGCGGAACAGATCGACTTTATCGTACTGGCCGGCTTTCTCTGGAAATTACCCGCTGTCCTGGTAAAAGCCTACAGCGGCAGAATGGTGAACATCCACCCCGCCCTCCTGCCCAATTATGGCGGTAAGGGTATGTACGGCATGTTTGTACATGCCGCCGTGATTGCCGCCAAAGAGAAGGAAAGCGGTATCAGCATCCATTTTGTGGACGAAGTATACGATCATGGCGCCGTCATCTTCCAGGCTACCTGCCCCATCGGGCCTAAGGATACAGCAGAATCGCTGGCGCAAAAGATCCATGCACTGGAACATGCTCATTACCCCCACGTGATTGAGGAAGTGGTCACTAAACTGCAAAAAACCCGTTAAATAGACCGGCTCATCCCGTAGGATCGCTATCTTGCCGTCCGACTTTACCCCCAAACAGGTCATATTTGCGAAAAGGAACTATCATATGGGTGCTTTGCCTGCTGCTAAGCGGCAGCCAGGTCCTGGGTCAGGCAAAGGTCCGGGTATCCGGACGGGTTTTTGATATGTCCAAGGTCACTCCCCTGGGTTATGTCAGCATACTCAGTAATTCCGGCGCCGGCACCCTCACCGATACCCTGGGCAGGTATGCCATCCTGCTGGCGGAAACAGATTCCCTCTGGTTTTCCTACCTGGGAAAGCCAACGCCTAAATATGCGGTTAAGAATATTCCCAATGTATTTGCCTTCGAGATAGCCCTGCACGTTAATGTCACCGAACTGAAACAGGTGATGGTAAAGCCCCGCGATTATATCCAGGATTCTATCCAGAACCGCCTGGACTATGCCAAGGTCTTTAACTGGAATAAACCGGGCATCGGTATCAGCACCAGCCCTGGCGGTGGCGTAGGACTGGATATCGGCCAACTGGTGGATATGTTCAAGTTCCGTCGCAACAAAAGGATGCAGGGCTTCCAGGATCGCCTGCTGCGGGAGGAGGAAGAAAAGTACATCGACCACCGCTTCAGCCGCCCGCTTGTTGTGCGGCTCACCGGCCTGCGCGGCGTTGAGCTCGACAGCTTTATCGTCCGTTACCGGCCCAATGTCTATTTTGTCCAGTTCACCACGGATTATGAACTGCAAGCCTATATCAAGGATTGTTACCGGGAATACAAACAGGGATTACCACCTAACCCCGCCCGGAGACCGGAAGACCCCATCTATCCTTAATTTTCATTACCCCATATAGCTCAAAACTTTAACTTAGCATCCTCACTGCAAAAAAGTATTGTCATGGATCAACTGAACTTAGGCATCGGCACCCGCCTGCAACATACCCATTATGGTCCCGGCGTAATTGTCGGCATCCGCTACGCTATCTACCTGATCTCTTTTATCAATCATGGCATTAAAGAAATAGACAAGAACGACTCCAACCTGGATGAGATCATTCCCGAAAACGTGACGGAAGAAATAGAAACGCATAGTGATGTAGAGAAGTCACTGCTGAAGATCCTGCGCCTCTGGGGTGGCTTTTCCGAGAATGTTCCACTGGGTGAACGCTGGCTGGGCGGCACCATGATCCTGCAGCCGGCCGATAAAAGCCAGAAACCCAAGGACATTCCCATTGACGTCTTCTTCCATAAAATTGTCATGCTCCGCGACCGGCTCCGCGTACTGGAGCAGCAGGTCAACGCCCACAAAAAACTGAGCGACGAGGACAAAGTGAATATGCAGCAGTATATCACGCGGATCTACGGGTCCCTGACCACCTTCAATGTGCTGTTCCGGAATAAGGAGCAGTGGTTTGTGGGTGATAAGGGAGCAAAAGAGGATTGATTAACAAATTATGCATACTGTAATTTTCCTGATTAGAAAAACCGCTTATATATAATACTCCCCTGATTTAAGACCACCAGGCTGGATATTTAAGTTATAAATCAAGCAGCTTGCTGCAAAGATCTTTGATATCGTTCATTGGGTGTTTCACAGGTGGTATGATGAATTTTGTCATGATAGTAGCCGATATGGTTTTGAACTCCTTCTAACAGTTCAAAACCATCTTCGGCGGGATTTAAGTAGACATAATCGTATTTCAAGGATTTCCAGAAACGTTCAATCCACACATTATCGAGGGCTCTCCCTTTCCCATCCATAGATGCAAGTATTTGTTCCCCCTCGAGATACTGTGTCCATACGGCACTGGTATATTGACAACCCTGATCAGAATTGATGATCTCTGGCTTGCCATGTTGGAGTATTGCGTCTTGCAGTACTTCTTTACACCAGGTGGCTGCTAAAGAGTTACTGATGCCCCATCCAACAATCCGGCGGCTGTATATATCCATGATCGCCGTCAGATACATAAATCCTGTACGCATTGGGATATAAGTGATGTCGGTCGACCAAACTTGATTGGCACGGGTAATCTTCATCCCTTTGAGCAAATACGGTTTTATAAACTGCTTCAATCCTTGCTTCGTCAGATTCTTTCGGCGGTAAATAGTCTGGCGTCCCATTATTTTCAACAAGCGCCTGATCCGCTTGGGGCCAACCTGGTAGCCTTTGTTGCGAAAATAGTAAACCAGCGATACTACACCTTCCGTTGGATGCATAGTCAGGTGCTTATCCATGATCTCCATCATCTTAATGTTCTCCGGCTTCTCTCCAATAGGTTTATAATACAGTGTACTGCGGTTTACTGTAAGCAATTCACACTGCCGGCGAACAGATATTTGCTTGGTACGTGGATTGACAAGGCTGGCCCGATCGGCTACCCCCCAAGTTTCTTGAAGCTTTTTTTTAAGAACTCATTCTCTACCTTGAGCTGCCCGATTTGGGCATATAACTCCTGGGTATCTACGGAGGGCTCCTCTGTCTTATCAGGCTTTTCAAAGGCCGCACTCATATTAGCCAAGAATTCGGCCTTCCAGCGTGCGATAATAACCTGGTTCACCTCGTATTTTGTGGCCAGCTCTGCGAGCGTAACCTGCCCCTTAATTGCTTCCAGAGCCACTTTGGCTTTGAAGGAAGGACTGAATTTTCTTCGTGTTTGCTTTTTCATTCGAGCTTGTTAAATTACTGAATATTTTTAACTAAGCCCGTGGTCCGATTTTAAGGGAGTATTATAATAAGCAGTTTTTTATTCAGGATATAGATTAGATCTTTGTGCTACAGTTTAGCTGGCTTCACAGTTGCTTAAGTATTAGAAAATACCGAATAGGAATTTTATCGATTGACCGCAATCAATTTTGACAAATCCTGGCCGGCAATTTTTGGTCGGCTTTTTTGGAAATTATCTATCTTTAAGACTGGTATTTGATATTTTATTCTTTCACCTAAAAACCAGGCAACCGTTTGCCGCCAGGCAAAACATCTTTTGTATACTTCTCTTCGCACTAAGGAGAAGAATTGGTGTTGCCAAATTTTCCATAAATGAAGCATCACTGATTGAATACAGAAAAACATTAGTCATTAAGCCATCCTTCTTTTATGGGTTATGCTAATGCTGGTCTTTGACCGGTAGTAGTGTTATTGTTCCTGGTGATCTTCACCCGGAATGATTTGCCCTGCTGTATTCCGGAATTTGCCTTCCGTTATGCAGTCAATAAATGCTTTCTGGATGGGAAATGGCTTCAACCATAGGAAACCTTTGGCTGCAGCTTCCCGCAGGTCTTCTGTTGAGGGCAGCTACCTGGCGTCCCTTCAACAGATCCACCGGGAATTTGAGCAGGCCTTACAGCAGGATCACCCCGAACCCTGGTGGCAGCGCTTTATTGAAAGACATAGCTTTATACTTTTGCGCAGTTATTTCGCCTGTCTGCCAAAGTTGAACCTCGCCATCGGGCAATCCAAAATCCCGGACTTTCTCCTGGTCACTTACCAGCAGACCCTCGAAATCCTGGAGATCAAAAGTCCTTCTACACCCGTAATGAGATGCGACAAAAGCAGGAACAATTATTACTGGAGCACCCATATTAATAAGGCCATTGCCCAGATCAGCAGTTATGAAGAGAATGCCCACCGCAATACTGCCAGCCTGCACCGATATTTAAGGGAGCATTATAACCTTGAGATCAGCAGCAATAGCATTTCAGGAATTATTTTGGTAGGTTATAGTGCAAAAAGCCAGAAAGAACAACAGGAATTTGATAGGCAATGTAGTACGCTGACAAACATCCGGTTCCTGACCTATGAGCAACTGCTGACAGCGTTGAGGCAGCATATTTTCATATTTGAAAATTTCCTTTAAGTTGTGTTACCTGCCTGATCAAACACTTCTTGCCAGGTCTGCTTTGTGCTACACGTCCATTTCCCTGGTGTCAGGAAAATGGTTATTCGAATCGCTTCTCCATATACACCACTTCCGCCAACGGATTCTCATAATACGCTTCAATCCTTTTAAACCCAAAACGCTCATACAACCGGATGGCAGGCTGCAATCGTTCCAGTGTATCCAGTCGCATGACCCTATACCCTGCAGCAACTGCCTGGTCCAGCAAATCCCTGACCAGCGCTGCCGCAATGCCATGCGCACGGAACCCCGGCCGCACATAGAGCCGCTTCATTTCACAGGCGCCGGCATCAGCCATGGGTGTAAATGCTGCGCAGCCGGCGGGCTCGCCATCAAATACTGCCAGCAATAAACAACCGCCAGGCGGTCCGTATTTCTTCAACGGATTCTCCAGCTCGGCCGAAAAGCTTTGAAAGCATAGGTTCTCCCCAAGGCCTTCCTCGTACTCCCGGAACAGCGCCCGGATAAGCTCCAGCGGATCCACTCCCCGGAATAGCAACTGTTCTGCCTCCAACCCGTCCACAGGCTGTTTCAACCCCGTTTCTTCCGCAATTGTCACAATTTGAAGCATAATCTGTCAAGTGTTAAGTACATTTAGTTCCGGCCAGACCGGCACTGAATGAGAAAATTACTTTAAACCTTACAACTAACTATCCATGCGTAGCCGAATCGTTTCGCTGGATGTGGTCAGAGGCCTGATCATGGTGATCATGGCACTGGACCATACCCGCGATTATTTCACTGATGTCCGCTTTGATCCCACCGATCTTTCCCAGGCCAGCCCGGCTCTTTTCCTCACCCGGTGGATCACCCATTACTGCGCCCCCGTCTTTGTTTTCCTGGCCGGCACTGCCGCCTTTCTCTATGGCCGCAAGGTCAACAATAAAAAGCAATTATCCCGTTTCCTCTGGTCCCGCGGCGGGGTATTGGTACTGCTGGAACTGACCCTGGTGCACCTGGGCTTCTGGTTCAACTTTAGCTACAACTTCATTGTGCTGCAGGTGATCTGGGCCATCGGTATGTCCATGATCGTACTGGCTGCCCTGGTCTGGCTGCCGCTTCGCTGGATAGCTGTCTTTGGCCTGGTCCTGATACTGGGCCATAACGCCCTGGATGGCATCGCCCCAGCCGACACGGGCGCCTTTGCCGTGCCCTGGACCTTCCTGCATGTACAGAGCGTATTGCCGCTGGCCCCCAACCATCAGTTGTTTGTAGGTTATACCCTGATACCCTGGATAGGCGTTATGGCAGCCGGTTATGCTTTTGGCCAGTTCTTTACACTGGGATCCGAACGCCGGCGCAGCCTGTTCCTGCGACTTGGCGCCGGCATGATCCTCGGCTTCCTCCTGTTGCGCGGCCTCAATATCTATGGCGATCCCCGCCCCTGGTCCGCTCAACAGTCCTCCCTTTATACGGTATTGTCATTCCTGAATGTCACCAAGTATCCGCCCTCGCTCAGCTACCTGCTGATGACCCTGGGACCGGCCATCCTCCTGCTGGGATTGCTGGAACGCGGCGTTGGCCGGATCGGGCAGTTCTTTTCGGTGTATGGAAAAGTGCCGCTGTTCTATTACCTGCTGCATTTTTACATCATCCATACCCTGACCATCATAGCCGGTGCGGCCCAGGGCTTTGATCCGCTGATCTTCTTCAATTTCCCCTTCGGCTATCCTCCCTCTTATGGCTTCCCGCTATGGGCTGTTTACCTATGGTGGATCGGCATTGTAGCCCTGCTTTACTTCCCCTGCAAATGGTACGGGAAACTGAAAAGCAGGAGCCAGCACCCTGTGTTCTCCTATATTTAAACTATCCCTGCATAAAAAGACAGTGAGGGTGTATCAATAGTACGATACACCCTCTGTCTTTTCGGATACCTGATGGAGACAGGCAGTCGTTTAGGACATTCTCAAGGCCTTCGTTTATTATTGATACACCCTCCGTCTTTTTATGAACAGCAAAGCCTGGCACTTGTTCAGCGCCAGGCTTTATATGGGTAGGGATTGCGTATCGCCTTAGCGTTTGCTTTTGCCCATGTCCAGTATACCGGGATAGGTAGTACCGGTAGCCTGCTTCAGTTCAATGCCCAGCAGGTTGGCAATAACCGGGGCAACATCCGTAAGGGACATAACAGGCAGTACAACACCTGCTTTGATGCCGGCGCCGCTGGCCACAAACCCTGTCTGGATCTCTTTGAAATCAGGGAAATAACCATGCGTGCCACCTTTACCCGGCCGGAACTCATCGCCGGTGGAAGCGCTGTTGAAAGTGATGCCCTGTACGGCAGCCAGTGCCAGTACTGCATCTGGGTCGCCGCCGGCTTTTACCAGCTCAGCTTTCTCTACAATGCGGAACAGCTTTTTATAGCCTTCAGGCAGTTCTTCCAGGAGTTGCCTTACCTGTTGCAGCGTAGCGGCATCCTTGCTGTTCTTAAGCCGCAGAAAGGCGGCGCCACCTGTGGGAATGAAGCGGGCTTTCCAGTCTTCACCTTTACCCAGCAATCCTTTTTTGGCCAGCCATACATTGGGAGCAAAGCTGGAATGGGTGTCTACAAATCCATGATCGCCGGAAACAATGATGGCGGTGCTGTCTTTGATGCCTGCTTTTTGCAGCGCGTCTATCAGGATGCCGATGGCATTGTCAGCGCCGGCGATGGTGCGTCTCAGCAATTCGCTCTCGCGACCTTCAGCATGCTGTGCGCCATCGGTGCAGGGCAGGTGAATGGACAAAAAGTTGGGCTTGTACTTGCGGATGATATACCCTGCAATACGGGCCAGGTTCTGGTCCATACTGGGAGAAGAAAGATTATAATCATTCATCTCCATCTTGCCGGTGGCATTGGCCACCGCTTCTTCAAACAGCCCTTTGGGAGTGGCAAATTCCGCGGTAGCGCCACGACGATCAGACCCATTGTCCTTATTCCAGATCTCGGGGATGTTATAGTCGATGGGCGCTCCTACAGAAACGGGCCAGGATACGGAGGCCGACTTCAGTCCGGCTTTACCCACGGCTTCCCAAAGCGTTTCCACCTTTATCTTTTTGACATCGGTATACCATTGACCGCCTTCTTCACCGGGTACAAATTCCGTATTGTACAGGATACCATGTTTGCCGGGCGTAGTGCCGGTGATGAGGGTGGTATGGGAAGGATAGGTAACGGTGGGGAATACACCGTTCACGCCTTCTGCATACGCGCCGTATCTGGCCAGCTGCTGCAGCTGGGGTGTAGCCCAGGAAGGATCCCTGTAAAAATCAGAACGGAAACCATCTATGCTTACCAGGATCACGTATTTGGCTTTTTGCGCTATGGCGCCGGTGTACAGACCAAGGCCGGCCACCAGCAGTGTAAATACTTTCTTATGCATGTGTCATTAGTTTATGAAAGGAAAAATCTCTTTTGCGGTCTTATTCTGCACCAGCACTTTGTTCATGTCAAATTTCATGGTCACGGTGCCATCCACAGGATCGGTGGTGAAATCATCCATGCCGCGGTTCAGCGGAATGAAAGAAGGCAGCTGCGCCTGGGTATGCTCGGGCAGTACGTTGGGGTTGTTCAGCTGTTCAATCTGCGATACCGGGAACTTAATGCCCAGATCGGCCATACGGCGGCCCTCACTGATGAAGATCTCCTGGCGCAGGCGATAGAGTGTGTATAGCAGGGCGTCAGCAGTAGTGGCAGCGTCCAGGTCGGCCGCTGTCACTTTGGTGCCCGATACACCGTAAACGGTTACCCTTGCAGCCTTACGATCCAGTACATAGCCTTCTCTCGGCGCATCACTGGCGTCAAATTTGACTTTAACAGCAGTGAGCGGGTAGTCGTTCCTGTTACCACCGTTACGGGTCTCGGTCTTGTCGTCAATAGTGTAGGTGCCACGCTGGCTGACCACATCGGCCAGCATTGTTTTGAGGGTTTCCCGGGCAGTACTTAGATCCCCCGCCGCCAGCTGCGCTTCGGCCAGGATCAGGTAAGCTTCTTCTGCTTTGGCCAGGGGAATGGGCTTCTGGTCAACATTGGCAGCCAGCACGTTGAAATATTTGGGATCCAGGAAATCCAGCCTGGGAAGAGGTGCAAAGTTACTGGGAGATACCAGGGCAATGGCCGACTGCATCGCATTACCCACGCCACTCTGTCCATCGAAAGCTACCTGGAAAAGTAGCTTTTTTGAATTCAGCAACTGCGTAGCCAGGGTGCTGGCATTGGTAGCATCTCCTAACCGGTAATAGGTCCTTGCCTTGAACAGAGTGTAGGCGAGCCTGGCAGAATCCGTGGTCTCCATGGCAATGGCCTGATCCCAGAGAGGCAGCGCTTTACGCAGCTGCTCTTCCGCCATCAGTACTTTACCTTCCACGCTATCAGGCAGGGCCACAAACATTTCTCCTGCCAGCAGGTAAGAGAAGGCCTGGGAGAAGATCATAGTAGCTTTGTCGGAAGCAGTGGCGGAGGTATCGGCAGGGACCACGGTATTCAAACCAAAATAGGCCATCTGCCGAAGCCTGTGGATAGCAGCCTGGGTACCGTTGACATCCACATCAAAATAATCGATCTGTGGAATATCAAATACCTTACTGTTGCTGGTGTAGTTGTTATAATAGTTATCTGAGATCAGCTCCGCATTCACAACCAGGGAGTTCATGGTCTGCGCCAGCTGGCGGCGTACGCCCTGGGCCCAGGTTTTAGCCGCAAAAGGCGAATTGATAAACTTTTCTTCGGTTACAAGAGGACTCTTTACACAGGACGGCAGTGCAAAAGCAGCAACCATTCCTACTGCGAAAATATATCGTTTCATACTAATGAATTTGGGATGAATGAATGCAGCTTAAAAATTGAAACGGACCGATCCGATAAACTGGCGGGGCGCTGAATAGGTAGCATAGGAAACGCCGCCGGTAGTAGCGCTGCCCTGGCCGCGGGCGCCTCCGCTGATGGTAGCTTCCGGATCAAAGGTGGAAGAAGCGAAATTCAGGGGATTGGCAACGGAGAAGCCTACTGTCAGCCCTTTAACCGCCCTGTTCTTTGCAACAGGCCGGAGTGTATACAGCAAGCCTATGGTTCGTACCTTAATAAAATCTGTTTTCTCAATGAACATATTGGTAAAGCTCAGCCAGTTGAGACGGCCGTTCTTGTCGATCTCTCCCTGGGGAATGCCGGAATTGGAAGCGCCGTAATTGTAGCGGAACTGGGCATCCCAGTTGCTGGCATAAGCCCCTTTCTGGTAATCGGCATTAGCAAACAGCTGCCAGTTCCTGTACTGGATATTGATGCCCATGCTACCGAACAGATCGGGTATGGTGGTACCCAGGTAGGAGTTGGCGATGGAGTTTTCCAGCGCACCATCTTTATCGAATGTACCGTAGGTGCCCCGAATATAACCTACAGGGAATCCTTCTTCCATAACAGTCTGGATGGTCCGGGCGCTGAAGCCGTTCAGGTTGAAAGGAGCTACGCCGTTTGCGTTTTGCACCACATTATACAGGGTGTTCAGTGAAAGGTTTACACTGGCAGTCCAGTCTTTGGTCTTCACGGGCACCAGCACCGTATTGAACTCCCAGCCGCGGTTCAGGATCTCACCCACGTTAAAGTCCTGGTTCTGCAATTCACCGGAAGAAGGCGTGGGCGGCAGGGAAAAGAGTGCATCCCTGGTAACAGAACGGTAATATCCTGCTGAAAGACGGATACGCTCTTCCAGAAAGGACAGGTCGATCCCGAACTCAGTTGTAGTGGATTTTTCAGGTCCAATATTCGGGTTACCCGGCTGACCAAAAAAAGCGGCCTGGTCACCGGCAAAGCCCGTGAAAGAGATGGTCCTCAGGTTGGCATAATCAGCAGGCAGGTTACCGGCCACACCGATATTGGCACGCAGCCTTGCAGAAGAAACAATACCCGACAGCCTTTCAAACCAGGGTTCTTCACTCAGCACGTAAGACACACCGGCTTTGGGATAGTACTGAACGCCGATCAGCTCACCAAAGGCCGGGTTGCCATCACCACGGATACCCAGGTCAAGGAACAGTTTTTCTTTATAGCCGATATTTTCCTGGATGTAGATGCCATAATTCACCACAGCGCCATAGGAGTTATTGGCATTCCTGGTAGCAGCATCGCCTACTATCAGCGATCCATCACGGATATTGGTGCCTGATAAGGACAGCTGCTCATCTTCTGTGCGGAAGAACTGGCTGCCTACGGTGGTCACCAGTGAAAAATCACCCGTTCTCCAGGTGTACTGTCCATTCAGCTCCAGGGTAATGCCCATGGCTTTCCTTTCGGTATTGGATACGCTGCCCCTGTCCATCCGGTTGAACACATTGGTGGTATGGTTCATGTATTCATTGGTCTGCACCGTCTGGTCTTTCAGAATGCGGTAGTCGAGACCACCGGCAGCTTTGATCAGCATATTTTTGAAAGGCCTGTACTTGAACGACTGGGAGATGGTCATCCGGTTGACATTGATCTGGTCATTCTGCAAGCGTTCTGCTGTACTCACCCAATCCTTCATCACCCCGAAAGCGGAATCAGTGAGTTCATCCAGCTTATTGTTGAAGCGGGGGCCTGTATTGGCGGAAGCACCGCTTTCCGCAAACCAGAGACCGGTATACCCACCCTGGTTACCATTGCGGCTCCGCTTATACTGGTTGTTCACAAAAATAAACGAGCTTTCATAGGTCAGCTTCTTTCCGAGGGCAGCACGAAAACCGCTGCTGAAATCGATCTTGCGGTTCTTGTTCTGATCGTGGATCATTACCCCGGAATTGTTAAGGAAATTGCCGGAGAAGCTATATCCGAACTGATCAGAGCCGCCGTTGACGGCCACATGGTATTTCTGGAACAGACCGTCCTGGAACAGGAGGTCTTTGGTACGGTCAAAGAACAGGAAATCATTGGTAGATTTCTCCACGCCCAGCTGGGCTTCTGCAGTAATACTGACGCCAGCCCTGGTACCCTTTTTAGTGAAGATCTGGATCACGCCATTGGCGGCATCAGATCCATACAAAGTAGTGGCGGCGCCCCCGTTGATGTATTCTACTTTATCGATATTATCCATGGGAATATCGGCAATGGAGCTGATAGCGGCTCCCTGCGCACTTCCGCCGCCAATGCTGGATGAGGTGTTAAGGTTATCCATCCGTACTCCATCCACATAAATAATCGGTGTGGAGTTCTTGAAAGCGGAGTTCACGCCTCTTACCCGCATGATGGAAGTGGCGCCTGCCTGGCCGCCGGTCAGCCTGATCTGTGCATTGGGCAGCTTGGATTGCAGCAGCTGGTCGAACCGGCTGGAAGGAATATTCTCCAGCTCGGAAGATTTGATAGTAGTAACGGTAGAAGAGATCCGTTTCTTGGAGATATCAAGCCCCTGTCCGGTGACCACCACTTCTTCCAGCTGGTTGTTCTTCTGGCTGAGCCTGATCAGTATGGAATTCTTCTGGCCTTTGCTTTTAACTGTATACGCCTTGTAGCTGCCATCCTGGTAGCCTACAAAAGTGAAGCTGAAATCATATTTCTGTCCCGCTGTTAAGCTCCTGAACAGGAACAGTCCTTTCTCATTGGTAACGGCGGAATAAGTTTCTTTTCCGCCTGTGCGTCTGGCCGTCACGGAAACGCCTTCCAGCAGGTCGCCTTTTTCAGACATGACCGTACCGGTAACTTCTACTTCGCCCTGCTGTGCATAACTGTATTGCGTCAGCAGCAACAGCAGGAATATGCCTGCCAGCATCTGTAATGGTTGCTTGATGAAACGGTGTACCTTTCCTTTCATAAACGTTATTTTAATTGAACGGTTAAGCAATAGATGGCCCTGCATGCCGCCAAGACGGATGCGCCGGTAAAATGGGATCAAGGCTTTACATGCCGCTATGGCGGATGTGCCGGAACATGGATAATGTTGAGAGACTTATTCCCTGTTTGCTTTCGTGATGCTGAAGCCGGTGGGAATACTGGTCACGGCCAGGTCGTTCATGCGACCGATGGCTTGTAACAGAATTGGCAGCGAATCGGTATAGAATATGGTTCCTGTGAAGCTAAGTCCTTCCAGCTCTTTGGCTGTATATTCAATAGATAGGTTATAATGTGCTTTCAGTTTGTTGAATACCTCCGGCAGCGGTGTATTGTCAAATACCATCTGCTGCGGTGTGTCAACAGGATCAGGTGCTGTAGCGGGCGATGGAATATCCTGCAGTTCCTTTCCTGTGCCGGATAATTTTACCAGACTGTTGACCACATCATATTTCAGGTGCTGGCCGGGCAGCAGGTAAACATCTTTCTTCCAGCCCGGCAGGGTTTTCCTGATGGCTTTCACCACTACTTTCCCGGTAAGTAATTGCACCCGTACGGATGAGGCGGTGGTGCTGATCCGGAAAGAGGTGCCCAGGGCAGTAGTAGCTAACCCGCCCGCATACACGGTGAAAGGCCTGTTCTTTTCCTGCGCTACGTTGAAACTGGCTTCTCCTTCTACATGGATCTCCCTTTTGTCCGTATCAAAGCCTGGCGCGTATTTTATAAGAGCGTCCGGTGAAAGGGATACCTGCGATCCATCCGGCAGGTTCAGTTTCATTGGCCTGCCACTGGTATTCTGTTGCTGGCGCCAGCTGACAGCTGGCGCTGACCGGACCACTGTATCTACTACAGCCAGCTGTACAGGCGCTGTTGCCTGCTGTCCGGTTGGCTGCGCCAGCCAGATGCAGAGACCTGTTATGGCAGCAGCCACAGCCGCCCAGGGCAGGGCGCGTAATAAACGCCGTTGCGGGCCATGAATGCGTTCTTCAATGATATGGTACATCCCTGCTGCATGCTGGCTGTCCACGGCTGGCCCCGCTCCTGCTTCCTCCCAGTCCTTTCCGAACCATTCCCGTATCAGGCCCGGATGATCGTTAAGGTAACGATGCAGCTTTCGGGCTTCTTCGGGGGTACAGCGTCCCTGGAGGAATTTTTCTATAATCGTTTTGTCTATCTGCATGCAGCACTACAATACTATAGGTTGAAACTAAATACGTGGGATGAAGGAATATTCCCTGCTGGTAATAGTAAGTTAATATGCAGGGGGCCAGGAAAGGCTGAAAAGCAGGAATGTCCATAAGGTGGCTATAAAAGACCTGATCAGGCGCATGGCCTTCCAGAGATGATCTTCCACCGTTTTTACAGATACGGACAGTTTACCGGCAATCTCCTGGTTGGAGAAGCCATGCATCATTTTAAGGATGAATACTTTTCTGCGAACGGGAGATAGCTGGTGCATGGCCAGCCGCAGATGGTCTCTGGCCTCTATGCCGGGTAACCCCGTGCTGGCGGGCATGCTGTCGATCATGGGTTCAAAATCGTCCACCATGCTGAAATATTTCCTGCTGGTGGCTTCCTTGCGCAGATGATCAATCCACACGCTGTTGGCCATGGTGAACAGCTGTATATCCAGACTATGGGCAGCCGACAGGGTATGACGGGATTGCCACAATTTAATAAACAACTGCTGGGTGAGTTCTGTGGCTGTTTCCTGCCGGGAAGTGCGTTTCAGGAAATACCTGAATGCTTTTGCGTGGAACTGATCATACACCTCCCGGAACGAGCCTTCGTTGAGCCTGATGCCGGTTATATCATTCATTGCTACCAGATAGATGACGGAATCCATTGCCTTATCCTATCGGGGCGCAAATTGAGGATTATATGAAAGAGAAAAGCATTATTTATTTGTTAAGGGGGAAGTAAAATAACTTCCTCTTGCACGCGCCGGCCATTAATCACGACTAACCGGCAGCAGCAGAGGAAGTTATTACAGGCGGTTATATTTCTGTTATTGAATGATCGTTTTCTTCATGCTTTCCCTTCCGGAGAATACAGGAAAATACATCATCTCCGCTTTTGCAGGGTTCAGGAAATAGCTGCCCGTATACCTGGGCAGCAGGGATACCTCAAAACTATATTGTCCCTGTTTCAGGCTGCTGCAAAAGATGCTCACTTTATTCCGGAAATGTTCCCGGTGTACTTCATTATTGGCAAAAGCAGGTTGTTTGTCCTGGTAAGAACAACCGGCCGGGATCGGGATCTCTACCAGCACATAGTCGGCATCTCCTGTTACCGTAACGTTTACTTTCAGCTTTACAGGATCACCGGCTGTCAGCCGGGTCAGGGGCTCGCCATTTTTCCGTACAAAGGAGGAACGCACACTGAAGGCAGCATCCTGTTGCTGCGGAGCAGGGTTCCAATGCTGCTGGAAGCTGCTGAAGTAAACAGGCTGTCCCCCCAGCTTGCGGATGGTCACGGACTCACCAGCGGGCAAGGTACTGGTATACGGAAAGCTCGTCACTATCGCCTGGCTGCCGCCACTCAGTTCAAGACGGGCGGGTGTCAGCTGGCTGCTGTCTCTCAGCAGATCAGGCAGGATGGTTTCCAGGATCAGGCAGGACTCATAGGTATTACGCCATTGGCCGTCCTTTCTTTTTTCCAGGAAATAGTTGCGGATGCTTTTCAGTTCCTGCTCATAACCACCCGCTTTGCGCATCATGCGGTACATGAGCAGGGTCTGCTGGATGGAATTATCAAAGAAACGGTAGCTGTCCTCGCCATAATACCGGTTGCCGAACAGGGTTTGTTTGTACCGGCCTGCCAGTTCCTGCGACAGGCTTTCCTGGCCCAGCTGCTGGCGGAAAGCCAACAGGCTTAATTTCGTGTATTCATCAGGTTTATGCAGCTTTCGTTCCAGCGTATCCAGCTGCGATCTGAAATCAATATTGCCGCCCAGTACATGCAGCAGTTGCAGGCACTGAAGCCTTTCCAACCCCTTATACTGTTCCAGCTCCCAGCTCAGGTATTGCAGGAGGGAACTTTTATTGACAGCAACCCTATAGCCGGCTTTCTCCGCCATCAGCAGGGCTTCCATTGCATGCAGCGAGATCCAGGTCAGGGGCTGCTGACCGCTCCACCAGGCCCAGCCGCCCGTGGGCAGCTGGTTTTGTTGCAGGCGACTGATCAGCTCCCGGATATTTTTCTCTTCCCGGAAGTCCTGTTTCCCGTAGGCATAGACCGTCTTTTTCAACAGCAGCGCTTTCAGCCGGGAAACCAGCTGCTCATTGCAGTCGTATTCATAATCACGGATCCGGTCTATCTCCTCCAGCATCACCGGCAGCAGCGCAGCTTCTGCCCGGATGGTCAGCTGACCGTATCGGGGATCAGCCACTATAGTGAAACTGGTATCTGTTTCAAGGCTGGCAAAAAAGCCTTTGGTCTCTTTTACACCCTGCGGAAAAACAGGGATAGTCCTTTCTTCCCCATCATAATAACCGTTCTCCTGCCGGATAGTCATTTTGAAACGCACAGAATCTGTGACAGGCGCTGTGACCAGAAAACTATCAATCAGGCTATGGCGCAGGACAACAGTTCTGTTGACCATCAAACTGTCCTGGTAGAAGAAGGCAGTTTGCAGCCGGACACTGTCTCCCCCATAGTGCTGTGTTTTACCCAATACCTGTGCAGTATCACCTGCTATTAAAAACTGGGGCAGCGCCAGTGATGTGCTGAGCGCCTTGAAGGAGCGCACCACCGTTTCCAGTATGCCACTGCGCCGCTGGTTGTCTATGGCAATAGCTTTGGTTTTCCAGCTGGTGATATCATCCGGCCAGGTCACGGTATAGCTGACCCTTCCCAGCTGGTCTGTCCGTAAGGCAGGCTGCCAGTAAGCATCATCCCGGAAATTGCGGCGCAGGCTGTTGCCGGGCAGGGGCTGATCTGCCCCTGCTTCAGCCCCCGCTAAAGCTGCGGCCTTACGAGTGGTGATCAGGATAACGCCGCCCGCAGCACTGCTGCCATACAACGCAATGGCTTCAGGGCCACGCAGTATATTGAACGAAGCAATACTGACCGGGTCAATAGATTGCAGGTTGCCGGTATAAGGAAGGCCGTCCATCAGGACCAGCGGCAGGCCGGTTTCCTGATAGGAACTCATTCCCCTGATCATAATCCCGGGCGCCGCGCCCGCCAGTCCGTCAGCCATTGTAAATGATAATGCAGCACCGGTAAGCGATCTTTTCCTTTGACCGCCATAGCCAACCACCACCACTTCATTAAGCTGCCCTTTGGATGGGACCATCAGCAGGTTATATACCGCATCAGGGCTGATCTTTTTTTCCAGCGCCTGGTACCCTATCAGGACAACCGTTAGTGTTCCCTTCTCAGGCGCCAGCAGGGTAAAATAACCTTCGCCGTCTGTAATGGTTCCCCTGTTAACCCCCCTGATCCTTACCATGACGCCTGAAAGCGGTGCGTTTGTTTCTTTATCCAATACCCTGCCGCTGATCTGGTTGGTAAAGCTGCTGGTATCCAGGTATTGCTCATTAAATGTCTCCAGCATCTCTGTTCCTGTGTATTCACTCAGATCTTCCCAGCCGCCAATAACCCGGCTTTCTACCAGTTCATTCATGTAGATACTCATACTATCGGGTGGCCTGGGAGCTATTGTTCCAAAGTTCACATAGTTGACGCCGCCAGGACGGACCAGGATGCTATCCCGGATATAGTACTGATTGCCTTTCAGCAGCAACAGCAGGCGGTAATGGCCGGGTTGCAGGTAGCCCAATTCCGTATTCTGCCCTTTGTAGATCTGGAGAAAGTCAGGATTATCATGCCGGAAAAGAAAGGTATGCTTAATAAATAAGCGCTGGCTGCCGGCAAGGCTGTCCAATGCTATTTCCAGGCTGCCGTTACCTGTTTTGTTGAAAGAGGCATTCCTGAACAACTCTGTGCTGCTGCTCCGGTTATCCAGGTATTCCTGCCAGAGGCTATCCACCTCCTGTGCTGTCAGCACCTTATCCTTCAGGTCCGGGACAATGGTACTGCCAAGCCAGTTACCGAAAAGATATTTGCCGGGCGGTGGCTGCCGTTGTTTTACCAGACCGTTGAGGATACTGTAGGAAGAATTACCCTGGGGAGTAAAGGACTGGCTGATCTTTCCCCTTACTGAAAAGATAGCCGGCAAACCTGTTAATGGTCCTACCAGCGGCTGATAAAAGTTATAGTGATCGGTTGGCTGCTGCAGTAAAAGGATATTGTTCCCCTGCGTCAGCTGCACCAGGGACAACTCATAACGATCCCTGCTGATCATGATCATGTAGCGCGACCAGCGTTCCATTTCCTGCGGCGTTAGCCTGCCCGGCCGTTTCATGATCTCCATATCCTTTGCCGGCTGATCAGCGTTGACACTGATCACTGTTTTATGGAATGGGGCCGCATACACATTTTTTAGCCGGATCAGTTTATCCGACATTCTCAATTCAATAGTATGGTAGCCGGGTTGTACACGGAAACTATAGCGTTGCAGGTGGCTCGACTGGCTAAAGAAAAATGGCACACTATCAATATAGACCTGGAACACCGGTTGCAGTTCCCCTTTGCTAACCACAAAAGGCGCCAGCTGCGTAATAGAATCTGCCATGGGCTCTGTATTCCTGTACACCGTGTCCGGATGCAGGAAGCGGAAATAATCCAGGCTGTCCAGCCCCATCTCCCTGCTCCAGCGTTCCCAGTTCAGCAGGCTCAACAGCGCTGCAGGACTGGCATAACCCAGGCTAAGCGGCTGTCTGATCTTTCGGGGGCCATACAGTTTACCAAAATACGGCAGTTGCAGGGAGCCCTGCTCTTTGAATTTGGTAGTATAGGCAAAACTGCTGACATCCGCATCGGGCACAGGGCGCCCGTTCATATCCCTTACCTGCAACGTTACCCTGCTTACCTGCCCCGGGTAAATGGTTGCCGGCTGATCTGATTCAATGACCAGCGCTTTATCATAATAGGCCAGGGTATAGTTCTCCGCCCGTACCTGGTCACCAAAAATATACTGGAGGGATATTGAATAACCGGCCGGGCTTTGTGCCTTGTCTGCATAATAAAAACTGTCCCCATAACCGCGGGTAACCACTTTATTTCCGGCAAACAAAGTATACCAGAAAGACAGGCGGCCAGGATTGAGTACAGTAACGATAACAGAATCCCTGGTACGCCTGGCTCGGCATTCCAGCAAGCCCTGCGTAAAAGGTATAGTAAACTCATTTGACAGGGTATCCACCCTTACCCTGTATTGCTGTGCATAAGGATCAAGGGCAATCCTGGCCGGTAACAGTAAGGAGGTTGTCTGAAGCGTATCTTCCCTGCCATTCAGCAGGACCAGCGTTGCTGAAGCAAGTATTGACCGCGCTCCATCCAGGAGGCTGATCTGCAGGCTGTCCTTCTCCTGTTTGAAAACCAGCTGCCGCCGTCTATAATTATAATGCTGGTGGAGCGTTGCAGTGCTGTTTTCATTATTGCTGTTAAGGAATTCAAGTTGCAGGTTATAATCAAAGCTGGCGGCAGGGAACAGGCTGTCCGGCAGCTGGATACCGGTTTCTCCTATTGGCTCCAGCACCTGCTCGTGATACCAAAGGGTATCCCGGATAAATACTTCGGAAGCATGATAAAAAGTTTTCGGATTTGCAGCCGGTGAGGCCAGGATCTTTACACGCCCGTCCATTACCGGCAGGTCATTCTCGTCTTTGGCCTTGCAATAAATGGTCACGGGCATTCCCTGGTGATGACTGCTATGATCTGTCCTGGCGCTGAACTGAATACCTTTCAATTCATAATCCTCGTAAGTGAACTTGCCCCGCATGGTCACCAGCCGCTTTAATGCATATTCATCTTCGTCCAGGTTACCATCATAGGTTTCCAGATCATACTTCCGGCTCTTCAATTCTTCAAAGGTGAGCAGGTAGTCTTCGTCCAGGTACAGGTCCAGGCTGTCATTCAGCACAAAACTATACGTAAAGCCACCAGGGCGATAAGGTTTGATTTCCGCCAGGATACTATCAGTTAAAAAATCCCTGTCCGTTAAACGCAACAGCATGGGACGGTTCACCGGTTTACCATTTTTATCAGCGATCCAGGCTTTCAGCTGTACCGTATCTCCCTCGCGATACCGGGGTTTGCTGAAGACCAGGAAGCCCCGGTATTTTTTTTCATAGGCAGTAGAAGTCTGAAAATATTCAGGGCTGTAATGATACCGGGTTCTCCTTTGAAAGGGCTTTCTCAATGTATACGCAAGGGAAGACAGGAAAGAGCGTTTGCCCGACTTCAAGGGCAGCTGCTGCAAAACGCCCTGGTATTCTATGTTCACCGTTGTATGCCGGTTCCTTTTCGGCAACGGAAAACCTTTCAGCTGTTCGTTAAAAGCCGCTTGTCTGTTCCCGGTTTGTACCCGGGCATCCTTTACTAACTGGCTTTGGGGATCATGCAGTAGCAACAATAACTGGTCGCCGTTGTCCACCAGTTTTGTCCGCAGGCTGCCTACATTCACCGCTTTCTGCTCCAGCAGGTTGTTTTTGGCCACCACTTCCAGGTAATTGCCGGGAGATAGTTTTTTTGTCCCAACACTGTCTGTCAATACAGAGTCCACCAGCGTGTGCAGGTATTTATCAATACGGCCCCGGTAAGGATGGGCCTGGAAACGGGCTGCTTCGCGGGGAGATAATTTATAGTAATAGGTATATACACTGCTCCGGCGGCTTCCGGAAAGATCTTTCTGGGCAAGCGTGATCAACGGTAAACAGATAGCAAGCAGGCAGACAATGCTTCTCATTGCGAAGGGTTTTTAGAAAGATGCAGCCCAAAACCCTATTACACAGCACAGCATAAAATATTCAGGCAAACAGTATTTAATAGTTCAGCAGCTGCTCTACCGCAGCCGCCAGCCTTGATTTGGCCATGAAATTATTTTCCAGCGAAGTATTGAAAGGAACCGGCGTGTCCAGTGAAGCGCAACGGATCACCGGCGCATCCAGGCGTTCAAAACAATGTTCCGCTATCCAGGCCGCAATCTCACCGCCAATACCGCCTGTAAGCGTATCCTCATGCAGTACCAGCACTTTGCCGGTGCGCTCCACCGAAGTGCGGATGGCCGCATGATCCAGCGGCAGCAGGCTGCGCAGGTCCAGCAGGTCAATGCTGAGGTCCGGCCGCTTTGCCGCAAATTCCAGCGCCCAATGTACGCCACTGCCATAAGTGATAATGGACAGATCAGAACCTGTTGTCACGGATCGGGCCTTGCCGATCTCCACCGTATAATAAGCTTCCGGCACCGGACCATGGATACTCCGGTAAAGGGCCTTGTGCTCAAAGAAAAGAACGGGATTGGGATCATTGATGGCTGCTATCAGCAAACCTTTGGCATCTTCGGGAGTAGCAGGATAAACAACCTTCAATCCGGGCGTATGGGCAAACCAGGCCTCATTGCTCTGGGAATGGAAGGGACCGGCGCCTACGCCACCGCCTGTTGGCATGCGGATCACCACATCAGCCGGCTGCCCCCAACGATAATGGATCTTGGCCAGGTTATTCACGATCTGGTTAAAGCCCATGGTCACAAAATCTGCAAACTGCATTTCCACCACCGACTTATACCCTTCCAGGCTAAGGCCCAGGGCAGCCCCCAGGATGGCGCTTTCACACAGCGGCGTATTGCGCACCCTTGCTTTGCCAAAGGCTTCCACAAATCCTTCGGTGATCTTGAAAGCCCCGCCATATTCTGCAATATCCTGTCCCATCAGCAGCAGCTGCGGATGCTCCTGCATGGATTGCCGCAAGCCTTCACTGATGGCGTCTATCATTCTTTTTTCAGGAGCAGGGGCCTCCTCAAAGGCCACTGCCTGCTGTGCTTCTTCCAGCGTTGGAACCTCCGCCGCTGGTACCGGGGCATATACATCCTCCAGTTCCGCTGCGGTATTCACCTGTACAGCCGGCGCAGCAAAACCGATGGCCAGCGCTTCTTCTATAGTTGTTTTCAGCTCCTCGCGGATAGCCGTGACGGCTTCGTCGGTCAGCACCTTTTCTTCCAGGAGATACTGTTCATAATTATTGACCGGATCTCTTTTCCCCCATAATTCAAACATGTAGTCCGGCACATAACGGGTGCCGCTGGCCTCTTCATGACCACGCATGCGGAAAGTACTGCACTCCACCAGGTAGGGCCTGCGGTGTTCCAGACAGAACTGGCGCACGCCTTTGAGGGTATCATATACCGCCAGCAGGTTATTGCCATCTATCTTCACCCCCTCCATGCCATAACCCCTTGCTTTTTCCACCAGGCTCTCACAACGGAATTGCTCGGAAACAGGCGTGCTGAGCCCATAGCCATTGTTCTCTACCAGGAATATAACAGGTAGGTCCCAGACCGAAGCGGTATTGAGGGCTTCATGAAAATCACCCTCGCTGGTGCCGCCCTCGCCGGTAAAGGCCAGGGCCACTTTGGGCTGTCCCTGCAGCTGGTGGGCCAGGGCCACACCATCAGCAATGGCCAGCTGCGGCCCCAGGTGCGAGATCATGCCACAGATATGGTGTGCGTTACTGCCAAAATGGAAACTGCGTTCACGACCCTTGCTATAACCCTGCTGGCTGCCCTGCCATTGCATCAGCAGCTTACTGAGTGGCAGCTGCCGGGTGGTGAACACACCGAGGTTGCGGTGCAGGGGCATGATCCATTCATCCGGCTCCAGCGCCAGGGTAGCGCCTACGGCAATAGCTTCCTGGCCAATGCCGCTGAACCATTTAGAGATCCTGCCCTGCCGCAGCAGTACCAGCATCTTCTCCTCTATCAGCCGTGGCAGCAACAGGTTTTTATAGAACTGCAGCAGTTGCCCGTCCGTAAGTTCTTTGCGTTCAAATTGCATGTCTGACATGGATAATAGGTTAGGCATCTTTGGCAGACTGTTCCTCATTGTAGAGGATGGAAGTGACAATAGATAGCAGCAGGCCAAATAACAACGCCCACCAGAACCCGTCTACCGTAAACCCGTTCACCACCTTGGCCGCCAATAGTATCATGCCTGCATTGATGACCAGCAGGAACAGACCGAAAGTGACCAGGGTAATGGGTAAAGTAAGAAATACCAGTATGGGTTTCACAATGGCATTGAGGACGGCCAGTACAATGGCCAGCAGGATGGCGGTCCAGAATGTATCAATGTGAACACCGCTTAACAGGTACGAGAGGCCGAAAGCGATGATAGAAGTGACAATGATGCGCATGACAAATCTCATAACTGCATTTTTTAGATCGTAGCAGTAAGTTAAGACTT
Source organism: Candidatus Pseudobacter hemicellulosilyticus (assembly GCA_029202545.1). Classification (GTDB taxonomy): domain Bacteria; phylum Bacteroidota; class Bacteroidia; order Chitinophagales; family Chitinophagaceae; genus Pseudobacter; species Pseudobacter hemicellulosilyticus. The sequence goes on from CP119311.1 coordinate 1,176,283, forward strand.
ATTCCGCGTTTGAAACATCAATTTATAGGGCGGGTTACACCACTACCAGCTCGTAGAAATCGTCGGGTTGCAGGTACCTGTTGGCCAGTTCCCGCAATTCAGCTGCTTTGATATGCCGGATAACGTCCAGGCTATTGTAGAAATACTGTTCATCCAGCCCGTTCAGCAGCAGGTTTTTCCAGCGGCCGATCACCTGGAAGGGGCCGTCAAGATCCCCCAGTACAGAGCCAATGATAAAGTTCCGGGTCATCATCAGTTCTTCCTCGTCCACTTCCTCATCCCGCAGCAGGGCCATTTCCTTGTAGATCTCAGCCACCGTGGCTTCGCTCACATCCCGTCCGGCTTCGGTGCTGATCATCCAGCCGCTCTCATGTACATAATTGAGCAGGTAACTATAAATACCATAGGTATAGCCTTTATCTTCCCGGATATTGCCCATCAGCCTGGAACCAAAGAAACCGCCGAACACATTGTTCAGCACCTGCGCTTTCTGGAAGTCAGGATGATGACGGTTGGGGAAGGGTCGGGCAATGCGGATGGCAGCCTGTACGCCGTCGGGATCATTGATGATCCGCTGTTTTTTCTCCAGGGCCGGCTCAACCAGGTAGGAAATATTTTCTGGGGCGAACCTATGGTTGCGCAGCGGCAGGTTACCGAAGTACTTTTCCAGCTCGCTCACGAGGTCATTGGGCAGCTTACCCGCCACAAAGATCACACAGCGGCCGTTGCGGTAATGCGCATCATAGAAGGCCAGGAGGTCTTCCCGCTGCAAAGCGGTATAATCTTCGGCATTATTGTATTTGCCGTAAGGGTGTTTTTCGCCGTACAGGTAAGCATCAATCAGCCGGCCGGCCACAAACTCGCTCTTTTGTAAGTTTACCTTCAGCCTTTGCTGGGAGTTCTGCTGGTATATGGACAGCTCTTCTTCCGGGAACACGGCGTCGGTGAGCAGCTCGGCTACCACAGGCAGCAGGGCATGCACATGTTTGTTGAGGCAGTGCAGGTTCAGCTCGGAGGTTTCACTGTAACAGGCGCGGTTGAGATAGGCGCCATAATATTCAAAATGTTCATTGATGGCAAAGGCGTTCCTGCCGCTGGTGCCGTTCTTCAGCAGGTAATTGGTGGCGGGGGCTACGGCTTTTTTGGGCTCGTACCAGGTACCGCCATAAAATACCCAGTTCACCATCAGGGTATCTTCACTGCCCATGTTGAGGGCATAGACCTCTACCCCGTTGGACAGGGTATGCTTTTCACAGGCTGGTAAAACGATCTCAAAATCTATAGCATCTTTTATCGGGGGAGCAACTGTTCTGTTTAGCTTCATCTGGATTGGGCGGCATTTTTAATTTTCACTGTAATAACAAAGCGTATTGCTGTTGTTCACATCAAACAGCTTCCGGCTGTGCTCCAGCACATCTTCCGCGGTAACGGAAAAATATTTCTCCCGGTCGCGGTTGAAGAGGGAAGCATCACCCAGCAATTCATAGAAGGCCAGGTTATTGGCCCTGGTCATGACGCTCATGTCCTCAAAGGCGATGGCAGACTCTGTTTTATTCTTGATCTTGGTAAGTTCTTTTTCGGTGATGCCTCCGGCCTTAAGCTTTTCCAGCTCTTCCTCGATGGCTTTTTCAGCATCTTCCATTGTCACGCCTTTCACCAGCTTGCCTTCAATGGTGAGCAGGCCCTGGTCTACGGTGCCAAAATGATAGCAGTCGATATTGCTGAACAGCTTTTTTTCTTTAACCAGGCTTTGGTACAGGCGGGAAGAGCCGCCGCCACCCAGCACCTCGGTGATGAGGTCGGCTACATAGTAGCCATGGCTGAGCCGGTTGCTCATATGCCAGCATTTGTAAATGGCGTCCAGCGGTACGGCCGCCCGCACTTCCAGCCGGCGTGCTGCGGTCTGCACCGGTTCTGTGCTGAGCTGACGGGTATATTTTTCGCCGGGCGGGATATCCCCGAACCATTTTTCGGCCAGGGCCCGCACCTCTTCTGTCTTCACATGACCGCCCACCACCAGGATGGCGTTCATGGGACAATAGTGTTTGGCAAAAAAGGCTTTTACATCCTGCAGGCTGGCGTCTTCAATATGCGCCAGCTCCTTACCGATGGTCATCCAGCGATAGGGATGCACGGTATAGGCCATCTCCCGCATTTTGAACCAGACATCGCCATAGGGCTTGTTGATATAATGTTCCTTGAACTCTTCACTCACCACTTTGCGCTGCACTTCCAGGCTTTTCTTGCTGAAAGCCAGGGACAGCATCCGGTCGCTTTCCAGCCAGAAAGCTGTTTCCAGGTTTTCGGCAGGCAGCTGGATATGGTAATTGGTCACATCATTGGTGGTATAGGCATTGTTCTCACCACCGGCCATCTGGAGGGGTGTTTCAAAATCCTCGATATGCACGGAGCCACCAAACATCAGGTGTTCAAATAAATGGGCAAAGCCTGTCCGGGAAGGATCCTCGTCCTTGGCCCCCACATCATACATCACATTGACCACGGCCATCGGGGTGGCGTGATCCTCATGTACCAGCACACGGAGACCGTTGCCAAGCGTAAATTTTTCGTAGTTGATCATCAGTTCGTCAATTTGAGCGGACAGCAAATTAACGACAAGTTGGGCTATTTGGTTGAAATGGGGGCAAAATTACCGGCCGGTGAGTACATTCAGGACCTTTATTGTCAAAACTACCGGGCCCTGCTCCCGCAAGACCAGCACTTTAAGCTTTTCGCCGGGGGTCTGCAGCAGGTTCTTATAAGCCTGGATATTCTTGCTGAAATTATTCCCCACGGACAGGATCACATCCCCTTCCCTGAATCCCGCTTTCTCCGCCGGCGAACCGGGCATGATATCCACTACCTGGATCTCGCCTTCCACCAGGTACATGCCCAGGCCGGTATAGGAATAATCGAAAATATCCTTGAAATGGGTGTTGGGCGTCATATAAATATCGCGGCGCTCATAATTAATGATGAGGTTGAAGCGCCGGAGCAGGTCGTTCCCGATCAGCCCCCCCAGGTAGGGGTAGGAGGTTACATTGTATTCATCCTCGAAGATATAGGTAGGCACATTGCGGAACTTATAGGGTCCCAGCCGTACCTGCTTTATTACGCCCTGCTTCATGGCCGCTTTACCGCCCAGCCCTTCAGCCTGGGTGCTGTACCATTTACGCCGGGGCCTCAGGGCCGAGCTGTCCGCCACAAAATCAGTGGACAGCAGCAGGCACATACCGGCGCCGGTATCAAAATAATAACGGGACAGCAGCTCCCGCTCATCGCGGATCTCCACCTGGAAAATAGGAATATTCACCAGCAAAGGTTTCAGCAGGAAGCCGCCCTTGGGGTATTTGATAGTACCCCTGGTGGCCACATAGATGCGCATGCTGTCATAATTGATGCGCACAATATACCTGGACAGAAAGCTGAAGCCAATGATGCCGTCTATCTTTTCACCATAGGCGCTGGTCAGCACTTCATAATCGTTGATATGGAAATTGAGACTGTCCACGCTCAGGCCGGGCAGGTGCAGCGTATGGCCATACGCAAACCGTACGCGCCGGATGCCGGCGATACCGCGGATGGTGCGATCGCTCAGGGCGGTGGTCAGCTTGAGCCGCTCGGTAGTCATGGAGTCCAGGGAAATACCCCCGCTGCCGGTATCCAGGATAAAATTGAGTGTATCGGGGAAAGCGGAGACCTTTGCTTTCAGGATAATGATGCCACCCGTCAACAATTTGAAAGGGAAACTGGTAATATCACGGGAAGGAGGAGGAACAAACTCTTCCTGGGCCGTTAACCGCAGGGTATGGGCCAGGACGACAAGCAGTATGGTTATAAGGCGCATGCAGCAGGTTTACAGGTTCGGACCACAATCTGAAGAATGGGATCTTTTACAGCAGCCCGCCGGCAGACCAGGCAGGCATTCCAGCCGATTATTCTGGTAATTTAATCGATTTTGTCCAGAATAACCCTGCCGCCGGTATAAAATAAGTCATCCCCCGCAAACTGTACGTTTAGTATTTTTGTTGTTGAAACAGGAAGTATGCACTTACAAGATCTATATGCCAAAGCGCTGAATTTTGAATTCCTTGATATTGAAGAAGGGATCGCGCTGTTTGAAGAGGCCCCTCTGACGGACCTGATGTACGTAGCCAATGAGTTGAGGAAGCAACAGGTACCCCATGGGAAAGTGACCTGGCAGATTGACCGCAACGTGAACACTACCAACGTCTGTACCGCCAACTGTAAATTCTGCAATTTTTATCGTATCCCCGGCCATGCCGAAGCCTATATCACGGATATTGGTACCTATAAAAATAAGATAGACCAGACCCTGCGCTGGGGCGGCGATCAGCTGCTGCTGCAGGGTGGCCACCATCCCAAGCTGGGCCTGCAGTTCTATGTGGACCTGTTCCGCCAGCTCAAGGAACTATATCCCACCCTCAGGCTGCACACCCTCGGGCCGCCCGAAGTTGCACATATCACCAAACTGGAGAAAGCCACTCACCATGAGGTGCTGAAAGCCCTGAAGGAAGCCGGCATGGACAGCCTGCCCGGCGCCGGTGCGGAGATCCTGGTTGACAGAGTCCGCCGCCTGATCTCCAAAGGAAAATGTGGCGCCCAGGAATGGCTGGACATCATGCATGAAGCCCATAAGCTGGATATCACTACCTCCGGCACCATGATGTTTGGTCATGTGGAAACGCTCCGGGAACGGTTTGAACACCTGATCAAGATCCGGGAAGTACAGTCCCGTAAGCCGGCCCATGCCAAAGGCTTCCTGGCCTTTATCCCCTGGACCTTCCAGGATGTGGACACCCTGCTGACCCGCATCCGCGGCGTCCAGAACCTGACCACGCCCGATGAATATATCCGTATGATCGCTATCAGCCGGATCATGCTCCCTAATATTATTAATATCCAGGCCTCCTGGCTGACCGTGGGCAAGGAAACCGCCCAGCTCACCCTGCATGGCGGCGCCAATGATTTTGGCAGTATCATGCTGGAGGAAAACGTGGTAAGCGCCGCCGGCGCTCCCCACCGGTTCACCTACAGGAGCATACAGCAGGCCATTCGCGAAGCCGGCTTTGAACCCCAGCTGCGCACCCAGCAGTACCAGTTCAGAGAAATGCCTCAACAAATTGAGGAACAGGTTATTGACTATTAGTAGGCATTTTAATGCATAAACATTATCTTTACCGCACTGGTTAGGCATTGTTTTTTATGTAAACGAATGCTATGAATCTGCGCCCTGCTTACCTCACCCGGATTGTGACCGCAACCCTTACAATTGTTGCGGCAGGGTTTCTATTTAATTTTTTCAGACTATATATCAGTTCTCCGGCCACCCAACAGACCCAGCAGATCAGTTCGCTGATCATCGCCATCGTCTGCCTGGTCCTCCTGTTATTACGCTCCTTTTTTGATAATAGCCGCCAGTTGGTGGAAGCACAGCTGAAAGAACAGGTCATCAATACCCTGGAACAATACCGGCTCCTGGCAGATAACGCCCAGGATATCATTTCCGAGCACGGACCTGATGGCCAGATCCTGTATATCTCCCCCTCTGTTAAAAAGATCCTCGGTTATTCGCCCGATACAGTGATCAATACACCCCTTTCTGATTACCTGCACCCGGAAGACCGGCACAAATTCACACCCTCCCGCCAGGACCTCCGGGAGCTGGAAGAAAAGGACAGCCTGGTACTGCGGTACCGGATGCGCTGTAATACCGGTGAGTACACCTGGCTGGAAAGTATTGTGAAACCTATCCGCGAGAACGGGCATATCACGCTTTTCATCAGCATCTCCCGCGATATCACCGACCGGAAAAAAGCAGAGGCCGAAAAAGAATCACTGCTCAACAGTGTCCGGCAGTCCGAAGAACTGCTGCGTACCGTGATCAATTCCACACCCGACTGGATCTTCATCAAGGATAAGGAACACCGCTATATGCTGGTCAACCACGCTTTTGCAGATTCCATGGGCCTGAACCCCGAATCCATTATTGGCAGGACCGACCTGGAAATAGGCATGAACGAGGTCAATGTGCTCGGCGACCCCGAAAAAGGCATCCGGGGTTATATCCATGACGATAAGGAAGTGATGAACACCGGCAAAGCCCTGTTTGTGCAGGAAGAGGCCATTACCGTACGCCAGGAAAAACTAATCCTGCGGACCATCAAAGTGCCTGTCTGGAATGTGAGCGGCTCTATCCACGGCGTACTCGGCTTTGCACAGAATATCACGGAGCAGAAAGCCACTGAAGAAGAACTGATCCATGCCAAGGAAATGGCCGAATCAGCCAATATAGCCAAGAGCCTGTTCATGGCCAATATGAGCCATGAGCTGCGCACCCCCATGAATGGCATCATCGGCTTTACCGACCTGGTGCTGACCACCGAGCTGCAGTATATCCAGCGGGAATACCTGGAAAATGTAAAACAGAGCGCTTATCACCTGCTGGACATCATCAATGATATCCTGGACCTTTCCCGTATTGAGGCCGGCAAGATGCAGATAGAACATACTGCCTTCCGCCTGGATGAGCTGGTGCAGGAAACAGTGGATATCCTCGCCGCCCAGGCCTTCGAAAAACAACTGGAACTGGTCTGTCATATAGAACCCGAGATCCCTTCCCGCTTCAGTGGCGATCCCGTACGTATCCGCCAGGTACTGGTGAACATACTGGGCAATGCCATCAAGTTCACCCCCCAGGGTGAGATCTTTGTTTCCGTAGCCAGCACCGGCGATATTTACCAGCGGGACGGTAAGCCCTGCCTGGATGTTGAAGTGGCCGTTCGTGATACCGGTATCGGCATCTCCGAAAGGAAGCTGCGCCAGATATTCGAAAGCTTTACCCAGGCCGATGCCAGCACCACCCGCAAATATGGCGGTACCGGGCTGGGCCTGACCATTTCCAAAAGCCTGGCCGAAATGATGGAGGGCGACCTCCTCGTGAAAAGCGAGATTGGGCGGGGCAGTACTTTTACCCTGAAAGTACCGCTGGAAGTGCTGAATCCCAAACCCCAGCTGTCCAGTGAATACAAACCGCCGCTGCGCAAAGTACTGGTAGTGGATGATAACGGCACCAACCGCTGGCTGATGCAGGATATCTTCCGCTATTTCCATATCGCCTGCGAGATCGCCGGGGGCGGCCGCGAAGCGCTCATGATCCTGGACCGCATCCAGCGGACCGGTGAACCGCTGGACCTCATTATCACCGACCAGCATATGCCGGAAATGGACGGCATCCAGCTGATCCAGGAGATCCGCAGGCAGGACCGGTTCCCGCAACCCGCTATGCTCATGCTTTCTTCCCTGGAAATGGAACTCCACAAACAGGAGGCGGAAGACCTTGGCATCCGGCAGCTGCTGAGCAAGCCGGTGAAATTGTATGAGCTTTATTCTTTACTTTGTGCTATGTTCAGTACTGGAAAAGAAGAAAATAAACCACTGTCAAATCCGGTTCCTTCCGTTCCAAAAGCGTCAGATCCCGTCACCATCATGGTGGTGGAAGATGAACCCGTGAGCATGCTGCTGATCACCGAAGTACTCCGCAAGATGGGCTTCCGGCTGCTCAAGGCCACCAACGGTAAGGAAGCGCTGGAATTATTGCGGCACCATGAGCCTGTACTCATTTTCATGGACGTCAATATGCCGGAAATGGATGGTTATACCACCACACGTATGATCCGGCAGCTGCCGGAACCCAACCGGAGTGTGACCATCATTGCCCTTACGGCCGATGCCATGGAAAGCGATAAGGAAAAATGTATTGCCAACGGAATGGACGATTATATCTCCAAACCCTTCCGGCGGGATGAGATCATTGCCATCCTGAAGAACAGGACACTGCTGGTGTGACCCTGCCGCATACAACCATTCCGGGCATTTCCCCGTCTTACCGGTTATAAAAAACCATCAACACCATGAATAAGCCTGCGCTGCCTTCACTGGCTTTGTGCATTGTCCTGGATCTCATTGGGTATGCTACCTATGCCATCCCTGTACTGGGTGAACTGGGCGACCTGATCTGGGCTCCCATCTCGGGCTTTATTTTCTACCGGCTCTTTGGTGGCTGGAAAGGTGCTTTCGGTGGTGTATTCAACTTCATTGAAGAGATCCTGCCAGGGCTCGATTTCATCCCCAGCTTTTCCCTGATGTGGGCATGGCAGCATTATACGCAGTCAAAAAGATCAACCCTGCCCCAGCCCGCCAGCCAGGCCTGAGTTATTTTTCCATCACAAACCGATAGCCGATCCCTTTAATGGTGATAATGGCCAGGGCATCATCATGCCGCAGGTAACTGCGCAGCTTGGTAATATAAACATCCAGGTTGCGGGAGTTGAACACGGAATCATTCCCCCATAACAGGTTGAGTACTTCTTTGCGGTCTATGATCTTTTCCCGGTTGCGGTACAGCAGCTTCAGCAGCTCCGTTTCCCGGAAGGACAGTTTCCGTTCTTCCCCCTCCAGTGAAAGGGTTTGCCGGCTAACCTGGAACAGGTAGCGGCCAATCTTCCATTCCTCCCTGGAACCCGATCCCTCCGGCCGGTAGCGCAGCACATTGGCAATGCGGACAATCAGCTCCTCCATACTGAAAGGCTTGCGGATATAATCATTGCCGCCGGTGGCAAAACCTTTTACCAGGTCTTCCGTCTGTGTTCTGGCCGTCAGAAAGATTATGGGTACGGTGGCATCCAGCTGCCTGATCTCTTCGGCCAGGGTGAACCCGTCCTTACCCGGCAGCATCACATCCAGCACACAGACATCAGGATGTAATTGACGGAAAGCATCCATCACCTGCAGGCCATCACTTTCCATGACCACCGTAAACCCCCGGCTCTCGAGGCTCTCTTTGACGATCTTGCCAAGGAACTGTTCATCCTCTACATATAGTATCCGGGTATTGTTCATGCGGCTGCAGGGAATTGAAGGGTGAAGCAACTGCCCTGGCCCGGTTCACTGGCAACAGTGATACGGCCCTTATGCCTTTGCATAACATAGGACACGTAACTAAGCCCAAGCCCATAGCCTTTGACATTGTGGGTATCACCCGTGGGTATGCGAAAAAACTTATCGAAGATCTTTTTCCGGTATTCCGGCGCTATCCCGATCCCGTTATCGGCCACACTCATTTCCAGCTGCCGGCCTTTGGATGCCAGCAGGATATTGATGCAGGGTTTACCCTGACTGTATTTCAGGGCATTGTCCAGGAGGTTGTACACCACGCTGGTGATATGCAGCCGGTCCCCTTTCAGGGTAAAATCATCACCCTCCAGCTGCAGCGTTACTGTTGCATGGTATTTATCAAACTGCAGGCGCATGGAGCCCATTACTTCTTCCACTACTTCGCGCAGATCAAAGAGGTCTTCCCGCAGCTGGATCTGCTGCTTCTCAAACATAGAGAGCTTGAGTACTTTGTCTACCAGCAGCGAGAGCCTTTGCAGTTCACTGCTGCTGATGTCCAGGTATTCAAGCGTACGCCGCGGATCATGCAGGGCATTGAAACTTTTCAGCGCTTCAATAGCCACACTCACCGTGGCAATAGGTGTTTTCAGCTCATGGGTGATATTGCTGATAAGGTCATTCTTTAGCTGGGTCAGCCTGCGCTGCTGGATAAAATTGCGCAGCAGCAGCCCGAAGGACAGGACCGTCAGTCCTACCAGCAGCAGGGACACCACAAACTGAGGCACCAACTGACGCAGGAGGTAAGGGGTGGTATCCGCCAGTTCAATCTTATAGGAGTAGGGAGAACCAAAGCCACCCCAGGCAATATTGGCATGGGCAGGATCGCCGGGACGACCACGGGGTCCGCCGGGCGGCTGGCTGTTCTTTTCCACGCTGATGGCAAAGGGAACGGTTATCCCTTCCTGCCGGAAAGCCGTATCTGTGCGCAGGGTCAGGTCCTTGCTGCTCAGGGAGTCTTTGAAGGAAGGGATGCCGCGGGCCAGCACCACCACCTGGTCTTTTGAAGGAGTTCCATCGCCGGGACGGTTTTCCATCCGCCTGGTAACGCTGAGGGAAACGCCCGGCTCACCAGGAACAGGATCATTGCCGGGTGTAGCCATCCGCCAGTGGAAGGCACTGTCCGGCATACGCTCTGCTCCGGCCTCAGGCAGGGTTATCATCCGTCGGATGGGATGGCCGCCAGCCACAGAATCGGTTATATATCCCCGTAATATCCTGGCCAGCCCTTCAGGCGAAGTGCCTTCGGGCAACCTGATCTGGAGGCTGCTGTCCTGGCGCAGCTTTTCCTGCTGCAGGTGGACCACCGTTTCGCGAAAGAGCGAATTGGTGCGTATCTGCAGGGTCAGCTCCGCCTCCCGGTAGCTCTTGTACAGCCAGTACACCTGGAAGGCCGCCACGGCCAGGATGGCCAGCAGCATCAGGGCTACAGAGATATGGATCCTGCTCTTGTTCATACCGCACAAATGTAGCCATTCCGGCAGGCCGGCCCGCAGCATTAACCTTAATTAACGTTAATGCAAGGTGTATTAACCTCCCCTCCTGCGGGCATATTTTAGCTTTGACCACACAAAGAATTTTTTTATGAAACGAACCATCAGCGCCCTTATCTTCCTGTTGCTGGCCGTGGCTGGAAAGTCCCAGCTGAAAACAGGAAAAGTCATTTACCAGCAAACGATCCGCGGCGGTAAGACCACCGTCAATATGAATGGCGAGACCCGCAGTTTTGACCGCCCTGATATGGTGATGAAAATGGAATTGTTATTCAGCAATGACCAGTCGCTCAAGATCCCCATCCAGGAGGAGCGGCCTGAAGCCGAAACCTTCAACAGCGGCGGCGGCCCCGGTGGTCCTGGCGGCGGACCCATGGGCATGCGGATGGCCGGCATGGCTTTTGGCGGCAACGCCACCGTATACCACAACTTTACAGAAGGCCGTAAGGTGGAAGAGCGGGAAGCCATGGGTAAAACTTACCTGATCACCGACAGTATCCGGGGAGCCGGCTGGAAGCTCACCGGCCAGACAAAGACCATCCTGAACTACCCCTGCCAGGAAGCCCGCTTACAGACCATTGTCATGACCCGCAGGATGACCTTCAGCAATGGAGAAATGAAACCTGAAGAGAAACCGGATACCCTCCAGGTGGTAGCCTGGTTTGCCCCGTCTATCCCAGTGCCCGCCGGGCCCGACTACCAGGGACAGCTGCCCGGGTTGATCCTGGAGCTGGATATACAGGAAGGCAAAAGCATTTGTACAGCCCTGTCTGTAGAGCCCAATGCCCCTGTCAGCAACCTGAAAGAACCTAAAAAAGGAAAAAAGATAACAGCTGAAGCCTTCAAAAAAGAACAGGAAGAAGGCATGCAGAAAATGATGCAACGCGGCGGTGGTATGCGCCCGCCCGGACGCATGTAGTTTGTTTAACAAGACAGCGGGGCCAGGCTTTTGCAGAGAGCGGCAAAGGTCCTGGTCCTTTGTCTTTCCCGGTGGCCGCACAGGTATAAAAGTAGGCAATAAAAAACCCCGCCAGTACTGGCGGGGCAAAAAGCAAAGCGCATCACAAAACAAAAGCTTGTTCACTATAGCGAAAGGGTTTCTTTTTCTTTAGTATCCATGAGTTCCTTCACCTTGTTGATCCAGAAACAAATGGACAGGAAGGCTGCGGCGGTCAGCAGTGCAGAAACAGTATAGCTGGAATAGTAAAATAAATGCAGGCTGGCGATCGCAGTGGTAGCGATCATTACCAGGGTAGATAAAAGTAGAGCTGTTTTCATGATCGTCAGTTTTACCATTACTGTTCATCAGTAACTTGTATAATAGACCTGGCTGGTCAGATGGCGTTTACTAAAGGAATGCTAAAGAGCGCAGAGATCAGGCTGCCCTTTTCAGCTTGTTCTGAACCGGGCCACACCTGGTTCGTCCCAACCCCGTATTTTCTCTTTTTCCTGTTTACCAGGTTGACATCAACGCAACCATTGGTTCGTCCCTGATCTGTTTTCTTTTTCCGGTTTGCGGGATGGAGAACCCCACAACCCTGGTTCGTCCATAATTTCCTGACAGGGCTTTGCCCCTTATTGCCTTTCCTCCCGCTGAACATTCTTGCCGCACTACTGTTAAAGGAAACATGAAGCAATTGCAACTGAGTGTGCTGGACCAGACGCCTGTGCGCAGAGGGTCCAATGCTGTTGGCGCCTTACAGGAAACCGTGCAGCTGGCCCGCCTGGCGGATAAACTGGGCTATACCCGATACTGGCTTTCCGAACACCACAATACCGGTACCCTGGCAGGTTCCGCCCCCGAGGTGTTGATTGCCCGGCTGGGTTCCGAGACCCGCCAGATCCGCTTTGGCTCCGGCGGCATCATGCTGCCCAACCACAGCACCCTCAAAGTGGCTGAGAATTTCCGGCTCCTGGAAGCATTGTACCCTGGCCGCATTGATCTGGGTATCGGTCGCGCCCCGGGTGGCGACCGGCTCACAGCCCAGTTGCTCAATCCCTCCAACACCTTCGATCCGCAGGAATATATCCGGCAGATAGATACCTTACAGGCCCTGCTGACGGATCAGCCCGCTGCCGGCAATGCGCAGGGAAAAGTAAGAGCCATGCCTTTTATCCAGACAGAGCCCGCGCTCTGGATGCTGACCTCCAGCGGGGAAAGCGCTTACCTGGCTGCTCATTTTGGAATGGCCCTCTCCTATGCCCAGTTCATCAATCCTCTGGGCGGTCCGGAAGCCATGGCCAATTACCGCCAGCGCTTTGTACCGTCCGACCAGTGGCCAGCACCCACCGGCAACGTAGGCATCTTTGCCTTTACCTCGGATGATGAACGGAAAGTGGAGGAAGTGCAGACCATGATGGATTATCGCCTGCTGAGTTTTGAGAAAGGACGTTTTGAAGAAGTGATCACCTATGATATGGCCAGCAGCTACGATTATTCGCCGGGCGAATGGCAGCGCGTACTGTTCAACAGGAACAGGATGATTGTAGGCACTCCGGATGTGGTAAAGGAAAAAATGACGGCGCTGGCCGATGCTTTCCAGGTGAACGAACTGGTTATTGCTACTTTTACTGAATTGCAGGAAGACAGGCTCCGCAGCTATGAACTGATGGCGCAGTTATTTGAGCTGCCTGTCCAGGATGCACAGGAGATCTTTTGAGAAGACCGGCAATGAAAAACAAAGACCAGGAAGCCCTGGTCCTATAGTGTTTTACGCCACAGGGTCAATAGCGCCGATGCTCATCAATACTGCTCAGGAAGCAATATCCCTGTTGTGTGAAATACTTTCTATCAATGCTTTCACTTCCTCTTTTTCAAGGCTCATCTTACGGGACAACCGCTCCAGCAAGGCATCTTCCTGACCGGGTTCATATTGCAGGTCCTCATCCGTAAGATGAATATTTCTTTCTTTGATCTTTTCTTTTACCTCGGGCCAGGGCGCGGCCAGTTTCAATGTTGCTGCCATACCATCTGTTTAGGGTACTGCCAGCAAACCCCATGCCCGCTACCGGAGATCCAGATCAGCCATTACCGGGCAGTGGTCGGAAGGATATTTGCCCTGGTAAGTATCCGTCAGCAGGCCCCAGCGTTTTGCTTTGATGCCTTTGCTGACGAAAATATGGTCAATGATCTCTTTACTGTCTATATTCCTGCCAAAATCATTGAAGGAGCCGCCCAGTGCATAAGGATGGGCCACCAGCTTATAAGTATCCTGCAGCTCCCCGTTATTGGCAAGGGCCAGGTACCATTCACTGTCATGACCGCCATTGAAATCACCTGCCAGTATAGCGGGTGAACTGCCCGCGATCTCTTTGATCTTACGCAGGATCAGCTTACTGCTCTGTACCCGGGCAACCACACCCTGGTGATCAAAATGCACACTGAAGAAATAAAATTTCTTTTTGCTGGCCAGGTCCTGCAACTGAACCCAGGAGCAGATCCTGTTATGTTTGGCATCCCAGCCAAAACCAGGTTTCTCCGGTGTTTCGGATAACCAGAAATCGCCTTTGGCCAGGAGTTTGAACTTATCTTTTTTAAAGAAAACGGCAGAATGCTCACCCTTCGACTGCCCGTCGTCCCTGCCAACCCCATACCAGCTATAGCCTGGCAGGTGTGCGCTCAGGGAGTCCAGCTGGTGCCGGTATCCTTCCTGGGTGCCGAAGATATCAAAGTCATGAAAACCGATCAGCGCACTGATGATGGGCAGGCGATCCTGCCAGAGATTACCAGTATCATGCTGGTTTGCATATCGGAGATTATAAGAAGCCACGCGAACGGATTGCGCGTGCAGGGTACCGGAAAAAAGAGTTAATGCCATTACGTAGAGCCATTTTGAACAACGCATAGGAGTCGTTTAATGGCCCGAAGCTACAAACTAATTTGTTTGCATCCGGAGATCAACTTGTTAACGGAAGATCATTTCTCTAAAACCTGCCTACTGCAGCTGCTGAAAACTGAATGTATGTTTATACACCGTAATGGGTGCGCAGGGTTCCGCTTTACCGGGATCCTGCAGCCGGTCGTTCTGCAGGCTCTCCATCACCACTTCTGTGAGCAGGCGGGATCCCGCTGGCCGGAGATCCTCCAGCTCCAGCCGGGACACTGGCCTCAGCTGGGCCACCGGGATAAACAAACAGGCTTTTTTGCGCAGGTGATAGGCAAAGGCCATCAATGGACAACCTTCGTTGTGGGCACAGATACTGCAATAATTGAATGCTATTTTCATCAGCACCTCTTTTGAGATTCATTGCTTATAATTGCTTAACGCTTCCTGACCCTGATATATTGGCATTGACCGCAGGATTCCCCCGGTAATAAACGGACCCGCTGCCGGAGATCTTTGCATCCAGCCGGTCCTCCACGGATAAGCGGATATCTCCCGAGCCGCTGATCTCCGTTTCCGCAGTCTGGAACAGGACCTGGGATACACTGATATTACCGCTTCCGCTGATCCGCAGGTTGGCGGAATGGGCTGTTCCCTCCAGGGCCGAGATACTGCCGGAACCCGAAATGCGGGCAGTCAGCCGGTCCGTCAGCTCCAGCCGCCCCATCACTATATTTCCCGAGCCATTGATGCCCAGGTCCAGGGAGCTGGCCTGTATGGTGCTGCTGGCCTGGATATTGGCCGAGCCATCCAGCCGCAGGCCCTGAATAACGGCATTGCTTATGCGCATAACAACAGGGTCATGCCGGCCCAGGTTCTTATTATCCTTAAAGCGGATGCGCATCTCCCCGTCAAATACCGGAGTCTCTATCTCATCCAGTATATTCTGCTGGGCATCTATCCGGAACCGCGTATCCGTTTCCTGGGTGAAATACAGGGTGGCCGGCACCTGCAATATGATCCGGGAGAAAGCGGCCGGTTGCCTTTCCTGGGATACCACCGGTCCATCGCCGGTCAGTTTTTTTTCACAGGCGGTCAATGTCAGTACAGCTGCTGCAGGCAGCAGCCATTGTTGGAAGAACCTCATGATGTAAAATTTCTGTTGTTGATAAATAGATCTTTTAAAAATGAGGGTGTGTGCTATAACAGGGTGCTGGCGTCCTGACCGGGCGAAACGGGAGCTCCTAACTACAGATGATGTCCGAATTCTGAGGGGCCCACGCTTCGCCCGGGAAAGGCAGCCAGGGTTATTCTACTTTCTTTGCCAGCTCTGATTCAGCTACTGTGCCAAACCAGCCATAGATCCGGTTCTTGCTGCCGGCCTGGTTGCTTTTCAGGTTATAGGGCACGTTCTGCAATACCCTGGAGAACATGCCGCCATTGGTGAGCTGGTCATTGACCATCCGGATAAAATTATAAGAGGGCTTACTCAGCGAACGGATCAGCACTTTCACTTCATCGCCCTGCACATAAGGATGGTCGCCGGAAGTGATCCCTTCCCGGATGGGCAGGATAAAGTTCATGCCATCGGATACATCTTCATAAAAGGAGCCGTCAATGGCCCACATTTCCGTTACGTTGTGGTTGAGCGAACCGTTGCGGTAGGTGCGGATCCAGTAGTAGTCCTGCGCCCCCGGCAGGTCCTGGGCATAGAAGGTAGCATAGTAGCCTTCGTCGTTGCCGGTCTCTTCTTCCTTGTATTCAATGGTGATGGAATCCACCGGGCAAACCCGGTTCAGCACATCAGTTGCTTCAAACAATTCACCATTGTAGGTAATGCTCAGCTTATACTCATGCCCTACTACACCGATACGATTACCGGGACCGGGATCATAGGTATAGGAACCGTTGGCGTAGCTGAAGGGGTAGGTCTGGTTGAGGGTAAGATCGGTAATACTTACCTGCGCATTGGCAATGGGCTCGGGGCCAGACTGGCTCAGGTAACCCACCGCTTTCAGGACCTTGATGGTCTGTGCTTCTTCCCGGTCATTGATCCAGGCATCTACGTAAGGCACCGGGTCGGCCGCAGGCAGGTCAATGTCCACTACTTTTTCACAGGAAGCCAGCAGTCCCAGGCCCAATATTGCGATACTATATATTGATAATTTTTTCATGATCGGTTAGAATTTAAAGTTCCAGGTAATTGAAGGAATAACGGAGCCAAGGATGGAGAGCCGCACCGATTCTCTTTTAGAAGGATCATCCTCGTTCTGCCGGAAATAAATGCTGTACGCATTCTGGCGTGCATAGAGGTTATATACCCCAAACACCCATTCCTGTTTGAATTTCTTACCCTGCCTGCCCTGCATGGTGGCGGCAACATCCAGGCGGTGATAAGCCGGCAGCCGGTAGTTGTTGCGCTCGCCGGTAGTGTTGTAAGGAATAGGCATCCCCTGGATATCCAGCCGTACGTTAGGATAGGTAGCGGGTGTACCGGATCCGTAATTGAAGGTGCCGGACACGCTCCATTTATCATTCAGTTCCCTGGTGAGTGACACATTGATAACATGGGTACGGTCATAGCGGCTCAGGTACCAGTCGCTGTTGCTGATGCCTGCTGTTCTGCGGTAAGACCGGGACCAGGTATAGTTGACCCAGCCCTGCCATTTGCCGGTTTCCTTTTTCACTTCCAGCTCCACGCCATAGGCTTTGCCATCACCCATGGTCAGCTCACCTTCCACCAGCGGGTTCAGGTCCAGGTTGGAACCATCAATATAATCCAGCTGGTCCTCCATCTTTTTGTAAAAGACCTCGGCGGATAATTCCACCGGGAACCTGTTGGGCACGGCCACCACACCCACCGAGAACTGATCGGTGAGGGAAGGGTTGATATTATTGGTGCTGGGGAAGTACAGGTCAACCGGTGTGGGTGAGGCTGTATTGGACAGCAGGTGCATGTATTGCGTGCTGCGGCCATAACCGGCTTTGAGGTGAAGGTTCTTCTGTACCTGGTACTTCACCGAGATGCGGGGTTCAAAGAAGGTCCAGTCGGCCACTGATCTTTTCTTATTGGATTTGCCGTTGCTGCTCATGTCTTCAATATAGTCCAGTGGCTTCCGCACATTGGCCGTGGTATCCCGGTAATGGTACACCAGCGAATTGCTCAGGTAAGCATAGTGGTTCACCCGCACCCCTGCCTGCACAGAAAGGGCCTTGCTGATCTTCCAGGTGTCTTCCAGGTAGGCGGCGGCTTCCAGGCCATAGCGGCGGGGCAGGATAATGGAGGCTTCTGTACCCTCATCATTGATGATGCCTTTGCCGGGATAGAAATTATACTGGAGGAAATTGACACCGGCCTTCAGCTCGTGACTGGAATTGATATACCAGGTGAGCGCCGGTTTAACGCCGTAGGTCTGGATATCCGATGTCCAGTTATAGCTTTGTTGCTTGGGATCTTCCGCTTCGGAGTTGAACTCCAGGCTGTAATCATACTTGGAATAGTATACGCTGGTGTTCAGGAAAAGTTTGGGACTGAACAGGTGGTTCCAGCGCAGGGTGCCCGTCATATTGCCCCAGTTCATGAAGGCCTGGTTGTTGAAGGAAAACACATCCCGGCCCAGGTAACCGCTGAGATAAACGGTATTGTTGTCGTTGAGCTTGTAGTTGATCTTGGCCGTAAGGTCATAGAAATACATCTGGTTATCGCGGGCGTCTGCCTTCAGGAAGGGTTTGGACAATACATCTATATAAGAACGACGGCCCGCTATCACAAAAGAGGATTTGTCTTTCTGAATGGGACCTTCCACGGACAAACGGCTGAAGATGGTGCTGATGCCACCGTTCACATGGAAGTCCTGGTTGTTCCCTTCCTTCATGCGGATATCGAGCACGGAAGAGGTACGGCCGCCATATTCCGCCGGGAAAGCACCTTTGTAGAGGGTCACATTCTTTACGGCATCGGGATTGAATACAGAGAAAAAGCCCAGCATATGCGAAGAGTTGTAAACCGGCGCCTCATCCATCAGGATCAGGTTCTCATCTACGTTACCTCCGCGTACATTAAAGCCGGAAGCGCCTTCCCCTACAGACGTGATGCCAGGCAGTGTCAGCATGGCTTTCACAATATCAGGCTCCCCCATGAAAGCAGGGATCTTTTTGATCTGCCCGATGCTCATCTGCTGGATGCCCAGCGCAACGGTATTGGTACGGCGCAATCTTTTTTCACCAGTTACCACTACTTCTTCCATCACATTGGCGGAAGCGCTCATGGTCAGTTCAACTGTTTTATCTGCATTGAGGTCTATTGATCTTGTCAGTTCGCCAAAACCCGCGTGGGAAGCGGTCAGCGTGTATTTCCCTGCCGGCAGGGTCACCACATAATAACCATAGGAATTGGATTGAACGGTAACATTGGCCGGCTGGATAATGATAGTGGCATTGATCAGTACCTCGCCACTGGTAACATCCTTAATATAGCCACTGATGGTAAACTTTTTGCCGGACTGTGCTACAACATTCAGCTGCATCGCCAACAGCAGGAGGAAAAAACCAAGTAATCGGATCGTCTTACGTGTCATGTTTTGTTGGTGTTTGGAAACTAATGACAACCATCAAGGGACAAACCCCTATCAGGCTCAGCCTATTTAGAAATAATTAACAATTATGGCAGACAATGTGTATGCGAAGAAAACACATTTATAGTCAATGGACAGGAGCAACCCCGTTGAACCCGGCTATTTGGGCCTTCAACAGTGAAAATAAAGGCCCGGGCAGTTGCGGCAGAGGCCCGATCCGGGGAACGCATAAACTTTATCTGATTGTAACGACAATATACATGAAAACTAATTGCATGTATTTTTGACTTATGCAAAAAAAAGGCAGGCTACGCTGTTGCTTCGGGCTTTCTTGGTATATTGCCTGTCCACACATCTCTCAACTCTCATCCCGGGTAAATTCTGAACGGTAGCCTCACGAATAATTAACAGACATGCAAACCACACCGATTGAATCGGGTCGCCGCGTGCCGGCCAAAAGCGCTGTGAAGGCAACGAAGACAACACAGGAACTGGTCCCCGAGCAGGAGGCCAACCTCAATGCCCTTATTGAAAACCTGGACGACCTGGTCTGGAGCATAGACCGCAACATGCAGTACATTGTACTCAACACTGCCCTGCGCAATAAGGTCAAAGAATATATCGGCAGAGACCCGCAGCCGGGCGATAAGATGCTGGACATACTCGCTATCCTGGATCCCTCCAAGGCCCGCGAGTTTAAAAAATTTTACCAGCTGGCCTTTCGGGGCAAAAGCCAGCGCACCCTGCAGAAATTCCTGGTGCAGGGCCAGCCCATGTATTTTGATATTTCCATCAACCCCATCCGGGAAGGCAAAAAAACAACAGGGCTTTCCTGTTTTGCAAGGGATGTGACCATAAAGCTCACCAATGAATTCCGGCTTAAGGAAAGCGAAGCCCGCTTCCGCTCACTGATTGAGAACAGCACGGATATTATTGTGGTACTGGATACACAGGGCCGCATCATTTATGGCAGCCCTTCTATTGAGAACCAGTTTGGCCTGCATGCCAGTCACTACATTGGTATGGAAGTATTCCAGTTCTTTTCCGGCGAACACCTGGCAGAGGCCAGGGCCAAATTTGAAGAGATCCTGCAAAAACCCAACAGGGCTGTTTTCCTGCAGACCAGAGCCTTGCGCCCCGATGGACAGCCCATCTGGGTGGAAGGCATAGGCACCAACCTCCTGCACAAAGAAGGCGTCAATGGCATTGTGTGCAATTTCAGGGATGTTACGGAAAGGATACAGGCCGCTGAAACCCGGCACCAGCTGGACCGTAAGTTCCGGGCACTGATAGAAAACAATGCAGACCTGATCATGATGGCGGATGGCCAGGGTAAATTCATCTATGGCTCTCCCTCTGTCCGCAAGCTGCTGGGACTGGCCGGGAAAGAATACCTCAATAAAGGCGTATTCACTTTTATTCACCCGGGCAGCCTGCCGGATGCCGAGATCCTGCTCAATAACCTGTTCCAGCATCCCGGCAAATCCTTCAATATTGCCCTTACCCTGCTGCATAAAGCAGGTAAGGAGATACAGGTGGAAGGCATTGCCTCCAACCTGCTGGAAGTGCCGGGCATCAATGCACTGGTAGCCAACTTCAGGGATGTAACTGATAAGAACAAGGCCGAGAAAAGGATCCGTGAATCAGAAGACCTGTACAAAAATCTTTTCGATAAAAGCCCCCTGCCCAAATGGGTCTGTGACGCCAAATCCTTCCGCTTCCTGGAAGTCAATGAAGCCGCCGTGCTGCACTATGGCTACAGCCGCAAAGAGTTCCTGCAGCTCACAGCTTTTGATATCACCTCCCCGGAAGACCATGAGGCCATGAAGAACCTGCTCACGGCCGGTGGCAGGCAGGTAAACCAGCGACTGCTGCGCAAGCAGGTGAAAAAGAACAGTGAGCTGATCTATGTGGAAGTGCTGACCCATCTTATCCGTTATAAAGGCCAGGATGCTTACCTGATCCTTTGCCATGATATCACGGAGAAAGTGCGGCTGCGCCACCAGCTGATGGAAGAAAAGATGTTCCGGCAGAAAGAGATCATGAAGGCGTCGATGGATGCCCAGGAAAAAGAAAGAACGGAGATCGGCCGGGAACTGCACGACAATGTTACCCAGATCCTCACCACGGCCAGGCTTTGCCTCAGCTGTGTAACAGGGCAGGATGAGCAATCGGCCATGCTGGTCAAACGCAGCAATGAGATCATTGCCAGTGCCATTGAAGAGATCCGCAAGCTGTCCAAATCACTCACCCTCTCCTACCATAAAGAGATCGGCCTGCAGCTGTCCATCGAAGACCTGGCAGAGAGCATCCGCCTGACCAACCAGTTCCAGCTCCAGCTGGAATTTGAGCTGCCGGATGAGCAGCGACTGGACGATAAGCTTAAAATGGCTATCTACCGGATTGTGCAGGAACAGCTGAACAATATCATCAAACATGCGCATCCCAAACAGGTGAACATCTCGCTGAAACAGGCAGAGGACGCGCTCACCCTGCTGGTAACGGACGATGGCCGGGGTTTCAATATGCAGGAAAAAAGGCATGGCATCGGCATCATGAATATTGTGAACCGGGCCGAGCTGTTCAATGGCCGGGTAATCATTG
This sequence comes from Candidatus Pseudobacter hemicellulosilyticus, assembly GCA_029202545.1. Classification (GTDB taxonomy): domain Bacteria; phylum Bacteroidota; class Bacteroidia; order Chitinophagales; family Chitinophagaceae; genus Pseudobacter; species Pseudobacter hemicellulosilyticus. Next base: position 1,197,751 of record CP119311.1, read on the forward strand.
ACTCTGCGCCGGGACGCGGCTGCCGCATGTCCGTAAATTTTAAACTGGCCAATTGAAGCGGGTTCCTTAATTTAGCGCCACAATTGACGTGTTATGATTGTCTGCTAATGACCTCCGGGTCGCCCCATTGACCGCTCCGGTCTGTTGAATTCCCTTCTTTATCCGCTTTAAGAGAGCGGCGCTTTTTCGTTTATCCTTAATTGCATTATTGTTTTAATAAGCTGGATTGTTATGTCAACTGAACAACCTATCGATACAAGTCGTCAGTCTGCCTTTTCTATTATCAAACAGGCCCTCAAAGGCGAACACCTGGATTTTACCCAGGGCAGTATCCGGCGCTCGGTGCTGCTGCTGGCCATTCCCATGATCCTGGAAATGATCATGGAAAGCGTATTTGCTATTGTAGACATTTATTTTGTAGGCAGGATTGAAGGACATGGCACCCAGGCCGTGTCCACCGTGGTGCTGACAGAAGTGGTGCTGACCATCCTGTATTCGGCCGCCATGGCCCTCAGTATGGGCGCCACGGCCGTGGTAGCCCGCCGTGTAGGCGAGAAGCAGCTGGACGAGGCCGCCCACTCGGCCGCCCAGGCCATCAACCTGGCCCTGCTGGTGACTGTAGTGATCAGCCTGGCCGGCAGCTTCTTTGCCGCCGATATCCTGCGGCTGATGGGCGGCTCACCCGAAGTGGTGGACATCGGTACGCCCTATACCCGGATCATGTTTGGCGGCAGCATAGTGATCACCCTGCTCTTCCTGGTCAATGGTATCTTCCGGGGCGCAGGCAATGCCACTATAGCCATGTGGTCCCTCTGGATCGCCAACGGCTGTAATATTATCCTTTGCCCCATCCTCATTCATTTTTATGGACTTACCGGCGCTGCCATGGCTACCACTATTGGCCGGGGCATCGGCGTGACCTACCAGCTGTTCCACCTGCTGCGGGGCAAGGGACTGCTGAAAATCAAGATCCCGCATTTCCGGATCGACTGGCGCATTTTCAAGTCCCTGTTCGACCTGTCCTGGGTAGCCTTCCTGCAGTTCTTTATTGGTTCGGCCAGCTGGATGTTCCTGGCCCGGCTCATGACCCGCTTCCACGATGATGCCGTGGCAGGCTATGGCGTGGCTATCCGCCTGCTGATGTTCTTCATGCTGCCGGCCTGGGGCCTCAGCAATGCCGCCGCCACCCTGGTAGGCCAGAACCTGGGCGCTGGCGAACCGCTGCGGGCCGAAAGATCCGTATGGAAAACAGCCCAGTTCAGCGCCCTGTATATGGGTACGGTCACCCTGCTCTGCCAGCTGGGCGCCGAACGGCTCATTTCCCTGCTGAACACAGATCCGGCCGTGATCAGCATAGCCACCCAGGGCCTGCGCATTATGAGTATGGGCTTTATATTCTACGGGATCGGGATGGTGGTGACCAACGCTTTTAACGGCGCCGGTGATACCCGCACCCCCACCATCATCAACCTGGTAGGGTTCTGGGCCTTCCAGATCCCCTTTGCCTGGCTGCTGGCCACCAACACCAACCTGGAGCATACCGGGATCTTCCTGGCTGTGGTGATTGCGGAAACACTGATCAGTATTGCAGGGGTCATCCTCTTCCGCCGGGGCAAATGGAAACTGGTCAGGGTATAAGCTTTGTATAACATTGCGATTATTCCTACTTTTAATTCGCAATCACCTTTATGAAGTATTACCTACCGAATAACATTATCAGGCAGTTACTGATCCTGAGCACCATTCTTATACTGGGCGTGGTGCTGTTTGAACAGCTGAAAGCTTTTATCCCGGCCTTCCTGGGCGCTTATACCCTGTATGTACTGCTGCGTAAATGGATGTTCCTGCTCACCGGTAAGTACCGCTGGAAAAGGTCCCTGGCGGCGGCTGTCCTGATGCTGCTCTCTTTCCTGGTGATCCTGTTACCCATCATGCTGCTGGTGAATATGATGACCTCCAAAGTGGCCTGGGCTATCCAGCATTCCTCAGAGATGCTCAACAGCATTGAGACCTATATCAGCCAGTATGAGAAAAGATATGGTATTGACCTGATCACGGATGAAAATATCCAGAAGATCACCGCAATGGGAGCGCAGATCCTGCCGCAGATCCTGGGAGCTACCTTCAATACCCTCCTTACCATTGTTATGCTGTACTTCATTTTGTACTTCATGCTGGTGGACGGTCGTAAAATGGAATCCCGTTTTTATGAGTGGGTCCCCTTCAAGGATGAAAATGTGCTGCTGATCCGGAAAGACCTGAACGGCATGGTGTTCTCCAATGCCATCGGTATTCCCCTGATTGCCCTGATGCAGGGCCTGGTGGCCCTGATAGGGTTCATCTTCCTGGGTGTGTCTGAGCCCGGCTTCTGGTTTGTGGTGGTCTGCATTGCGGCCATGCTGCCGGTAGTAGGCGCTGCGCTGGCCTATGTGCCGCTGGCCCTGATCTTTTTTGCAGAAGGTTCCACCGGCCGGGGCGTCATCATGCTGATCTATGGTTTCGGTATCATTGGCACCGTGGATAATATCTTCCGCTTCTGGTTGCAGAAAAAACTGGGCGATGTACATCCCCTGATCACGGCCCTCGGTGTTATTATCGGTATCCCCATCTTCGGCTTCATCGGGCTGGTATTTGGTCCTATCCTGATCTCCCTGTTCCTTTTAATGATCAAGATCTATATTAATGAGTTCAATGTTTACCGGAAAAGCGGCGCCCCACCTGTAACTCCTGGAAATCAGACCGATAACACCAATACGGAATAATCCCGGTAAAAATCCGCCGCGGTTACAATAAAAAAAACAGGCATCTACGCCGGTCCATAGGCAGTTTTGCGATACTAAACCCGTACTATTTCCCGTTACTCCTACCGGATACTACGCGTTCTTGAACCTATGAAACCATACACTATGTATCGCCCTTTAAAATCCGTATCGTTCAGCCTCCTATGCCTTTTTGTGGCCTCGCCCGTTTTGATATCCGGCACCTATACACTTTTGGAAGAACGGGATCCCGTTATAGTATTGCACCAGCCCGCTGATGTGGTGGTTAACAAATCCAGCCTGACCCTGCTGATGGAGGAAGGCACCGCTTTGTACGATAGTATGCAGCTGTACCGCTATGGGCTTACCCGGAAGGCCTTTGCCTATGCCTGGAAGGGATACAATTACCTGTATGATAAAAAGAGCCTGCTCAACAGCAATATCCTTTCTATCTGTGATTTCAGCCAGTCTTCCCGCAGGAAGCGTCTGTACGTGCTGGACATGGAGCAGAAAAAACTCCTGCTGAACACCTATGTGGCCCATGGCCGCAGGTCCGGCGGAGAATATGCGCAGTCTTTCAGCAACAACCCTGAATCACACAAAAGCAGTCTCGGCTTTTATGTTACCCAGCGTACCTATCATGGTGGTCACGGGCTGGCCCTGAAGATCCGGGGACTGGAAAACGGTTTTAACGATAAGGCCGATGCCCGCAATATTGTGGTGCATGGCTCTCAATATGTAGGAAAACAATTCCTGAACAGCAACAAATTCAATGGCAGGAGCTTTGGCTGCCCGGCAGTACCTGCCAAAGAGGCGCCGCGACTGATCCAGACCATCAAGAATGGTTCCTGCCTGTTCATCTACCATCCCAACAATTCATACCTCAGCAAGTCCAAAATATTGAACGATTAGGATAGGACATACAATTTCAGATGGTTTTGAAGGCCAACAAAGCTCAATATAGGATTCGTACCCTATGATTGGGCTTTGGTTTTTTTGGGGAGATAAATCAGATAACCCAGGCTATCAGCTGGCAGACCATGCCGGCAATCAGGCCGGAATATACTTCCCGCCGGGTATGATCACTCACAATAAAGCGGGCGGTACAAACCAGGCCGGTGATAAGGATAGCGGCCGAAAGGAAGAGAGCGGTATTGTCTTCAGCCGTCTGTACGCGGATCAGGAAGTACATCATCAGTCCACCCACGCCGGTTCCATGCATGCTGATCTTGTTCCTGATATTGAAGAGCCAGGCAGCGCAGACACCCAGGAAGGAGCCGAGCAGGAAATTGACGAAAGATCCGGGAATATCCTGCAGGTTACGGAACACGTACCAGATCCAGAAGTAGAAGATAATGGCGGCGGCATAGGGAATGATCCGCTCCCGCTGTGTGCGCAGGAAAATGGATTGAATAAACCCCAGCCCTTTCATCAGCAGCACGGAGAACATAGGCAGAAAACCGGTGCTGAAGAAAACAGCCATCAGGAGCATTATTTTCCTTTTCTGGGGCACCGCGGCAAATGCATAGGGATGTACCCAGGCCAGGAAAGCATATACATAAACAGGGATGAACAGGGGATGAAAGATAAAGGAAACAACATGCGCCCCGGCACGGACAGCTGCCGGCCAGTGCGGCCTGTATGATGGAGTGGCCGGGGACAGGCCCCTGCCGGAATAAATATTTTCCATTACAATTCTTTGCGCAGCCTTGCCACGGGGATATTGAGCTGTTCCCGGTACTTGGCCACCGTTCTGCGTGCAATATTATAGCCTTTTTCCTGGAGCAGCTCCGTTAATTTTTCATCGCTTAGGGGCTTTTTCTTGCTCTCCCCTTCAATAAGATCACTGAGGATCTTTTTCACTTCCCTGGTGGATACTTCCTCGCCGCTGTCCGTACTGAGGGATTCACTGAAGAAGAATTTGAGGCGATAGGTACCAAATTCCGTCTGCACAAATTTACTGTTGGCCACCCGGCTTACCGTGGAGATATCCAGGGCCGTCCGTTCGGCAATATCTTTCAGGATCATGGGTTTCAGGGAGGTTTCATCACCCGTAAGGAAAAAAGTACGCTGGTACTCCATGATGGTGCCCATTACACTGGTGAGGGTATGCTGGCGCTGCTTGATGGCGTCAATGAACCATTTGGCGGCGTCTATCTTCTGCTTGATGAAGAGAACGGCCTCTTTCTGGCGTTTATCCTTTTTGCTGCCCCTGTCATAATCCCGCAGCATATCCCTGTAGCCTTCACTGATCCGCAGATCGGGGGCATTTTTGGAATTGAGCGTCAGCTCCAGCTTGCCGCCGTTGTTATACACAAAGAAGTCGGGGACCACATAACTCTCCGCCTTGTTGATATCGCCATGGTTACCGCCCGGTTTAGGGGTGAGGCGGATGATCTGGCCAATGACATCCCTTAGGCCTTCATCGCTGAGGTTGAGGCCCCGCTGGATCTTATCGTAGTGTTTCTTGGTGAATTCGTCAAAATAGCTGGTCAGCACTTCAATGGCCTTCAGCACTTCCTTGCCGGCAACCTGCTGTCGGCGCAGCTGTAACAGGAGGCATTCCTGCAGGTCGCGGGCGGCCACACCCGCCGGGTCAAAGGACTGGATCAGGCGCACCACTTCATCTATTTCCTTTTCGTTGCTGTCTATGTTCTGGCGGAAGGCCAGGTCGTCCACAATAGCCGCTGCATCCCGGCGCAGGTAACCATCATCGTCAATACTGCCTACGATCTGCTCGGCAATACGCCGCTGGCGGTCGTCCAGGATCAGCATACCCAACTGTTCCAGCAGGTGCTCATGGAAGGAGGTCTCTACCCGGTAAGGGATGGTCTTGTTATCATCACTCTCGGGATAGTTATCGTCCCGCAGTTTATAATCGGCTATCTCCCCGTCGTCATCCGCTACGTATTCACTGATATCGATATTTTCATAATCCTCTTCACTGCCATCCTTTTCATATTCATCCTCCGAACTTTCGAACTCATCCTTCAGCTCCGTATCGTAGGTGTCATCATGTTCATCCTCGGAGAGTTCCAGGGCCGGATTCTCTTCCAGCTCCTCCTTGATCCGTTCTTCCAGTATGGCAGTAGGCACCTGCAGCAGTTTCATGAGCTGAATCTGCTGGGGCGACAATTTCTGCAACAATTTCTGTTGTAAACTCTGACTTAATGCCATTGCTTGTTAAAACGGTTTTTTTACCCGGAATCGACCCAAAATTTTTTTAAAAATCCGCGGGAACCACAAAAATCAGGCCGTAAATTTACACACAAATGTAATTCAGGTGCCACAACGATTCCATAAAATTATTGTTGCCCTCCTCTTCCTTCCCGGGGTAATGACTGCCAGCGCTCAGCAGCCGGCCGGAAAATACCCGTATCCAATCAGTGCAAATATAGGCCGATTGGGGATTTCAGCCAACTTGAGGGATACCGTACCCCTCCTGCTGCAGGGGCGGGGAAGCTTTTTGGTTCGCCCAAAAAATAATATTCCGGCCAACCGCCCTTTAAGCGTTAACACTTACCTAAAATGGGAAAAAGCAGGTGAAAGCACCCTGGGCTTCGCTGCACAGATGAGGTATTCCATCAACAGCATTACGGGGGATCATTCCACAAAAAATTTCGGGTTCTTCTGCCGCCAGGAACTGGAATGGGAGAAAAGAACAAGGGTGCCACTCCGTGTCCGGTTAGGCACCCTTGACTATTGTAATAAGCTGGAAGGAAAGGAACGCTGAAGGCCCCTGGTCCGTCCCAACAAAAATGCTTAAGCTTTGGCAGTCGCCAGCGACAATGCTTTCCGGATAGAAGCGGCCATGGCAGCTGCTTTCTCGCGGGCCTGCGCTTCTGTCCAGGCCATACTGATGGCGGTGGACACACAGCGGCTGATGATAGCATCGCTGGCGGAAAAATCCTTATTGGCATGATGCAGCACGGCTGCCTTCAGGTCCGGATGCAGGGTATTGAGCGCGGACGCTGTTTTCAGGTGATCCCATTTACGGATATAATGCCAGTTATTATCGAACCAGTAAAAGCTGCCGCCCATGGCATTATCCGCTTTCAGCTGGGCCACGGCGGCCCGCATCAGGGTTTCAGTAGGCAGGAACCAGCTCACATGGGTGCAGCTGTCGCCGGCAGGATCAGGGATCCTGCGGAAGCTGAGCTCAGGAATTTCAGCCAGGGCTTCTTTCAGGATGGTATGGTTCCGGCGCAGGATATCCAGGAACTCATCCAGCCGGTGGATCTGGGCCAGGCCCACTGCTGCATGCAGCTCGGAGATCCGGTAATTATAGCCGATAAAAGGATGGAGGTCTGCACCACGGTCAACGCCTTTGTGGTCATGACCATGATCGCTGAACCCATCACATTTCACATAAATGTCTTCACTGTTGGTGACAACAGCGCCGCCTTCCGCACAGGTGATGGTCTTTACAAAATCGAACGAAAAAGTACCGGCATCGCCAATAGTGCCCAGGTATTTACCCTGGAAGCTGGCGCCGGTGCTCTGGCAGGCGTCTTCCAGCAACAGCAGTTTATTTTCTTTGCAGATGTCCTGCAGGGCTTCCATATCAGCCATGCTGCCACACATGTGGACGGGCATCACGCATTTTGTTTTGGGGGTAATGGCCCTGCGGACCGCGGCAGGATCAAGGGTCAGGGTATCATCCACATCCACCAGCACGGGCACTGCGCCCACCGCCAGCACCGCTTCAAAGCTGGCCACGAAAGTGAAGGTAGGCATGATGACCTCGTCACCGGCGCCAACGCCCAGGGCGCTGAGGGCGGTTACCAGGGCAGCAGTACCGCTGGATACCACCTGTGTGTATTTGGCGCCAAGCCTGCTGCAGATGGCATCTTCCAGTTCTTTGGCCTTCCAGATACCTTTGCGCGGACCATCAAATCCATAACGCATCAGGATACCGGTTTCCAGCACATCGTTCACATGCTTGCGTTCGGTTTCACCAAATAATTCAAAACCAGGCATAATGATAATTTTTTTGCAAAGTTAGAATAAAAATTCCCGGTTCCTACTTCAGGATCCACACCTCCCTGTCAAATAGTTGGGCTTCCAGCCGTAAAGGCCAGTTGCTGTAGGGTTTGCTTTCCTCATTGTTCTCATCCACACAGGTGACATAGAATTTCGCCAGCTTTTTATCGTTGGGCAGCGGACCCAGGAAAGTACAGGTATCTCCCTGGAATTGGGTACCCACCAGGGAAGCATTGTAGAAATTATTGTTGGGGCCTTCGTCATAGCAGACGTACAGGCGGAAGCCTTTGATGACCCGATGCTCGCCGGGCGCTTTCTCCACTTTGATGGAGAGGCCGGAGGGAATGGGCGTTACCGCCTTTACTACGGGGGCTGCCGGCAGCAGGGAATCCAGCCAGGGCATGGGCGGCACCAGGGCCGGCTCACGGTAATAGTTATTGCGGAGACTGTCGTTCCAGCCATTGGGATTATTGACAAAGGACTTACTGCTGAAGTAGATGGCGCCTTTAACGCTGGGATACTGGCGCATTTCCTGCAGCTGACGGGGCAGCTGGGTCTTATCACGCCAGGCGGTATTGCTGCCGGCCCGGTAAATACCCAGGCCAATATAACAATGGCGGCCATAGGTATGCCTGCTCCACCATTCCACCAGGGTGGCGTAATCAGCATTCTTATAGCCAAACTCCCAGTACAGCTGGGGAGCCACATAGTCTATCCAGCCATTTTTCAGCCAGAGCAGGATATCTGCATAGAGATCATCATAGTTGGTGACCCCTGCACGGGTAGCGCTGCCCATCGGGTCCTTGTCCTGGTTGCGCCATACGCCAAAAGGAGATATCCCGAACTGACAGAGCGGGTTCTCTTCTTTAATGGCCTCGCTCAGGAAGCGGATAATGGAATCCACATTGCTGCGCCGCCATTCGTCGCGTGACATATTACCGCCATATTGCCGGTAAGTGGCATTATCAGGGAATTCCTTGCCGGCAATCCGGTAAGGATAGAAGTAATCATCAAAATGGATAGCATCCACATCATAGCGGTTCACCACATCGCGGATCACTTTCACCACAAACTGCTGCGCGTCCTTGTTACCCGGGTCAAAATAACGTTTGTCCCCATAGGTAAGGAACCACTCGGGATGCGTTTTGGTGATATGGTTAGGGGCAATGGACGACTTACCGATATTGAATACCGCCCGGTAAGGATTACACCAGGCATGGAACTCCATACCGCGCTTATGCGCTTCTTCGATCATGAACTCCAGCGGATCGTAAAAGGGATTGGGCGGCAGCCCTTGTCTGCCGGTCAGCCATTCACTCCAGGGCTCGTACTGGGAAGGGTAGAAAGCGTCTGTAGCCGGACGGATCTGCACCACTACGGCGTTGAGGCCATTGCGCTGGTGCATGTCCAGCAAGCGGATATATTCAGCACGCTGGCTTTCCGGGTTGTAATTGCCCCTGGTAGGCCAGTCTATATTGTCAACAGTAGCTATCCAGGCAGCCCTGAATTCATACAGGGGCTGGGCCCGGAGGCAGGTGCAGGCAAAAAGAAGAATAGCAACACTTCCACACAATGCTTTTTTCATATTTCGGATCTCTCGTTAGGGAAACGCCGAAATTAAACATTATTCCGAGTTCCGCATCTTATCCAGGAAGTGATTTAACGTTTTCGCCTCTTCTTCGGTAAGGGTGGCCAGGATATTATCCATATCCTGCTGATGGGTGTCCAGTTCTTCCAGAAGGGCCAGGCCTTTTTCAGAGATGGTAACATCCACCAGGCGGCGGTCTGTTTTACAGGTCACTTTTTTTACCAGCTGCTTTTTGAGCAGGCGGTCTACAATACGGCTGGTATCACTCATCTTGTCAAGCATACGCTGCCTGATCTGCAGCGTAGACAGGGGACCACCCGCCCCGCGCAGGATACGCAGGATATTGAACTGCTGGGGCGTGACATCTCCTTTTTCGTAGAACTGCTTGTGTTTTTCCATCATCCAGTTGTACGTGTAGATGAGGTTGACGGCGATCTTGTGGTATTCGTTGCGAAATCTGGTGACCTGTTGAATATCTTGTTCTATACTCATGTGAGGGAATATGAGTACCAAAATTAACATTTTAATACCGATGGCCAAGGACTTAGATCAGTCGCAGCCGGTCTCCGGAGCTGATTTTGATTCAAAATACCCACTTGCTTACTGATCAAAAAAAGGTGGACTTATGACATGCGCACAGCTATTCACTCCAAACCTTTGTGCCTTCACTACAGTTGGCGCAGATGGCTATGTTTTTTCTGCTCTGCAATATCTGCCGCCGGAAATCGATATACTGCTCGTTATGCCAGATCTCTTTGAAGGATTTGCCCTTGAGATCACCAAGGGTATATTGTGCATCTTTGTCAAAACAACAGGGCACTACCAGCCCGTCCCAGCTGATCACCGTAGCATGCCAGAGCCGCCAGCAATGATTGTCCAGCCCGTTCTTGATCTGCAGCCCGCCGTTTTTGTCCTTCCGGTAGCGACTGTATTTGTCGATAGTAGGGATCAGGTTGTTGGGGTCATTTTCATAATCATAGACCTGCGCCGTCTTGAAGCGGACCTCATCCACCCCGATCTCTTCTGCCAGGCGCTTCACATCTTCAATCTGGTGCTCATTGGGTTTGACCACCAGGAACTGGAAGAAAACAAAAGGCGTTCTGCTCTTCAGCTCCTTCTTCCATTTCACAATATTCCTGGCCCCTTCCAGTACTTTATGCAGTTTGCCGCCCACCCGGTATTGCTGATAGACATCCTGGGTGGTGCCGTCAATGGAAATGATCAGCCTGTCCAGCCCGCTCTCCACCGTCTTCTTTGCATTGGCATCGGTCAGGTAATGGGCATTGGTGGAGGTGGCGGTATAGATACCCTTCCGGGAAGCATATTGCACCATGTCCAGGAAAGCAGGGTTCAGATAGGGCTCGCCCTGGAAATAGAAGATCAGGTATAGCAGGTCGGGCGCCAGCTGGTCAATGGTATCCCGGAAAAAATCCTTCTGCAGCATCCCTGTAGGCCGGGTAAAGGCCCGCAGACCGCTGGGGCACTCAGGGCAGCGCAGGTTACAGGACGTGGTAGGCTCAAAGGAAATAGAAATGGGATAGCCCCACTGGATGGGCTTCCGGGTCCACTTGCTCAGGTAAAAACTACCCAGCACCTTGGCAGCATTCCAGGAACGCCGCAAGGTCAGCTTGGAGAACAGATTAATGGTATCGTGCCAGTTGATAGCGGGCATGCCCGTAAAATTAAGGTTTAAACGGCTAACCGGCAATGGATTGCCAAAGGCAACGTTAAAGTTGACCGGTTTGTTCACCGGCAAATGGCTTTTTGCCCCCCTTCCCTTTTCATTATCAACGGGGCGTCTATATTTGTGCCCAATTATGGCAGGTTCCAAAAAAAGAAATATTGGCTGGAAAATACTCATGGCCCTGGTTTTTGCAGGCATCCTGGTACTGCTGGGGTTGCAGGTGGTGGAATGGTGGAAAGAACGCAAAGCCCGCTTTGTCCGCTATGAGGCTTTTGGGATAGAAGTACCGGTCAATTATTCCGTACATGGCATTGATGTATCCAAATACCAGGAACTGATAGACTGGGAAAGCGTTCAATCCATGAATGTGGACAATATACGCCTGCGCTTTGCCTTTATCAAAGCCACCGAGGGCAATGGCAATGAAGACCGCTGCTTCAAACGCAACTGGAAAAGAGCTAAAGAGGCCGGTGTAGCCCGCGGCGCCTATCATTTCTTTATTGCCACCAAAAGCGGTAAGACCCAGGCCGAGAACTTCATTTCCACCGTTGAACTGCAACCCGGAGATATGCCCCCCGTGCTGGACGTAGAGCAATCCTATGGCGTTAAGGGCGATAAGCTCCGACAGCGCGTCCGGGAATGGCTGGAGACCGTTGAGAATTATTATGGCGTTAAGCCCATCCTCTATACCAATGTGGATTTTTACAAACAGGTGCTGAAAGATGAGTTTGACGATTACCCCCTCTGGGTTGCCCATTATCTCCAGAAAGAAAGACCCCGTATCCACCGCAGCTGGCATTTCTGGCAGTACAGCGAGCAGGGCCGGGTCAACGGCATCCTCCACAAAACAGACTTTAATGTATTTAATGGAGACTCCACGGCTTTTAAGGAATTACTGATCCACTAAGTCCATTAAGATATTGCCGGTCTTTCCTGCCGGCATCCCAGACGCTTTCCGCCATATTACTGGTACTTCTCCAGTATATACAGCACATCCTGGTCCATACCTGTTCTTTTATCCGCGGGCCGGCCGGAAAAATACCACTCGTATTCCTTTTGCCAGATACCGGCATCCTGCCGGCGCGCCAGTGCGTCCCGGTCAAAGGACAGCCAGCTGTAATAACCCAATACAAAAATCCCCGATAGCACAGCCAGGGTTCCATAGGCCGGCGCCAGCCAGCGACGCGCAACTCCTGGCAATGGCACACCCGGCAGTAGCAGCAGGCCCACCAGCAGGGGCAGTACCGGGAACCAGAACCGTGTATCAAAATAAGGCCAGTTGAAGATCATCAGCAGGTAAACCACCAGGTAGATGCGCACCAGCATCGGCAGGGCTACCCGGCGGCTGCAGATCCTGAACAGGACCAGCGCCAGGAATGCAGCCCCCACCAGCATATACAACGGCTTTGCCCAACCGGCAGGCAGCAGCGGACCCGATTTAGACAAAGGGATATTGACAAACAGCTCACCAAAATCAATCAGGTGGCCGGTGAAATTGGTCCACAGGAACCTGCCCGTATCTCTGGAAAAGGAGCCGCCCAGATCCTGCAGGTAGATCCTGAAACTAAAATAATACAGGTACCCCAGTACCGGCACCAGCGCCAGTACCAGGAGGCTGAACCCCACCAGCAACCGATGCCGGCCCACCCATTGACGCAAGGCCTGGCGGTAATGATGCCCGATAGCAAGTCCCAGCGATAGCACCAGTGCTATACCCGCAGTACGGGTCAGCACGGCCAGGCCACAAAAGACCAGCATCCACCAGCCATAACGGCTCCGGCCCGATGCCAGGTATCGCCGGCACCAGTAGAGCGTACACATCGAAAAGAAGAGGAACTGCATTTCGGCCAGGGGTAATACCGTGTATTTAATGGAGACCCAACTGAGCAGACAGAAAAAGATCAGCCGCGCCGCGGATACGGCAGTTCCAAACAGCCTACAGGCATAATACAGGCTTCCCGCCAGGTAAGCCAGCTGGCAGCCGCAGATGACCAGCGCCCGCAGCAGCCCCGCTTTGGACAGGGCCAGCAGGAAATATACATAACCATAGGGTAAGAACTCCTCGTAGCCGGCAGGCGGACCCGGCCAGGTCCCTTCCAGCTGCTCCATCAGCCGGAAATACCGGATAGTATCATTCGATAACCGGAGCGGGGTAAAGCAATTGGCCAGGTAAATAAGGCCCAGCAAGGCTACGGCGCCCCACCAGATCCTGTCTTTTTTTGGGTTGAACATGAATGATAGTCGCTAAGAAATGAAACTGCCGTCCGGATCAGCTGCTGTGATCAGCTATGATGACCCATTTACCCCTGATCTTGCGGAACAGCAGGGTATAATGCCCGCTCAGATCGCCTACTTTTCTTTTCAGCTCCCATTTACCGATCACAAACCAATACTCACGGGAAAGCTCCTGCAATGTCAGCAAAGTAAAATTCAGCTGTCCCATCCGGGTGGTATCAGGATAACCTTTTTTATAATTCTCCAGGGTATTGTTGTACCCATAGGTAACCCCGCTCTTACCAATGAAGCGCAGGGAATCATTATTCCAGTAGCCTTTCATGAAATCTTCCAGGTTGCCCCGGTTCCAGGCTTCAATCTGTTCAGCCAGGATCTGGCGGATCGCTTTTTCATCCGATGATTGCGCACGCAGACCAGCTGGTAACAGAAGGGCAGAGAGGAATACAGCAGTCAGTATTTTCATATTGAAGGTTGAAGAGGGAAAGATACAAAGAAGCCGGCGCTTGGGACCCTGTAAAAAATAAGAGGAACATTGTTGGGCAAGGCCCTTCAACATTCCTCCAGGTATATGGCAATGATAAAAAAGGACTATGTCGCCCAGGCCTTATCGCCTTTTTTATAAGGCATCTCCCCATCATAACGGCCCGGTATAGGCACATAGCGCAGGGCCTGGGTAGCACCGATCTCGGAAGTGAAATACCCGAGCAGCGTCAGTTGTTTCAGCTGGGTGAAATAATGCGCCGGATCTTCTTTCTTCTTATTCTTTGTATAGTCTTTGGCTTCTTTGTCAATAGTGATCAGTAAGGCCTTGCGCTGTTCGGGCGTAGCTTCCGTGAACCGGGTCTTGTTGGCTTTCTCACTGGCATCATTCAGTTTGCCCATGCCTTCTATAAAGATCTTCTGGTTGGCCTCGTCATAACAATCCTTGACCATGATGCTCATGAAAGCGCCTACGTTGGCGGCTTTGGCGCCGGGCGTATTGGTGGTGGGAATAATGGTTTCCGCCACTTCATCCAGGTAGGCGATATCTTCCGCGGAGAAGTCGAGGCTGGCCGACCATTTCTTAGCCTCAGGCTTACAGCCGCTCAGGAATACCTCTGCCCCGATAATGGTGCCGCCCAGGATCAGGGCTACCCGGGAGACCGCTTCTCTTCTATTCATAATTGAATTTTTAAGTATTGATCAGATCAGAGATTTCCTTTTTTCAGTTCGCTCACGGCAAAATCCACCGCACGGGCGGTCAGCGCCATATAGGTAAGCGAAGGGTTGACACAGGAGGCGGAACTCATACAGGCCCCGTCCGTGACAAAAACATTCTTTGCATCCCATACCTGGTTATTGCCGTTGAGTACGGAGCTTTTGGGGTCCCGTCCCATCCGGGCAGTACCCATTTCATGAATGCCCATACCCATGGCATATTCACTTTCCGTGCCTTTTACGTCCTTTACGCCGGCGGCTTCCAGCATTTCCATGGCATCCTGTTTCATATCTACCCGCATTTTGGCTTCGTTGTCCTGCAACTGGCAATCTATGGCCAGCACGGGCAGGCCCCATTTATCTTTTTTCTCGGTATCCAGTTTGATGGTATTGTCGTGGTAAGGCAGTATCTCCCCGAAGGCCGTCATCCCGATGGTCCAGTCGCCCGGCTCTGTCAGCGCATCCTTCAGCTCTGCGCCGATATTGAGTTCGGCCACGCTGCGGTTCCAGCCCTGGCGGCTGGCGCTGCCCTGGTAGCCGAAGCCCCGGACATAATCCCGTTTATCACTGGCTACGTTCCGGTAGCGGGGAATATAAAAACCATTTGGCCTGCGGCCGAAGTAATACTTGTCGTCAAAACCTTCCACCCTGCCGGAGGCGCCTACCCGAAAATGGTGGTCCATCACGTTATGCCCCAGCTCACCACTGCTGCTGCCCAGCCCTCCGGGCCAGATATCAGTGGCCGAGTTCAGCAGCACCCAGGTGCTGTTGAATGCAGAGGCGCAGAGGAAAACCACCTTGGCCTTGTATTCTATG
This sequence comes from Candidatus Pseudobacter hemicellulosilyticus, assembly GCA_029202545.1. Lineage (GTDB taxonomy): Bacteria > Bacteroidota > Bacteroidia > Chitinophagales > Chitinophagaceae > Pseudobacter > Pseudobacter hemicellulosilyticus. Next base: position 1,213,013 of record CP119311.1, read on the forward strand.
GTCTGGCTGGTCTCAGCATCCACGATCTCCACGCCGGTGGCTTTTTTGGTATCCTTATCATATAATACCCTGGTCACAATAGAGAAAGGGCGAAGGGTGAGGTTACCGGTTTTCATAGCCGCGGGCAAGGTGGACGACTGTGTGCTGAAGTAAGCGCCGAAGGGGCAACCCAGCCAGCACTTATTGCGGTACTGGCAATTGCTGCGGCCAGGCAGCGGTACAGTAATATTGGCCACCCGTCCGATGGTCAGCAGGCGCGATCCTTTATAATGCGCTTTCATCCGGGCTGCCACTTCTTTCTCCACGCAGTTGAGGTCCATGGGCGGGAGGAACTCGCCGTCAGGCAGCTGAGGCAGGCCGTCTTTATTACCGCTGATACCGGCAAACTTTTCCACGTAGCTATACCAGGAAGCGATGTCTTTGTAGCGGATGGGCCAGTCCACGGCATGGCCGTCTTTGGCGTTGGCTTCAAAGTCCAGGTCGCTCCAACGGTAACTCTGCCGGCCCCACATCAGGGAGCGGCCGCCTACATGGTAACCACGGTACCAGTCAAACCGTTTTGTTTCTGTATAGGGACAATCTTTTTCATTGGTCCAGTATTCCAGGTTGGTCTCGTTGAGAGGGTAGTCACGATTCAGTACAGGATAATCTTTGATCATCTCCTGGGTTTTGCCACCGCGGTGCGGGAACTCCCAGGGATTTTTATTGGCGTTTACATAGTCTTTTACGTGTTTGATATCATTGCCCCTTTCCAGCATGATCACTTTCAGCCCTTTTTCGGCCAGCTCCTTGGCTGCCCACCCGCCACTGATGCCGGAGCCAACTACAATTGCGTCATAGACATTTTCAGCCATAATCGTTTTTTAATGGTTTGGTTGTGAAAAACTATATTTTGGTCAATTGGAGCCAGTCTGCTGATGGTCAGTCCCGATTATACGTCACAGATCCTGATCGCTTTTTCCAGGGAAACCAGTTTGCCTGCATTATCCTTGGGTGAGGGTATGAATTCCTGGGCCACATAGCCCTTGAAGCCGGTGGCCACAATAGCCTGCATGATGGCGGGATAGTAGAGTTCCTGCGTCTGATCGATCTCGTGACGACCGGGAACGCCACCGGTATGGTAGTGACCTATATAGGTATGGTTGTCCCGGATGGTGCGGATCACGTCCCCTTCATCGATCTGCATATGGTAGATATCATACAATAGCCTGAAATTGTTGGAGCCCAGTCTTTTTACCAGTTCTACGCCCCAGGCGGTCTTATCGCACTGGTAGTCCTGGTGATCTATCTTGCTGTTGAGTAATTCCATGATCAGGGTCACGCCGTGTTTTTCGGCCAGACCAATCACCTGCTTCAGACCGGCCACACTGTTCTTCCAGCCGGTCTCATCGTCCATTCCCCGCCTGCTGCCACTGAAGCAGATCAGGTTCTTGTAACCAGCTTTGGCTACCAGGGGGATCATATCCGTATAATTTTTGATAAGCTGCGCATGGAACTGCGGATCATTGAACCCATCTGTGAGGTTGATCTCCGCACCATTGCACATGGAAGAGTCCAGCCCATGCTTTTTCAGGACCAGCCAGTCTTTGGGGCCTACCAGGTCAATGGCTTCAATACCCATCTTTTTAATGCTGACACAAAATTCTTCCAGGGGCACAGTGCTGTAGCACCAGCGGCATACAGCATGATGGATATTACCTTTCAAAATGGTAGATTCAGGTTGGGGAAATGTGCTGAATGAGGAAAGCATACCGGCTGTACCTGCGGCGGCAGTACCAGCTACGATATTCTTAATAGCAAGCCTTCGCGTCTGTTGTGACATGTTCAGTAAATGGAATAAAAAATCGTTGGAAAAAGGGAAATTACGGAAATGTTGTTGTTACACAAACTAATAAAAATAAAATTTTAGCCCTAACAGCTGTTAGTGTTGACGGTACGTAAATTTGGCTCCCACCGATAGCTGCAGGAAGGTGGATCTGCTCCATAATTAATCTATTTTATCACAGCATTCAATCATTTTCACATGAACAGAAAATTACGAATGGGCATGGTAGGAGGCGGTAAGGACGCCTTCATCGGCGCCATTCATCGCATTGCTGCCCATATGGATGGCCTTATTGAAGTGAGTTGCGGAGCGCTGAGCATTAACCCTGAAGTGGCCAGAGAATCAGGTAAGCTGTTATTCCTGCCGGAAGACAGGACCTACCTGAACTACGAAGAGATGATCAAAAAGGAAAGCGGGCTGCCGGCAGACAAACGCATTGATTTTGTGACCATCGTTACGCCCAACTTTGCGCATTTTGCGCCGGCCATGATGGCGCTGGAGCATGGCTTCCATGTAGTGATCGAAAAACCCATCACATTCACGCTTGACGAGGCCAGGCAACTGCAAAAGAAAGTAATAGAAACAGGGCTCACCCTCTGTCTGACGCATACCTATTCCGGTTATCCCATGGTAAAACAGGCCCGGGCTATGGTGCAGGGCGGTGAACTGGGCAAGGTCCGGAAGATTTTTGTAGAATACCCGCAGGGCTGGTTATCCCGGCTCAGCGAGCGCGAAGGCAATGCGCAGGCAGCCTGGCGCACCGATCCAAAAAGATCCGGCAAGAGCGGCAGCATGGGTGATATTGGTACACATGCCGCCCACCTTGCTGAATACATCACCGGCCTCCGCGCTACGGCACTCTGCGCTGAGCTGAATACCGTGGTGGAAGGCCGTATGCTGGATGACGACGGCGCTGTACTGCTCAAATATGATAATGGGGCTACCGGCGTATTGATTGCCACCCAGGTGGCCGCCGGAGAAGAGAATGCCCTGAAGATCCGTGTTTATGGTGAAAAGGGCGGACTGGAATGGGCCCAGCACGAGCCCAATACCCTGCTGGTAAAATGGCTGGACCAGCCCGCGCAGATACTGCGTGCCGGCGCCGGCTACAGCCAGCTTTCTTCTTTTGCCACCCATAATTGCCGCACGCCGGGAGGTCATCCGGAAGGCTACCTGGAAGCATTCGGCAATATCTACCGCAATTTTGCACTGACCCTCTCCGCCCGCATTGACGGTAGAGAGCCTACCAAAGAAATGCTGGATTTTCCCGGCGTGGAAGATGGTATCCGTGGCATGGCCTTTATTGATAATGTAGTGGCCAGCAGCCAGTCGGACCAGAAATGGACGCCCTTTACAGTATAAGCCTGTGTGCCGGCGTCCTGCCATTTGCAGTATGCCGGCCCATTGAACAATTTCCTAACAGATCAATTTCATCGCTATATGAAAACCATTAAAGGACCGGGCATATTCCTGGCACAGTTCCTCGGTGATCAGCCCCCTTTCAATTCTTTATCGGCCATCTGTGAATGGTCTGCCGCCCTCGGCTTCAAAGGCGTTCAGATCCCCACTTCTGATCCTGCCATCTTCGACCTGCAGAAAGCCGCAGAAAGTAAGACCTATGCAGACGAGATCAAAGGCGTAGTGCAGGCGGCAGGACTGGAGATCACCGAACTGTCCACTCACCTGCAGGGACAGCTGGTGGCCGTGCATCCCGCTTACGACGCCCTCTTTGATGGCTTTGCACCCGAAGCCGTACGCAAAAACCCGCAGGCGAGAACAGCATGGGCCATTCAGCAACTGAAATATGCCGCCAAAGCCTCACAGAACCTGGGACTCAACGCCCACGCCACTTTCAGCGGCGCCCTGCTCTGGCAAGCCGTTTATCCCTGGCCGCAAAGACCGGCCGGACTGGTGGAAACAGGTTTCAAAGAACTGGCCAGCCGCTGGCTGCCCATCCTCCATGCCTTTGATGAATGCGGTGTAGACCTTTGTTATGAGATCCATCCCGGGGAAGACCTGCATGACGGCGCCTCCTATGAACTGTTCCTGGAGCATGTCAATAACCATGCAAGGGCCTGCCTGCTGTATGATCCTTCGCACCTGGTATTGCAATGCATGGATTACCTGGAATACATAGACATCTATCATGAGCGCATTAAAATGTTCCATGTTAAAGATGCCGAGTTCAATCCCACAGGCCGGCAGGGCGTATATGGCGGATACCAGTCCTGGATCAACAGGGCCGGACGTTTCCGCTCGCTCGGGGATGGACAGGTAAACTTCAAAGCCATCTTCAGCAAACTGGCCGCCTATGATTTTGCAGGCTGGGCAGTAATGGAATGGGAATGCTGTCTCAAGCATCCGGTAGTAGGCGCTACCGAAGGCGCACGCTTTATACAGGAGCATATTATTCCTGTTACAGATAAGGCTTTTGATGACTTTGCAGGAACAGGCAGTGATCAAAATTTTAATCGCGCCGTGTTGGGATTGTAAAGTAAATTGCTGACCTGATTTTTGCCACATTATCGGATGAAAGGTCGTGCAGCTTGCATGCAGGTTCATCCGGCCAAACAAACATTAAAATTTTTTCGGATGAAAAATGCCTGGGTGCTCCTCACCTGTTGTTCAATTGTCATTGCCTGTAATTCCGCTGACGACAAATCCAAACCCGCTGAACAAAAAAAAACCGCTACCGCTACCATTTCTGCAGAAGATGAAAGAGCGCTGGAAATGATCAGTGAACTGAGCTGCACCGGCTGCCATAAGCTCAATGAACGCTTTGTGGGGCCTTCCTATACGGAAGTAGCTAATAAATATCCCGTTAGCGATTCCACCATCAATTACCTTTCCAAAAAGATCATCACTGGCGGACAGGGCGTATGGGGCAGCGTACCTATGACTGCTCACCCCGACCTGCATATAGACAGCGCCAAACTGATGGTGAAATACATCATGACGCTGAAAGAAAATAAATAGTTGGATCTATCCCATTGATCCAGTGTGGGAACAACGTACGGCAGAGCAGCCCCAGGCGCTTTCCCGTACGTTTTTTTTGCAGCAGGCTCCCCGTGTTTTATCCTGTTGACAATTGCTTATCTGCTTGCCTGGATATTGTTTATGGCCATCATTCCTGGTCTTTTATCGTGATTACGGCTTCCGTCAATCCATTATTTAAAATGTTTTCAGTAATTTACTGTTCAACATCTTCTTTATGCTCAAACGATTTTGCCTCATAGCGGGCCTGGCCACAGTACTGGCCTGCAACAGCACCCGCACCCTGTCTACCGCCACTGCACTCAATCAGCTCAGCAAAGCGGAAGCAAAAGACGGCTGGCAATTACTCTTTGATGGTTCTTCCAAAAAAGGCTGGCATATTTTCAATAACCGGTCGGATGGATCGGCCTGGAAAACAGACAGCGGCGCTGTTTACCTGGACCCCGCAGCCAAAGGACCCAAAGGGGCAGGCGGCGGCGACCTGGTCACCGATGAAGCCTTCAGCAATTTCCACCTTAAGCTGGAATGGAAACTGGCGCCCGGCGGTAACAGCGGTATCATGTTCCTCAGCCAGGAAGGTGAACAGTATGGCGCCTCCTACCTGACAGGTCCCGAAATGCAGATCATTGACAACGATGCCCACGCTGATGCCAAACACGAAAAGCACCGCGCCGGCGATCTCTATGACATCATTGCCGCCGTTCCCCAGAACGTACGCCCCATCGGGCAATGGAACGAAGTGGAGATCCTGTATAACAACGGACAGCTCCGCCTGTTCCAGAATGGCGCCAATGTAGTAAGCACCGTTATCGGGGACGATAACTGGCAGGCGCTGGTCAATAACAGTAAGTTCAAAACCTGGAAAGATTTTGCCCGGTTCAGCAGCGGTAAGATAGCTTTGCAGGACCATGGCGATAAAGTGTGGTTCAGGAATATCCGGATCAAAAAATTATAGCTCCCGGAAAAAGCGCCCGCAAGGCGGTGATCAATCGGCCGGATTTTTGTACATTCCGGTAACAATCACCAAAAACCATTTACATGCGAACATTGCCTGCACTCCTGGTGCTGGCTGGCTTTCTGACGGCCTGCCAGTCCAATCCACCCGCATCAGATCCTTCCACCAACAAAACAGATAGTATGAATAGCGCGGCTAATTCCGCTCCGGCAGACAATACCCTGACGGAAGAAGAAAAACAGAACGGCTGGCAGCTGCTTTTTGATGGCAGCACCAAAAATGGCTGGCATATTTTCAAGAACAGTTCCGATGGCGCTGCCTGGATGGTATCCGATGGCACGCTGCACCTGGACAGTTCCAATAAAAAAGATGGCCGGGTAGTAGGCGGCGGTGATATCATCACCGATTCGGCCTTCGACAATTTTCACCTTAAACTGGAATGGAAAGTAGATTCCGGTGGTAACAGCGGCGTCATCTTTTACGTAAAAGAAGACCCATCCTATGATGCCACCTGGCATACCGGCCCGGAAATGCAGGTACTGGACGACGCGGCACACCGGGACGCCAGCATTGAGAAACACCGTGCCGGCGACCTCTATGACCTGATAGCCGGCACTCCCGGTAAAGTAAACCCTGCAGGACAGTGGAACCTGGTAGAGATCATTGCCGATAAAGGCAGGCTTACCTTTATAGTCAACGGAACTGAAACCCTGACCACTACCCTCTGGGATGATAACTGGAAAAAACTGGTGGCCGGCAGCAAATTCAGGATCAACAAGGATTTCGGACTATTTAAGTCCGGTAAAATAGCCCTGCAGGATCATGGCGATCCGGTATGGTACCGGAATATTAAGATAAGGAAGCTGTAGCCAGCCAGACCCTGAAAGCATTGCAGCTACGCAGTCACAGGCAAACGGACTTATGTAGTTTTTGCCTGCGCACGCTTGTCACTCCGACTTCAACAAAATAAAGGAGGCCGTCTCAAAAGGTTGAGATGGCCTCTTTGCAATTTGGTCGCTGCTTACAACGGAAAGACGTTTTATTGATGACAAATCCTTTTTAGCTGGTTTTTTTCCAGGGATGGCAGCAGCTACAGCAAGCGCTTCACTACTTCCTGACAATATGCTTCTTCAGATAACCTATACTTTTTTCAATACTGTCAAACGGTGATCCCGGGCATTCATCCTGCTCCACGAAGAAATAGCGCATACCGCTCAGTTTGGCTTCCCTGAAGATGCCCTTGAAATCAATCACGCCGTTCCCTACTTCGGTAAAGAACTTTTTCGGACTGTTATCCATGTCCTTTACATGCCATAGCGGGAACCGGCCCGGGTATTTTTTAAAGAGCGCCACTGGATCAAAGCCAGCTTTTTCAGCCCAGTAAATATCCAGCTCAAAGCCTACCAGCCGGGGATCCGTATTGGCTAACAGTACCGCATAACCGGTAGTGTCTCCCAGCGGGGCAAATTCAAAATCATGATTATGGTAAGCTAATGTCAATCCCTGCTGCCTGGCTATCTCGCCCGCAGCATTGAGCGCTTCGGCTGCCTGCCTGAACTTGTCTGCGCCGCCGCGGTATTCCTCTTCCAGCCAGGGAGAAACAATGAATTCCTGGCCCAGGGTCTTGGCATCCGCCACCGTCTTTTTCCAGCTTTCTTCCCAGCCTTTCCGGAGGAAATAACCAGCGGGGAAGGTATGACCGCTGGGGGAGCTGAGTCCATTGTCCTGGAGGACAACCTTCAGTTCAGCAGGGGTCATGCCAAACCATTTTCCTTCGCCATAGTTAAACATCTCTACCTGGGTATACCCCAGTCTGGCCACTTTGGCCAGGGTGTCTTTGGGATCTTTTTCCATGGCGTCGCGGAGGGTATACAGCTGCACGCCGATAGCGCGGGAAGGTTTGAACCAATCTTCTTTATGGAGGAACAGGCCTGCGGTCAGCAGTGATGACTGCCGGATAAACCCGCGTCTGGTGGTACTCATGCTACAATCGTTTGAACACTGAATGTACAGCATTTATTCCGCAGCATCGTCCATCTGGCGGAGTAAATCTTTCAGCCGGTTGATATGCTGGCCGTACATTTTATTCAGGTACCAGCCATTGAGGAAATAAGCGCCAACGGTCAGTACCAGGCCTATCACCAGGAATTCAGTGAAATAACTATGCTCCGTGATATGGGTCAGCATAGGCTGTGCCCGGGTAGCCAGCGGGTTACCGCCGCGACCGGCAAACTGCGGTCTTTTGAAGAAGATGATCAGTCCCGCCACATAATAGCCCACCGGCATCAGCAGCGTACCTGAAATATAATAAAAGCGAATATACTTCTCCAGGGTTTTCAGCTGCTGCTGCAGGTTAGACCGTACCTCGCAGGCCACACACTGCATCTGCTTCAGCAGCTTGTTCTTATGGTAATAGTAAAAAACAAAGGAGGCGCCCACCAGGAAGAGCAGGACAGCCATTTCCCAGTACTGGCCACGCCAGGATACACTATAATGCCAGATGGCCAGGCTATAGACAATGATCACTGCCACCAGCTCCCAGCGCAGGTTCCTTTTTATTTTAGCGATGGGGTTCTGCGAACGTTTGCGCAGCATGGCAAGGATCTCCTGCCTGTTGTCCTGCTCCGCCACCTGCTGGTCCTGTTCCTGCCACAGCGCTTTTAGGCTATCCAACTCCATGTTCTACAGCTTTAGTGAGTTTACGTAATTTTTCTTTGATCCGGTTCATGCGTACCCGCAGGTTATTCTGGTTGATCCCCAGGATCTCTTCCATCTCCTCATAACTCCTGTCTTCCAGGTACAGCATTACAATACCTCTTTCAATTTCAGGTAATTGGTGAATGGCTTTGTAGAGTTGTTGTAGTTTTTCTTCTTTGTCTTTACTGTACTGGATGTCCTGGATATCCGTTGGTAGTTTCTCCGGCTCCACACTCCGGATATGATGCTTCTGCTTGCGTAAATCCGAAATAGCCGTATTCAGGGCAATACGATACAACCAGGTACTGAACTTGGAATCACCCCGGAAGCGGGGGTACGCCTTCCATAACTGGATGACGATCTCCTGGAACAGGTCCTGTTTGTCATACTCCGTTGCACAATAGAGGTTACACACCTTATATAACATTCCTCTGTGCTGGTTTACCAATGCAATAAACTCATCCGGTTCAATCTTTGGGTGCAAACTGGGTGGTTTTGACGAAAAGATACAAAATAGGTCGTGGCGGGTGGACCGAATATTACAGTCGGACCATTATTTATTTGACCAGCCCCAACCAAACCGGTGCAAATTACCATTTTTTATGCCTGCACCCCACCCCTCCATTCTGCCGCCCGATCCTTATTTTTGCTCCCCAATTCAGCCATACACATGAAAAAGTTTTATCATTTAGGCAACTGCACCACCTGCCAGGCCATTATACAAACCACCGGGGTGGACCAGAAAGGCTTTGACCTGCAGGATATTAAAACCGAAAAGATCAGCCCCAACCAGCTGGACCAGCTGCAGGCGCTCAGCGGCAGCTATGAGTCCCTCTTCAGCCGCCGAGCCCTTAAATACAAGGAAATGGGCCTGAAGGATAAGCCCCTTACCGAAAAGGACTACCGCCAGCTGATACTGGACGAATACACTTTCCTGAAAAGACCCGTAGCCATCATCGGCAAAAAGATCTTTGTTGGGAACGACAAGAAAAATGTGGAAGCGCTGAAAAACGCGGTAGCGGACCTATAGGTCGCCGGGTTCCCTGTTGGGCCTGCCTGACAAGCCTATCCGGCCTTAGCCTGTCCCCGCCAGCTTAAACAATCCTTTAACAGCGCCGGCATTATCTTTAGCAAAAACCTTATGCGCAACGCCTGCTGGTTAGCCTTCCTGCTGCTGCCCTTATCCATCTTTGGCCAGGAAGCCCTCTCAGGAAAGATCACTGATGAAAAAGGCAGGCCGCTCGCCGCTGCTTCTGTCCGGCTTAACAGGGACGGGACCGGCACCATCACTAATAAAGCAGGGCTCTTCAGACTGCTATGGCCCGGTAGTCAGGCTACCGATTCTCTTATTGTCACTTACCTGGGTTACCAGGAGCAACGCTGGCCACTGGCCGCCTTCCGGTCCGGCCAGAAGACCCTGACCATGCGGCCCATGGCCACCACCCTGGAAGCAGTAGCCGTAACGGCCAGTATGCCCACCGCCCTGCAACGCATACAAAGCGCCATCCGCAGGATCCCCGAGAATTATTTTTCCAGCCCGCATATTACCCATGGCTTTTATCGCATTCATACCCGTAAAGGTGAAGAACACCTGATGTTGTCCGAAGCCGTGTTTGATGTGTACAATCCGGGCTATGCCAGCAAAGACAAAAACGCTTTTAAGCTGGTACAGATGCGCTCCGTACAGGATGAGCAGCAGTCGCACGGCATAGACCTGGGCCTGAAGCCTCAGTCCCTGTATGAATATGATATTATCCGGCAGCTGCAGGCTACCACGCTGCTCAACCCGGAGGGCCTGCGTAAGCACCGGTTCCAGTTGCAGGGCAGGACCCTTCTGGACGGACGGCCCGTTTACCAGATCTCTTTCGACCAGCAGGATGGCATTAAGGAATCACTGTACAAAGGCGTTCTGTATATCGACCAGGCCACGGAAGCTTTTGTGGCCCTGGAATTTAACCGAAGCCCCAAAGGAATAACCTATGCCCGCTATGGCAATGCCGCCGAACGCGTGCTCCTGAAACTGCTGGCCATGCAGATAGATATTTTCCGGGAGAATGCCCGCATCCATTACCAGCAGGTAGGCGGCAAATGGGTGCTGGCCAGCGTGCTGAACGGCCATGAATGGCGCTTCAGGAATAGCCGCCTCGTCTTCGATTTCCTGGCGGATATCCGTGTGGATTATGTGGTGACCGGCGTTGACACCGGCAACCTGGCTGGTTTTACTGCCCGCGAAACCCTGGGCGATCACCGCTTTATTGAACACCAGGACCAGCGCTTTGCGCCTGATTTCTGGAAAGACTACAATATCCTGCTGGCGGATTACAATACAGATACTATTGCCGCTATCATCCAGCGTAAGAACGAGCGGCTACGCCTCAAAAACCAGGTGCAGGCCCGCTGGAAAAAACTGCCGGAGAACCCGGCCCTGAAAATGGATTCTATCCTGCAGTTCTACCATCAGCAGGGGCAGTTCAGCGGCAGCGTACTGGTCATCCACAAAGACCAGCCGCTGTTCTCCAAAGGATATGGCCTGGCCAATGAAGCCAGCCAGCAGCCCAATGACAGCAGCACGCAGTTCAGGATCGGCTCCCTCTCCAAATCTTTTACCACGCTCCTGCTCCTGCAGCTGGTGCAGGAAAATAAATGCAGGTTGTTGGATACTGTGGGACAGTTCATTCCCGGTTATGTACATGGAAGGGTAACCCTGGCCCAGCTGCTCAGCCATAGTTCCGGCATCCCCAGCTATACCCGATCTGAAACATCCCTGGCGGCCATGCTCCAAAAGGAATATCCTTTGCCCGAGCTGGTGGAGCGCTTTGGGTCTGACCCGCTGGAATTTGAGCCCGGCACAGCCTTTCGTTACAGCAATACAGGTTACCTGGTCCTGGCCCTGGTCATTGAAAAACTGACCGGGCAATCACTGGGCGCCGCTTTGCAGCAACGCATCGCTACACCGCTTCAGCTGACAGCTACCCGCTTTGCCGCCAGCCAGCTGAACTCCACCGGTTACTGGATGGGCCTGCCGGAGCAGCCCTATCCCCACGCCAATATGGCCGGCGCCGGCGGACTATCCGCTACTACTACTGATCTGGCGCGTTGGGGCCGGGCATGGCGGACCCATCAACTGCTTTCTCCCTCACTGACAGACTCGGCCTGGGAGCCGCGCTTCCTGTATACAGACTGGGATGCCTGGTACGCCTATGGCTGGATGGTGGACCAGCATGCTTTTACCGCTTCCCGGAAGTTCAAGGTCGTTTACCATCCCGGTACCGACCTGGGCTATTATTGCATGTTTGTGATGATACCGGAAACAGCCACCCAGGTAATTCTCCTGGGTAATCATGGCGATTTCCCCAGGTACGACCTGGCAGAACTGTTACTGAATTGTCTCTATCCGAAATAACGTGGAGGGGCAGGCTGCCCTACGCTGTGATGATGGCTTTCAGGAGGTCTTCAAAATCGATGCGATTCACCTGCACCAGCCCTTTGCGGCCAACATAGTCCCGGGCTGAACTGTGCAGGTAATCCTCAGGCTGGTCCACAACCAGGTCCCGGAGCGGGTTCTCGTGGATATGCAGTACTTTTTCTTTTAGCTTATAGGGATCTTTAAAATCAATAAACACCGGGTTGCTGCAATTCTGCCAGAGCGTATATTTTTCCAGCCGCTTCATCTGCTGGCTGGCTGCTTCAAAATGAGCCAGCATCCAGTTGTGCCGCAGTTCCGGCTCGCCGTCAATAGCCTCCAGGATCTCCTTGGTGGTTTGCTTCTTGAAATCCTTTTCAAACTGCGCCAGGCCGCCTTTTTCATTACTGCGGGCCAGCAGGTGAAGATGGTTGGTCATCAGGCACCAGGAAAATATGATCAGCTTTTTATTGGTCACAAAACTATTCAGGGCATCAGTAATAACCTGTTTATAACCCGGCCGGATAAAGACATCTATCCAGTCGATAGTGTTGAACGTAACGTAAGAACAGGCATGGTGGTCAATGATACTTTTCTTCTCTTCTTTCATAACGAACAGTTTTTGTATCAATGGTCCGGGGAGGGGCTGTCTATAAATTTACAAATACCGTTCCGGGTAAACAAAACCTGTATTTTAACAGTTCATTACTAAAAATTGGGGCGAGTAATGGCCAACGCCACTGAACCTTTTTCTTCGTCGACCAACAGTTCTTATCGACCATTTAGTCTCCCGGCTGCTTTTAATTCCTGTCTGACTGTTAAATGCTACTGTCCGGCCATTTTCTGTTTTTCGGCTGCTGCTGGCGGGTAGCTTTACGGTATTGGATCATTTTTCCATTTACCAAAAGTATAGCCATGAAAAAACAATCATTTTTCCTTCCTGTTTTACTCTGCTTCTTTTTATTCCAGGCAGCCCGGGCGCAGGAAGCCCCAGTCAGCAACAATCCCCAAAACTCCGTCCCGCGCTGGGTTTGCGACAAAGCCTATTGGGTGGTCCGGAGCAGTAAGCAGGAACCGCAGCAACACACGGTTTACTTTTACACCAACAGTCACCAGCTTTTCTACACAGAGGAACTGACCGGCGTGAAACTCCAC